>DASQFK010000250.1:0-10628 GCA_035633175.1 Methylotenera sp.
GCGGAAACTTAGCCTCAAACGATTGGCCAGCGACATGCATCTTTGCCAGTACTTTTCCTACTTCCGCACACTGATCGACACTCGGATCTTCAATATCTTGCCCAGCGAGGCAGCTTACTAATGCAGCAGGCTTACCATTCAGCATATGCAAACTTGCGCCTTTTTTATCTTTTATTGGCCAAGGGCAAGGCACGCCGTGTGATGCGAGATGGCTCATCAGATCAATAAAGTATGGCAGTTCTTCTATCGAGTTTTGCTCAAACAATGTAAGAACGTATTTATTCTGACTGGTAGTTACAAAATAATTAGTATTAGTAATGCCAGATGAAATACCCTTTAACTCAACCAATTCACCTATATCGTAATCTTGCAGCCAAATTTGTAACTCTTGAAAACTTACGGAGGTAAATACAGACATAAATGATAGATTGCGAAATTAGGGTTAAATAAATCGGTGTAATGTTTAATTAAAAACAGTACGTTAAAAGCACTTCAAGAGGTAATTAGAATCTAAAGAGTGTCCATTTTGGAATACTTAACGGCTGGGTCGGGCCGTCCATCAGCCAGCCGCCGTCTTGATCTTCTTTATGCATGTAATAAGGTACGCCATGTGCTGGCGTTACTTTGATCATGTAAAGCTGCCCATTGATACGATACTCTTCGATCGTTTCACCGCTTTTTTTCACAATGGTGACCTGCGGCTCATCCGTTAGAGCGCCATCATCGGCCATGGGCGGAGGCGGAACCTCTTCGAGGGGTTGTAAGTCTGCTGGGACTTTAGCTGCGGGTGTCTTTGACGATGGCTTCTTCACTGCCGTTTCTGCTGCTGAAGCATTTAAAGCCACTGTCGCAAATACCAAACTGAGTACTAGATTGATTAGTAGCAACCCTGAATTTTTATAGTTTTTACGCATATGCCTTAAATCCTAATATAAGCATTCCATTATTGAATATTCCATTCCACAAGATTTAAGTGAAATATCTTAAACTCATGATTGATTTTATCAAATTACACGCAGCATTACGTCATTCATTATAAATAAAGCTGAACTTGCTCTTCCGCCGCAGATAGCTTGAATCCGCGTGTTTCATAATGTTTGAATATCGCTTCTACGATGTCAGCCGGATTATCAATGATTTGAATCATATCCAAATCAAAGGTTGTGATCATATTTTCATTCACTAAAGTCGTTTTGAACCAATCAATCAACCCGCGCCAAAATGGCTCACAGACTAAGATAATTGGGATGTTGAGTGTCTTGCCAGTTTGCACCAGCGTTAAGGCTTCGCTCAATTCATCTAAAGTACCAAAACCACCTGGCATCACGATATAAGCGCTGGCATATTTAACAAACATAACCTTCCGCATAAAGAAGTGCTTAAAATTGATACTGATATCCTGATACTCGTTACCAGCTTGCTCTAACGGCAGTTCAATATTTAAGCCCACGCTGGGTGCTTTCCCAGCAAATGCACCTTTATTGGCTGCCTCCATGATGCCCGGACCCCCGCCAGAAATCACACTGAAACCCGCGTCACTTAGAAGACGTGCGACTTCTTCAGTCAATTTATAATAAGGGTGATCCTCCGGTGTACGTGCACTGCCGAAAATAGATACAGCTGGCGTAATTTGTTTTAAGCGCTCGGTTGCGTCTACAAATTCTGCCATAATCTCAAACGCATGCCATGCTTCTTGATTCGCCGGGTTGTGATTTGGTAAGGGCGGTTTAATTATGGTAGGTAATTTTTTTATAGTCATTTAAAGCATCCTAAATTCATATGAAAACTCTTTTACTGGTAGACGGTTCTTCTTATCTTTACCGTGCATTTCACGCTTTGCCTGATTTGCGCAATAAAGAGAATGAACCTACAGGTGCAATTTACGGTGTACTAAGTATGCTGCGTAAATTACACAAAGATTATGCTTCTGATTATAGCGCGTGCATCTTTGATGCCAAAGGTAAAACCTTCCGTGATGATATTTATCCAGAATATAAAGCCAATCGCGCAAGTATGCCAGATGATTTGCGCAGCCAGGTAGAGCCCCTGCATGCAGCCATCAAAGCCATGGGTTGGCCCTTATTGATGGTGGATAACGTAGAGGCGGATGACGTGATTGGCGCATTGGCAAAGCAGGCCAAAGCGCAAGGGGTACGGGTCATTATCTCCACCGGCGATAAAGATATCGCACAACTGGTCAATGAGCATGTGACGGTGATTAACACCATGCCAAATGCCTTTAGAAAAGGTGACGAAGTTCTGGATATTGCAGGTGTGGAGGCCAAGTTCGGCTTGAAACCTGAACGCATCGTGGATTACTTAACCTTAATAGGTGACACAGTTGATAACGTACCTGGCGTAGAAAAAGTAGGACCAAAAACAGCGGTGAAATGGCTCAATGAATACGGTACGCTGGATAACATTATAGCCAATGCAGATAAAATCGGCGGCGTGGTGGGTGAAAACCTCCGTAAAGCGCTCCCTTGGCTGCCCACTGGTCGAGAACTGATTACCATTCGCTGTGAGCTAGAGTTGCATGAAGGCATGCCTGAAAGCTTTGAAAACTTATTGCCGCAAACGCAAGATAAAACCAAGCTAGTTGACTTATATGAGCGATTCAATTTCCGGACTTGGCGACGCGAATTGGACGCAGCGCCAAAAGTTGAACATCAAGCAGCGACCCTTGAACTTGCAACCGGTGAAACAGGTGGCTTATTTGATGCCCCTCCTACTACAGTCAAAGTCAGTGTCACATCTGTTCCGAAAAAAGAAATTGCAGATAAAATCCAATACCAACCCATTACCACCCGCAACTACGAAACGATATTAACCCACGAACAATTAGATATTTGGCTGGCTAAATTACAAACAGCACCGCTCATTTGCGTAGATACTGAAACCACTTCTCTTGAACCAATGACAGCAAAAATCGTTGGTCTATCATTTAGTGTAGAAGCTGGTAGTGGCGCTTATTTACCGTTAATGCATGACTATTTTGATGCGCCTGAACAACTAGATTTTAATGAAGCATTAGCAAAAATTAAACCAGTCTTAGAAAATCCAGAAATCAAGAAAGTAGGTCAGAATCTAAAATATGACCAACACATATTAGCCAATCATGGCATTGCTTTAAACGGTATTGCGCACGACACCCTATTGCAATCTTATGTGTTTGAATCACACAAATCGCATGGCATGGACGCCTTAGCTGAGCGCCATTTAGGGATCAAAACCATCTCGTTTGAAGAAGTCGCTGGCAAAGGCGCCAAGCAAGTCAGCTTTAACCAAGTGACCGTGGAAGTCGCTAGTGAATATGCTGCTGAAGATGCGGATATCACGCTGCAACTGCATGAAGCCATGTACCCCCAGATTGCAACTGATGCAAAATTAGATTTCATCTACAGCCACATTGAAATGCCAAGTTCGCAGATTTTATTCACGATTGAGCGCAACGGCGTACTCATCGACCGAGATATGCTCAATGCCCAGAGCAATGAAATTGGAATGAAGTTAATCACGCTAGAGAATCAAGCGTTTGAACTCGCAGGACAGCCTTTTAACTTAGGCTCGCCCAAACAACTGCAGGAGATTCTTTTTGGCAAGCTTGGCATTAAACCCACCAAGAAAACACCTAGTGGTGCGCCTTCAACTGATGAAGACGTTTTGCAGGAGCTCGCGCTAGACCATCCACTGCCTAAAGTGTTATTGGATTATCGGGGCCTCGCGAAATTAAAATCCACCTATACCGATAAATTACCGCGCATGATCAATGCACAGACCGGTCGAGTGCATACCAGCTATAACCAGGCAGTAGCCATCACAGGCAGATTAGCAAGTTCGGATCCTAATTTGCAAAACATACCCGTTAAAAGCATAGAAGGTCGCCGTATACGCGAAGCCTTTATTGCGCCAGCTGGCAGCCATATCGTTTCCGCCGACTATTCACAAATTGAGCTGCGCATCATGGCGCATCTGTCACAAGATGCAGGCATGCTGCAAGCATTTGCGAACAATGAAGATATTCACCGTCATACCGCTGCCGAAGTGTTCGGCGTGGAACGTGAAGCCGTCGATAACGAACAGCGCCGCTACGCTAAAGTCATCAACTTTGGCCTCATTTACGGCATGAGTGCTTTTGGACTTGCGCAAAATCTGAATATTGAGCGCAGCGCAGCACAAAGTTATATCGAACGCTATTTTGCACGCTACACCGGAGTACGCGAATACATGCAAAACACGCGCGAGATTGCCAAACAAAATGGTTATGTCGAAACCTACTTTGGCCGCAGATTATGGGTGCCTGAAATCAATAGTGCTAACGGTATGCGTCGCGCAGGCGCTGAACGTGCGGCTATTAATGCACCTATGCAAGGCACTGCCGCCGACCTGATCAAGCTTGCTATGATTGCCGTGGACAAATGGTTAAAAGAAGAAAAACTACAGACCATGCTCATCATGCAAGTACACGATGAATTGGTGCTGGAAGTGCCTGATAGCGAATTGGAATTAGTTAAATTCACCCTACCGCAACTCATGCAAAATGTGGCGAAACTGGATGTGCCATTATTAGCTGAAGTCGGTGTGGGTAATAATTGGGAAAGTGCGCATTAATGCCTGACCTTCTACAATTCGGCATCTATATCATCGGTGATGAAATCCTCTCCGGTAAAAGAGAGGATAAGCATCTCACGCAGGCCATTCAAATACTTAAATCGCGCGGACTAACGCTTGCTTGGGCGCAATACTTAGGCGACGACCCTGCACGATTAACAGCCAGTTTTAAAAATAGTTTTGCTACAAAAGACATTGTATTTAGCTTTGGTGGCATTGGTGCAACGCCTGATGACTTTACGCGACAAGCCGTTGCGGATGCATTAAGTGTACCGATGGAGCGACACGCTGGTGCTGTGGCGGAAATTGAAGCACAGTTTGGTGAAGGCGCTTACCCTAAACGTGTTCTGATGGCAGATTTTCCACAAGGTGCGGCGCTGATACCTAACCCTGTCAATCGAGTTGCAGGGTTTTCTATCGGGCTGCCAAACAATGCACATACGCATTATTTCTTGCCAGGCTTTCCACAAATGGCTTGGCCGATGATGGAGTGGGTATTAGATACGCATTACAGCCACTTATTTCACACACAAACTATCGCCGAAGTTTCAATTAAAGTATTTGAGGTAGGCGAAAGCCAACTGATTGATTTAATGAATAGTATTTTACTAAAATATCAGTCACTTAAGCTGTTCAGCTTGCCCAGCTTAAGTACTGATAGATTAAATCCTGGTAAATCGATTGAGCTTGGGCTTAAAGGCGACCTTGAAAACTGCGAAATGGCAATGCGCGAAATACAGGCTTATTTAGACGCGCATCAAATGGCTTGGCAAGCGCTGAATTAATTGAGCGTCATCAAGCTAAAGGTTGACTGACCGTTTCTTTCATATAGATAACTGCAACTCACAGAAAGACTTAATGACGAATATTTTAGACGCAATCTTATTTTCTAAGCTAGATGGCGTAATTTTTGATTTGACTGTTGAACGCTTCTGTTTCAAAACGCATTCCTAGCCACATGCTCCCATTCAGAATGTCTGATATGGGTATTTAGCCGTTGTTGTATTTTTTGTGCTGTTGTATGTAGTGCAATCGGGTGTTTGGGGCCTAGGATGTTAATTCTCTCAATAAGCGTCTCATTTGTTACTGGGAAGTCCTTACCTTTGTATGCAAAGGCAATTTTATTACTATCGACTTCACAATCCACTACCACTACTTTGTCATCAAAACTATCTCGTATGCGAGAGGTAAACGTGCCAAATTTAATATTACTTCCATGTAAGTTCACCACCATTACGCCGCCTTCGTTTAGCTTGGCGTAACAGTTGTCATAAAAACCCGCACTACAGAGTTTTGCTGGCTGTCCGTTTTCGTCAAAACCATCAACAAGCAGCACGTCCACTTTATCTATTTTATTTGCTACATAATCGGCACCATCCGCTTGCAGAATGCTGAATTTTCCGCTGTCTACGGGTATATGAAATTTGTCACGTATTGCAATGACATTAGGATTAATCTCTACCGCGGTGAAATGAGCGTCAGGAAGATATTTTGCACAGTACTTCGCCAGTGATCCACCACCCAGGCCTATCATGGCGATACGTTCTGGCTCTGGCTTAAATAGCAAGAATCCCATCATTGTACGCGTATAACTTAACACGAGCGATTCTGTGTCGGATTTAAGCATCACACTTTGTATGTTGTGCACATCAAAATGCAAAGAACGCGTTGCGTCTTCATCAAAAACAAAGGGGTCGTCCTGTGATTTCTTTGTAGATGCCTTATTAAATTGTTCGATAAAGCTTTTTAGTCGAGTAGTAGCGTTAGTCATATTTCAGTCGTGATAAAATCTAATGATGGTTAAATTAAACATAAATACAAAGCGGTAAATTGACTAAAAATAGTCAAATAGTTCGCTTTTACCGAAAACACATTCCTGCGTTTGAGTGCGTGCCTGGGTGCCATGACTGCTGCGGACCTGTTACCGCCTCTGCTGAAGAGGTGGCAAGACTCCCCATTAAAACAGAGGCTGAACATAACGCTGCGCTTGCGCAGTATAGTTGTCCATATCTTGGCAAAAATGGCTGTGAAGTGTATGGTGATCGCCCTTTAATTTGTCGTTTGTTTGGCACTACATCAAGCCTACCGTGTCCGAATGGAAAGAAGCCTGTTGAAATGATTGATCCAAAAATCGAACAGCAAATCCATCAATTTCTAGCAGAAACTCGCCAAGTGTTGCTTTAGCGCGTAATTACATCACCGTATTAATTTTCAAGATGTTTTGTACCGCAAAGCATAGTCAAATACATCCTCTCTTAATTCAAATCCACAAGCTTCCCAAAATTGCTGGGCAATCAAATTATCGCGTTTAACCAAGCAATGTATCTTTTGAATATCTTCACACTTAATAGCACTAATCGCTGCACTCACTAATCTGGTGCCGATACCACGTTCACGATAGTCTGGCTTAATTGCCATGTGATAGAGATAACCGCGCCATCCATCATGACCAGCAAGAACAGCCCCTATCAATCTAGTGCCTGCATAAGCAGCATAACTGCATGTTGGGTTTCTATACAAAAACCTCGCTAACACTTCAGGCGTGTCGGTTTGTCTTACCTCAATGTTTCCAGAAGTTTCCCAAAGCTTGATAAGTTTAAGATAGTCAGTTTCCCGGATTGAATCCAGGACAATAGGTTGTCTCATATTTTTGATTTACTCATTGATAGGTATACGAGCTAACTGCTCGGGGGTACCATATTGCTGCACATACGCTCTAATCATCTGACGTATGACTTGTGATGAAGTAATGTCACGCCGAGCGCAGATTTCTTCAAAGATTTGTTTCTTTGTGGGGTCAATAAGGAGCGTAAGTCGTGCAGTTCGGTTTTCCATAGATGCTTTTTAATTTCATTAAATGTTAATCATATGTTAATATAATTAACATTAAACAGCAAACCTAATTTTTTATATGATTGCAATACTAGAGGCCAAACGAGCTGGACTACTATCCAAGAAACATTGGCTAAACAATATATTGGCTGGCGTGATTGTTGGTGTTGTAGCACTGCCATTGGCAATGGCCTTTGCTATTGCTTCTGGGGCAAAACCTGAACAAGGACTATACACAGCAATTGTAGCTGGAGGACTCACTTCTTTATTAGGTGGCAGCAGGTTTCAAATCTCTGGGCCAACGGGTGCGTTTATCGTGATATTGGCGGGCATCACTGCTAAATATGGCATTCAAGGATTACAAGTGGCGACCTTGATGGCGGGAGTCATGTTGATGTTGATGGGCCTTACTAAATTAGGCGGCGTCATTAAATATATACCCGACCCTGTAATTGTTGGTTTCACCAGTGGGATTGGTGTAATTATATTTGTTGGGCAGTGGAAAGACTTTTTCGGCATTAGTCCAGTATCTGCTGAGCATTTTCATGAGAAATTCTGGCATTTGATACAAGCACTACCTAGCTTGAGCATTGAAACCACTGCCCTTGCATTATCAACGCTGGCAGTGCTTTTATTGTCACCAAAAGTCTTTAAGCGCATCCCATCACCGCTAGTAGCGATGGTGGTTGCAACAATACTGCAGTGGTATTTTCAGTTTGACAACGTAGCCACGATAGGTAATGCATTCGGCGGCATTCCACAAAGCTTGCCACATTTTCAAATGCCCGCAATGACATTTTCTGAAGTGTTGAAGTTGATTGGTCCTGCATTCACAATCGCGCTTTTAGGTGCCATCGAATCTTTATTATCAGCAGTAGTCGCTGATGGCATGACAGGCACTAAGCACGATTCTAACCAAGAGTTGGTTGGCCAAGGCATAGCCAACATCTTTTCACCACTGTTTGGCGGTTTTGCTTCTACTGGCGCCATCGCTCGCACTGCAACGAACATCCGCAATGGCGGTACTAGCCCACTGGCGGGGTTAGTCCACGTAGTCACACTACTCATTATCGTATTAGTCCTTGCACCTTTAGCAGCACATATCCCGCTATGTGCACTATCGGCTATTTTGTTCGTGGTGGCTTATAACATGAGTGAGTTGCATCGTTTTTCTCACATGGTGTTTACCGCACCAAAGTCAGATATAGCGGTACTGCTCATCACGTTCCTGCTCACAGTGTTTGGCGATCTGGTGATTGCCGTCAATATTGGCGTGCTTCTAGCTTGCTTACTTTTTATGAAGCGTATGGCAGAAACAGTTGTCGTTGAGGAACAAGTACATGAAGAGCTCATTGCAGAAACGGGCAATGTTGATCTCAAACTCCCCCCAAACACGGTGATATTTAGTATGGAAGGACCTTTTTTCTTTGGTGCGGCACAGCATTTAGAGAGTGCGCTAGAAAGCGCGCATAAGCATGCCGATATGCTGGTATTACGGCTAGGTAGGGTGCCGTTCATCGATGCCACAGGCATGCAATCACTTTGGGATTTATTGGATGCCTGCAAGCGACATCACACTCGATTGGTGTTAAGCGAGGCAAGACCCAATGTTCTTGAAAAGCTAAAAGTAGCGGGATTGATTGGGAAAATTGGTAAAGAAAATGTGTTAACAAACATAGATGACATCAACTCTCAGAATGAAGGATTTTGATGACAAATAAGGCGCTAGTTATACAGGATAGTCAAAATCAAGTCTTTGATATCGATGCGTTTATGGCTGTTAGAAATCTAACAGCAGAATATTGCCACACCTGTACCGATGCATTGCATGCAATTAAATCAACCCGTTACCGTTGCGTTGTTGTATCAATAGATATGCAAAGAGAAAATCCTGTTGAAATTATTCGTGCACTACGCAATTTTGAAAATGAAACAGGTCTATCTCCAATCCCAATATTAGTAGCAGGTAAAACGCGGCCATTGACGCAATCAGAAATTGGTCGTCTAAATATCAGCGCACAAATTCATTCGCACAATTTGAAGTAATAAATCAGAAATTTTGGATATAACAGTAATCATTAAACCTCTTGTAAATGACACCTTTTTACGCGCATTATTGCGCCACCCAACCGATTACACCCCAGTATGGATGATGCGCCAGGAATCCATACAAGTTGATAAGTGAATCTAAAAGCGAAGATGGTTTTGTTTTTCTGATTCAAAAAAGATGATTCTTTTAACATCTTAATTTAAGGAAGTATGTATGAATAATTTACCTAAATGCCCCCAATGCAATTCTGAATATACTTATGAGGATAGCAATATGTATATTTGCCCTGAGTGTGCGCATGAGTGGAGCAATGATACTAACGCAGCCAGCGCTGAAGAAGCCAAAGTAATCCGAGATGCGAATGGCAATATACTGCAGGACGGCGATACTATCACCGTCATTAAGGACCTTAAAGTGAAGGGCTCTTCTTTAGTAGTGAAAGTCGGCACCAAGGTTAAAAACATTCGCCTTGTAGACGGAGACCACGACATTGATTGCAAAATTGATGGTATTGGCGCGATGAAGCTAAAATCTGAATTCGTTAAGAAAGCCTAACCTCCTTAATTGGCATATTACTGCAATTGGCTGATTTCAGAACTTGACGAGTTAACCCTGGGTGACCAAATGTAGTAAATAGGTTGTAAATGGCTTTTTACACGGAATACACTTGAATCATGCATCTATCTACAAATTATGCTGAGATTTAAGTTTTCTGACATGCCATTTGCGTATAAAATAGGCAACTCGGCGTTAATAATAGAAACTTAATCTTAAGTTAAAAAAACAAGTGCAAATCGGCTCACACATTTTAAAAAACAACCTGATTGTCGCCCCCATGGCGGGCGTTACAGACAGGCCTTTCCGTCAGCTTTGCAAAAAGATGGGCGCGGGTTTGGCTGTGAGTGAAATGGTCACGTCAAATTCGCTACTTTACGGTAGCGAAAAAACGCTACGTCGTGCAAATCATAAAGGCGAAGTTGATCCTATCTCTGTGCAAATTGCAGGTGCAGACCCAAAAATGATGGCGGAGGCGGCACGACATAATGTGGACAACGGCGCGCAGATTATTGACATCAACATGGGTTGCCCTGCTAAAAAGATCTGTAATGTAATGGCTGGCTCTGCTCTACTTAAA
>DASQFK010000251.1:0-5606 GCA_035633175.1 Methylotenera sp.
AATCTCCATCCAAAATCAAACCCTCACGTTATTTGACAATTTCGGCGGTGTAAAAGCCAGATATAGCGTCTCTACGGCAGCTAATGGTACAGGCTGCGAAAAAGACAGCGGTTGTACGCCATTAGGGCAACACATCATTCGGGCAAAGATAGGCTCTGGTGCCGCCCCGAATACCGTATTTGTGGGACGTAGACCTACAGGCGAAATCTGCACGCCAGAATTGATGGCGGAATTTCCCAATCGAGATTGGATTTTGACCCGTATTCTATGGCTTTCTGGTACCGAGGTGAATAAAAACAGGCTGGGTAATGTGGATACGATGCAGCGTTACATTTATATTCACGGTGTGCCTGATAGCCTGGAGATGGGCAAAATAGGTTCGCATGGCTGTATACGTATGCATAATGCCGACATCATTGCCCTGTACGATTTAGTTGAAGCTGGTACGCAAGTTTTGATTTTAGAATGAATAAGCAAATTGCCCTTTCTATGTCATTCCGACGAAAGTCGAAATCCTGCGTCTTTGCCTTAGAGCGGTTTAAGCTGAAGCCCAACGTCACTAGATTCCGACTTTCGTCGGAATGACAGATCAGGATATTTGCGTGTTTCCATTTAATAGAGTATTTAGTTTTTTTACCGTTATTTTCGGTGTATTACTACTCACTTTTCTTTTGATTCATCTGGTGCCTGGCGACCCGGTAGAAGTTATGCTAGGGGAGTCGGCAAGTGTGGCTGACCGTGCGCAATTACGTACAGACTTAGGCTTGGATCAGCCACTCATCCGGCAATTTGGTACTTATCTAAGTAAATTAGCGCAGGGTGATTTTGGTCAATCGATCCATACAAAAACGCCGATTGTAGACTTGATTAAAACGCGTTATCCAGCCACGCTAAAACTGGCGATATTGTCATTGTTAATTGGTTTGAGCATCGGAATCCCATTAGGCATTTATGCCGCGCTTAAAGCCGATAGATGGCAAGATTTTGTCGTCACTATCGTTTCAGTACGATTATCTGCCATGCCGGCTTTTTGGCTAGGGCCAATGCTGATGCTGATTTTTGCGGTGTGGCTAGGCTGGCTGCCGGTAAGTGGCATGGATTCGAATGGCTCTATTGTGTTACCTGCTATGACGCTTGGCCTTGGCCTAAGTGCGATACTTACGCGCATGACGCGTACGAGTTTGCTTGAGGTATTGAATGATGATTACATCCGTACGGCACGTGCCAAGGGCTTGACCGAACCTGATGTGATTTTAGGTCATGCCTTACGTGCTGCCTTGTTGCCGATTATTACAATTGTCGGGTTGCAAATGGGCAGTCTGTTGGCCGGTACCGTGATTACAGAAACGATTTTTAGTTGGGATGGGATCGGGCGCTTATTAGTGGAGAGCATTGAAAAACGCGATTACCCTGTCACCCAGGCCTGTGTGCTGATTGTCGCTTTGAGCTATGTGTTGGTGAATTTGTTAACGGATACGCTGTATCGATTTGCTGATCCTCGTGTTAAGTTTGGTTAGGCGTAAATTTTGGCTAAGTTAACTATTATTTTATGAAGAAACTCGCGATTTCAATTTTAGGGTTTTGGCTGCTTGCGGTGATACTAGGGCGATTTTTACAATTAACGCCCAACGCAATTAATTTGAATGCAATTTTAACTACGCCAAGTGCCGCATACTTGCTAGGTGCGGATGACCTCGGTCGAAGCATATTAGCGCGGCTTTTACGTGGTGTAGAAGTGTCGTTCATCGTTGCCATGGTTGTGACATTCATTACCGTGACCACTGGCGTATTTATTGGTTTAATCGCAGGATTTTACGGTGGTAAAGTCGATCAGGTGCTGATGCAGATAACGGATATTTTTTTAGCTTTCCCGGGTATTTTATTAGCGATTGCTTTTGCCGCTGTATTAGGCCCAGGCTTAGGCAATTTAATCATGGCCTTATGCCTTACCGGCTGGGTGAGTTATGCAAGATTAACCAGAGGCCAAACCTTAGGTTTACGCAATCGCCAGCATGTACACGCGGCTGAATCATTAGGGGCAAGTGTGCCGCGGTTGATTTTACGCCACATACTGCCGTTATTGGCTTCTATCTTAGTGGTTGAAGCGACTTATAGCCTTGCCAGCGTCATGATTGCTGAAGCTAGCTTGTCATTTCTAGGCTTAGGTATACAAAGCCCTAATGCTTCATGGGGCGCGATGCTAAGAGATGCGGTGCGCTACATGTTGGTAGCGCCGCATTATGTATTGATTGTAGGGTTAAGTTTAATGAGCCTGATATTAGCGATTAACCTCGGTGGAGATTATTTGCGCAATAAATGGGATGTTAAAAAAATTGATTAAATGGTTAAAATAAACAAATAAATGAAGTCAAAAGGTCAACAAGCATGTCATTAGGTCCTATTATGTTAGATGTGGTCGGTACGGAGCTTTCTGCCGACGATATTCGCCGTTTGCAACATCCATTAGTTGGAGGCGTTATCTTATTTAAGCGTAATTATGAGAATAATGCACAGTTAAAGGCGCTCACCGCCAGTATTCATGAGATTCGCCAACCGCCTTTGTTGATTGCGGTAGATCACGAAGGTGGGCGGGTCCAGCGGTTTAGGGAAGGCTTTACCAAAATTCCGCCGATGCGCGAGTTTGGCAAAATTTGGGATAAAAATCCTAAAAAAGCCAAAGAGCTTGCTGTGGAAGCTGGTTGGATTTTAGCGGCAGAATTACGTGCGCATGGCATTGATTTTAGCTTTACACCGGTATTGGATATGGATTACGGCGATAGTCTGGTGATTGGTGATCGCGCGTTTCATTTAGATCCGCAAGCGATTAATGATTTAGCTTTTGCACTCATGCAAGGACTTAAAAAAGGCGGCATGCCCGCGGTGGGTAAACACTTTCCCGGGCATGGTTTTGTCGTAGCGGATTCGCATGTAAGCATGCCGGTAGATGACCGAGAGTTTGACGACATTGCCCAGCATGATATGCAACCTTTTAGAATGCTCATTGACGATGGCATACAGGCCATCATGCCTGCACACGTGATTTACCCTAAAGTGGATGATAAACCAGCAGGTTTTTCATCACGTTGGTTGCAAAAGATCCTTAGGGAGCGATTAGGCTTTAACGGCGTGATTTTTAGTGACGATTTAAGTATGGAAGCCGCAAGCGCAGGGGGCGATGTAACCACACGTGCATTGGCTGCCCTAACCGCTGGTTGCGATATGGTATTATTGTGCAATCAACCCGCAATGTCCGATGAGTTACTAGAAAATCTCAAATGGACGATTTCTGCACAAAGCTTGAGCCGCTTAGCGCGCATGCATGGGCAAAAGCATGCACCAAGTTTAGATGCTTTGCATGAAAATGCTGAGTTTGTGCAGGCAGTGCATCAGCTGGCAAAAGTTGGTGTAGTAGAAGGTGAGTTATTTGCTTAGTCTTGGAATAGTTAATTTTGTATCTTGAGTTTTATACAGTGCTAAGGTGTAAATATTTTGTAACAATTAAATGCTTGAAACTTATGCACTAAGTCGCTATCTTAATCATAGTAGTTTTAATAAAGTTTTAATTAGCTTTTTATTATTTAAAGGAATCAAACAATGTTTGACAATACTCCAGTATTAGGTCGTTCAGAATCAGCCCAGCAGGTAACGAATAAAGTCTTGCGCAATACTTATGCGCTATTAGGCTTAACGCTTATTCCAACCGTCATTGGTGCGTTCATCGGCATGAGCATGAATTTCGTGTTCGCACAACAACATCCATTCATATTTGCAATTGGCGCAATCGCTGTGATATACGGAATGTTTGCGGCAATTTCAGCGAATCGTAACAGCAGTTTAGGTATCGTACTGTTGTTAGGTTTAACGTTTGTTTTAGGTTTGATGTTAGGCCCAATTTTGCAGCACACGCTGCATTTAAGTAATGGCGGCCAAATTGTCGGCTTGGCTGCAGGCGGTACGGGTATTATCTTTTTAACGTTAGCTGGCATTGCAACCACCACTAAAAAAGATTTCAGCTTTATGGGTAAATTCCTATTAGTGGGCATTATTCTGCTGATCGTTGCATCACTTGCTAATATCTTTTTACAAATCCCGGCCATGGCATTAGCACTGTCTGCAATTGGTGTAATTTTATTCTCTGGTTTTATTTTGTATGATGTGAGCCGTATTGTGAATGGCGGCGAAACTAACTATGTGATGGCAACATTAAGTCTTTACATGAGCATCTACAACTTATTCACCAGCTTGTTACAGTTATTAGGTGGTTTGATGGGTAATGACGATTAAGACCTTAGGCCATTAATCTGTAATAAAAAGCCGACTTAACGTCGGCTTTTTTATGGTATAAAATTTAATGATTTAAATTTTCTTGCGATTTAACTTTTTTACCCACAGTTTTTTTACGCCGCGCAGTAAAAAATTCTGATAGTACCGCGCCACATTCCACTGCCATTACGCCGCTGCTAATTTCAGTGTGATGATTGAGTTTTGGTTCACTCATTAAGTTAATCACACTACCGCACGCGCCGGTTTTAGGGTCGCTGGCGCCAAACACTAACTTTTTGATACGTGCATGTTGTATTGCGCCAGTACACATGGCGCAAGGCTCTAACGTGACATATAGCGTGCAATCGACTAACCTGTAGTTGCCTAATTGTTGCGCAGCATCCCGCATGGCAATGATCTCAGCATGTGCAGTCGGGTCATGCTTGCCGATAGGCGCATTACTGCCGCGGCCAATAATGATCCCATCTTTTACTATGATCGCGCCGACCGGCACTTCGCCAGCGAGTGCCGCTTGGTGTGCTAAGTCCAAAGCAAGTTGCATGAAGATTTGGTCATTGCTTACAGCATCAGCTAATAAGGCATCGGTAGGGTTCTGATTCATTTTAGTTTTAATGCAGTAATTAGCTTTTTGAGCGAATTGAGTATTTGCTTATTATGCAGCGAATTTTCTGCCTGTTTAGCATATTGTATTGAAGAATATAGTTTAGATATTTCTTTTATTTCGTCAGCATTATGAGGTAAACGATTCGCAGCCCGCTCACCAAAGTGAATGACACCTTCATGTGCTTGTTTTACTACACCGGCTTTTTTTAACTTGCGTAAAAATTGCTGATAGATTTTTTTAACAGGATCTAGCGCTACTGCTTTATTCCGCAATAAAAAGTAGCTCATCATGAGCATTAACAAAATCATGGCTGCGACTAATATTAAGCCTAAGTCTTCCCATGCAATGTCTTTACCGATGATTTTTTTTAGTAAATCTAACTGCTTTTGCTGATCATAGCCAAGTACCCATTGATTCCAGCCATTATTGACAGCATCCCAATTAAGGTAGAGTTTTTTGAGAGTTGGATAATCCTGACGGGAAAGTATAGGAAGTAAGTTTGAATCGGGTAGCGCACTACCAATACCAGATTCTATGCGGTCAGGAGATACGGCAGATGTAGGATCCACACGCACCCATCCGCGGCCTTCCAGCCATACTTCAGCCCAAGCGTGTGCATCAGATTGACGAATAATCAGGTAGTTGCCATTCGGGTTGAGTTCGCCTCCTTGATAGCCTGTGACGATGCGCGCTGGTATGCCTGCTGCGCGCATCAAAT
>DASQFK010000252.1:0-1572 GCA_035633175.1 Methylotenera sp.
TGTCTCGTATCCGCCCACAATCACCATAATCAGCAAGTTAGAAATCATCACTACGTCGATTAAGCCCAATACAATCAACATGATATCTGCTTCAACCAGCGTGTTGGCTTTGGCAACCAAATGTACAAGTTCAACACCAAAGAAAAATACATACACGGCTTGCGCGACGATTAAGCCCAAATAAAGCGGTAACTGCAACCAGCGACTACCGAATAGAATATTCGACATGACATTGGTTTGTTTGTATGCAACGGATGGACGTATGTTATTTTCTTGCATTGTGTTTAAAGCCTTCGATTTAAAAAATTTTGAGTATTGTATCAGCTTAAAGCGTCAATATTATTTATGCAATTTGACTATCTAATTCATGGTTTGCCGTTTCATCCAGCGCTAAAAGCGCCGTCAAAATAGGCATGGTTTCTGCCAAAACACTAGGCAGTGTCCAAGGTGGGTTAATAATAAACAAGCCGCTGCCATGCATGCCATAACCTTCTGGCGAAGGTGTTTGTATTGTTAAAGCTACATGCAACCAGTTTGGTACATTCAACGCTAATAACTCTTCTATCATTTCAGCAGGTTCTGGCCGTTGTAATAACGGATACCACACGATGTAAGTGCCGGTAGCAAAACGTGCGAGGCTATCTTTAACACAATTCACCACACGTTGATAATCTTGTTTGTCTTCATACGGCGGATCTATGAGCACCACGGCGCGACGTGGCGGTGGCGGTAGATAGGCTTTAATACCGGCAAAGCCATCTTGCATCTCTATTTTTACCTGTTTGCCTTGGCCTGCAAAATTTTCAACCAGTAATTTGCAATCGTTCGGATGCAGTTCAAACAACCGCATTCTGTCGTCTGCACGCATTAAGTCATGCGCAATTAAAGGTGAGCCAGGGTACAAGTTAAGCGCGTCAGAATTAAAGCTTTTAATCTGCTCAACAAAATCAGCAAGAGGCTTTGGTAGATTATTCGCTGTGATTAACTTATCAATGCCATCTTCAAATTCCGCATTTTGCGTGGCATAGCCTTCACTCAGGCTATACATGCCTGCACCTGCATGGGTATCGATATACCAGAAAGGTTTATCTTTCTGTTTAGCATGTTTAAGCACTAAGCCTAAGACGTAATGTTTTAGTACATCCGCATGATTGCCTGCGTGAAAGGCATGACGATAACTGAGCATTCAATAATTTAACGATAAGAATTATGTAATTATAACGCATGCAATATACCCAACACTGTAATGTATGATTTTGCTGTCCGTCTTCAAAAATTCTGTCCATGAAAGCTGTTAAGTAAAAGTAAAAGTCTTTAAGTTAAGGCTTGTTAAAAATAGGCGCTTTGCATTCAACACACGTTAAAATAAAACAATTAAGATTAACCTTAAGTAAATAGAAGTCATGTCCACACAATCTCATGAAGCACAAAATGAACATCGCAATCATTACCTCATTCCATTTTTACTGATTTTTATTTTTGCTATTGTTGAAAGTTTGGGAGGCTGGTGGACCGGTTCCTTGGCGCTATTAAGCGATGCAGCCCATATGTTTACAGATGTCGCCGCGTTAG
>DASQFK010000253.1:0-15027 GCA_035633175.1 Methylotenera sp.
AATTTTAACCAATATGCGTTGACGTTACGTAATATCATGTCACCGGAAGATTTGCGTGAAGATATGATTACTGCGATTGCGGATCGCTCCTTTATTGGTGAAGATGATTTGCCGCGGACCAATGCAGACTTCATGAAGTTAAAAGCAAGAGCGCGTACACGTTTGCCGGCGGTAAGCCAGGCAATAGCAAGGCAAGTGCAGGCAGTGGCAACTGAGTATCAGCTGCTTACCGTACAGCAAACTAAAATGCCTGCAACGGTGAATCGATTAAAACGTGATTTAGAGCAGCAGTTAAGTTTATTGCTTTATAAAAACTGCTTTAGCCAAACACCATGGGAGCATTTGCAGCATGTACCGCGCTATTTAAAAGCGCTAAGATTGAGAATTGAAAAACAGCCGGCAAATCCTGACCGCGATGGTAAGAATGCTGCCAGTGTTGGATTGCTATGGCAAAAATGGCATGATGCAGTTGAGAAAGAACAAAAACAGGATAAACAAAGCATTGATTTAATGAATTTTAGGTGGTTAATTGAGGAGCTTCGAGTTTCTTTATTCGCACAAGAACTTAAAACGCCTTTTCCAATCTCGATTAAACGCCTTGAAAAAATATGGCAGGACATGCAGCACTAAACCCTGATGGATATAAACCAGTTCCACGATAATTCACCTGAAAAGTTTTTGCCTGCATCACACGGCGACAAGCTCATTCGCATTGATATCAGTCGCAATACTTTAATTGCGCTTGTTATATCGTTATTGCTGCATGCAATTGCTTTGTTGTTTGTGCTGCCGCAGATTCAGCTGGTTACCCCTACGGCATCATCGCAGCAGACCATAGAGGTGAGTTTGGCGCCGCCTAAACAAGCTGAAGTTGTGGCGGAGGAGGTTTTACCTGAGCCACCACTGGTAGAGCCTGAGCCAGTAGAGCCTGTTAAAAAACCTAAGCCCAAAACCAAGGTAATCACCAAAAAACCTGTGCCAGACGAAAAGCAGCCCACTTTTTCGATCCCTGATGTACTTGCCACCAACAAGCCGGCACCTGAGATTATTCCGCCAAAAGAAACTGTTAACAAAGACGCACCCACAGACATGATGGCGTATGTCAATCAACAAAGGGCAAAGCGTCAAGCGTCTGAAACGAATGCGGTGCAACAAAATGCAGAGGCTGTAGCAAAAGAGACCGGACCTAGCGAAGATGAAAAGCGAAACCAGCGCATCAGCAAGAATTTACAAGGGGGCGCAGGCGGCACATTTACACTTACCAGTATGAGCGGCAGACGCGCGACCATTTCGTTTAACGGCTGGGTGAATAACTTAAGCAACCAGAAACAGCAATTTTTTGAGGTAGAAGCGAATCCTGGACAAGACCTGAAGCTGTTGATAGTGAAGCGCGTCATTAGCTTTATTCGCGAGAGCTACCAAGGCGATTTTCCTTGGGAGTCTAAACGTTTAGGCAAGGAAATTACGTTATCTGCACGTCTTGAGGACAATAGTGGTTTGGAAGACTTTTTAATGACCGAGTTTTTTGGTCCTAATTATAAAAATTGATATACGCCAATTTGGTAATTAATTAGATTAAAGCAACTTAATACCAGTTAATTTTTCTGCACACACGTCGCGAATAATACGTGCTAAATCTTTGGCATACGGACGAGTCATCATTTCTCTGTTTCCAATCGCATAAAGCTCAGACCAGACACCTTTTTTGCCTATGTGCTTTTGCAGCACGTATTCATGTTCCACATAACTTTGAATGCCCCAGCTTGGTAAAGCGGCTAGACCCCTGCGGCTGGCTACCAGCTGCAAAATGGCGATGGTAAGTTCAGCAGTGCGCCGGTTAAATTGAATGTCTGCGGGTTTTAATACTTGTCGAATCACATCAATACGCTCTTCAGGTACGGGATAAGTGATGAGGGTTTCGTTGCTGAAATCTTCAGCGGAGAGTCGTGCTTTGTTACGTAATGGATGGTCTGTCGCTAATACTGCCATGATTTCAAATTTGAATAAAGGCACGTGTTCGAACTCTTTATTGCTCTTAATTTTGTCTGGCAATCCGCCTATGACGACATCCGCCTTGTCTTCAACTAATAAATGCCACGGGTCGCTATGAAAGCCTGCGACTAAATCAATCTCTACTTCTGGCCACGCACGTCTAAAAGCATCCATGACCGGCGTCAGCCAGTCAAAGCATGTGTGACATTCTAAAACGATTCTTAATTCTCCCGATTGGTCACTTTTTAGGCGGATTAAATCACGTTCTGATTTTTCAATCAGCGGTAATAACTCATTGGCTAAATCTAAAAGCCGTTGTCCTGCGGGGGTAAAGCGTAAGCCTTGTGCACTACGCTGAAACAGGGTGATTTCATAATGTGTTTCCAGTGCACGTATTTGGTGTGATAGCGCTGACTGTGTTAAAAATACTCGCTCTGCAGCCAGGCCAAGCTTGCCTGTTTCTGCAATGGCCTTAAGTGATTTTAGGTGGCGAATTTCTAGCATGGAATAATATTTTTAGTGATATGAATTTAATTCAAATTTATCACAAAAACTTTCGCTTTATTAAATTATTTGCAAATTGGAGAATGCACACCTTACATTGAGATGAGATTAGAAACATGGCATTAAATACAGTTAAAGCCCATATCCTGGGTTATCCGCGCGTAGGCGCAAAGCGTGAACTGAAATTTGCGCTAGAGTCTTTTTGGCGTCGGGAAACTTCTTCTGCCGATTTGCAGAACACGGCAAAAACATTACGCGAGCATCATTGGAAAAAGCAGCAAGCGGCTGGTTTAGCCTATATCACGACGAATGATTTTTCACTATATGACCATGTGCTGGATCATACGGTTTTGTTTGGTGCACAGCCGAAACGTTTTAGCAAAGCGCCTTTTGGCCAAAAAAATATTGATGGGCAAAGTAGCTCGCCTGAGAATGCTTATTTTGCATTAGCACGTGGTAATTTAGAGCAGCCTGCGATGGAAATGACCAAATGGCTGGATACTAATTACCATTACATTGTCTCTGAGTTAAATGCGGATACGCAGTTTTCAATCAATGCACATGATTTCTTGGCGCAATTGGATGAAGCTGAAAAACTGAACGCGAATGTAAAACCTGTATTGCTGGGGCCTGTGAGCTTTTTATATTTAAGTAAAGCCAAAGGCATCAATAAACTGGATTTGTTAGATAAATTAGCCCAGCAATATGTGTATCTATTGCAAGAGCTATACGCTAGAAAAATAGAATGGGTACAGATTGACGAGCCGATTTTTGCGTTGGATTTAGACGATGCCTGGCTTAAAGCCTTTGAGCGTGCTTATGCCTGGTTTAGGACATCGCGGCCTAAACTATTGCTCACCACCTACTTTGCTAATGTGTCGCGTTATCAAGCGTTCATTACGAGTTTGCCAGTCGATGGTATTCACATTGATTTGGTCCGTGCGCCAGAACAGCTTGGGCCTTGGGTGAATGCGATTCCTAGCCATTGGGTGTTGTCAGCCGGCGTGATTGATGGGCGCAATATTTGGCGTAACGATTTAGATAAGACGCTCGCATTATTAGAACCGTGGGTGCAAAGGTTGGGCGAGCGTTTATGGGTTGCACCTAGCTGCTCGTTACTGCATACGCCCGTTACATTGGCACATGAGGTTAAATTAGATGTTGAAATCAAATCATGGTTAGCATTTGCTGATGAAAAACTAGATGAGCTTAGTATTATTGTTAAAGCATTGAATCAAGGTTTAGCATCAGTCGAGAATGAATTGGCGGTTTCACGCGTTGCGATTGCTGCACGCAAAAATTCCAGCCATGTACATTCGGCCAGCGTAAAAGCACGCATTGCTTTACTTAATACCGTCAATGAAAATCGTAACAGCTCATTTAAAGCGCGCCAAATCACTCAGCGAAAGCGATTGAATTTGCCGTTATTACCTACGACGACTATTGGCTCATTTCCACAAACACCAGATATTCGTGCTGCGCGTGCTGCATTTAAAAAAGGTGAGATCAGCCAGCAGAAATATGATGCAGATATGGAATCACATATTGCATATGCGATTCGCGAGCAGGAGGAATTGGGTTTAGATGTGTTAGTGCACGGTGAGGCCGAGCGAAACGACATGGTGGAGTTTTTTGGCGAGCAACTGGCAGGTTATGTGTTTACACAAAATGGCTGGGTACAAAGCTATGGCTCACGCTGTGTAAAACCGCCTGTGATTTACGGCGATGTATATAGACCCAACCCAATGACAGTTGACACGGCAAGTTTCGCACAGTCACTTTCACCGCGTCCTGTAAAAGGCATGCTCACAGGGCCAATCACGATGTTGCAATGGTCTTTTGTCCGTGATGACCAGTCACGTGAAACGACGGCTTTGCAACTGGCATTGGCAATTCGTGATGAGGTGGATGATTTGCAAAAAGCAGGCATTGCGATTATTCAAATTGATGAGCCGGCTTTGCGAGAAGGTTTGCCACTGCAAAAGGTAGCTTGGGCAAATTACTTAGGGTGGGCAGTGCGGGCGTTTAAGCTCAGCGCAAGTGTTGCACGCGATGATACGCAGATTCACACCCATATGTGCTACGCGGAGTTTAACGATATCTTACCCGCGATTGCAGCGATGGATGCAGATGTGATTACCATTGAAACCTCGCGTTCAGGCATGGAGTTACTGGATGCGTTCGGCGATTTTTCTTATCCTAATGAAATTGGTCCTGGCGTCTATGATATTCATTCACCACGTGTGCCCACAGTAGAGGCAATGGAGAAATTAATGAGGCGTGCAATTGAAGTCATCCCTATGGAGCGACTTTGGATTAACCCTGACTGCGGTCTTAAAACCCGTGGTTGGAAGGAAACAAAACAAGCGCTGCAAAACATGGTGAATGTTGCAAAAATTTTGCGGGAACAGTTAGCATAACAAAAAACTTCTCGTCATTCCGTGCTTGACACGGAATCCAGTGGCTATGCGTTACATTGCCAAGCCGCTAGATACCGACTTTCGTCGGTATGACGAACTAATAAGTTTTGAATTAAAAAATTCTTTATAAAACATACATGTAGAAATTAATTTTAAAAATTATCTATATGTTGTGTTTTAGGTGTTGAATTACCACGTCATCTTGCGTTATAGTACATGCATACGGTTCTTAATTTTTAGCCAAAAATTAAGATAAAAGGGAATACGGTGCAATGTTTTACTTGGTTTAATCAATGGTAAATCTACCAATGAAAAGTAAGCATTTAAGCCGAAGCTGCCCCCGCAACTGTAATCAGAGAGTCATTTGTTAAGTTAGTGTTAAAGCGATAGCCACTGAATTGGATGTTAAAAATCAATTTGGGAAGGCCGACAAATGATGATGACCTGAGAGCCAGGAGACCTGCCGTAGACATGTTTTGCGACTTTAATTCTAGATTTATCTATGAATTTAAAGTGCAAAAGTATTTTTATAACGTTTGAGGCGGGGTGTCCTCGGCAGATGGAAAGCTATATTAAGTTTTCCGCCATGCTGTCTTTCATTGTGCGAATGATTTTTGTGCAATAAAGCGTACCTGCCCTTTTTGAAAAAGGGAAAACAAAATGGATGACGTACGATTATCAAGTGGTAACCCATCTAATACCGATCTATCCTCACCAACATTGCAAGTCATTCGTCGAAATGGCGCGGCTGTAGCGTTTAATCTAGATAAAATCTCCATAGCCATCACTAAGGCATTTTTAGCTGTTGAAGGCAATCAAAGTGGCGCTTCACAACGTGTGCGCGACCAGGTTGCCACGCTGAGCCAGCTAGTCAATACCGCATTGATGCGTCGTCTTCCAGCAGGCGGCTCAGTCCATATTGAAGATATCCAGGACCAAGTGGAATTGGCGTTAATGCGCAATGGCAACCATGATGTAGCACGTGCATACGTGCTTTACCGTGAAAAGCGCAATGCTGAGCGTGCTGCAGAAAAGATCACCACCGCAGAGCCAACGCATGCACTTAATGTGAATATAAACGGTAAATTAACACCTTTAGATATTAAAGAACTGACTGCAATGGTCACTGAAGCTTGCTTGGGTTTAGGCAGTGAAGTGAATGCAAGCGTAGTGGTAGAGCAGGCAGTACGTGATTTATATGATGGCATTCCGTTTACTGAAGTGGTGAAAGCACTCATTTTATCTGCCCGTAGTTTGATTGAAACTGAGCCTGCTTATAACTATGTAACAGCCCGTTTGCAACTGGATTTAGTGCGTGCCGAGGTTTTGGGTGAGCGTGTTAGCCATGTCGAAATGGATGCGCATTATGCGGAACATTTTCCACGTTATATCAAATTGGGTATTGATGCAGACCTGCTGGATTCACGTTTAGCGCAATTTGATTTAACTCAATTAGCAGCAGCATTTGTAAAAGAGCGTGATTTCCAGTTTGGCTATTTAGGTATACAAACGCTGTATGACCGCTACTTTTTGCATATAGAAGAACGTCGTATCGAGCTGCCGCAAATTTTCTTCATGCGTGTTGCGATGGGTTTGGCGATCAACGAGATCGACCGCGAAGCGCGCGCCATCGAGTTTTATAACGTGCTTTCGTCTTTCGATTTTATGAGTTCGACGCCTACGTTATTTAATAGTGGCACGTTACATTCACAACTTTCATCTTGTTACCTGACTACAGTGAGTGATGATCTAGAAGGTATCTATCAAGGCATTAAAGAAAATGCACTGCTGCAAAAATATGCAGGTGGTTTGGGTAATGACTGGACACCGGTTCGATCATTAGGCGCACGTATCAAAGGTACTAACGGTAAGAGCCAGGGCGTGATTCCATTCTTAAAAGTGGTTAATGATACGGCTGTAGCAGTCAACCAAGGCGGAAAACGTAAAGGCGCGGTGTGCGGCTATTTAGAGACTTGGCATCTGGATATTGAAGAGTTTTTAGATTTACGTAAAAACACCGGGGATGACCGCCGTCGTACGCATGACATGAATACCGCGCATTGGATACCAGATCTATTTATGCGTCGCGTGACGGAAGCTGGTGAATGGACATTGTTTTCGCCATCCGATGTGCCTGATCTGCATGATAAATATGGCAAAGCATTTGAAATTTCTTATGTGGAATATGAGCGTCGTGCTGACAATGGCGAAATCAAGTTATTCAAACGCGTGCCTGCATTACAGATGTGGCGCAAGATGCTTTCCATGTTGTTTGAAACTGGCCACCCTTGGATCACTTTCAAAGACCCTTGCAATATTCGCTCACCACAGCAGCATGTAGGCGTGGTGCACAGCTCTAACTTGTGTACTGAGATTACGCTGAATACTTCGGACACAGAAATCGCTGTATGCAACTTAGGATCAGTGAACTTATTGCGGCATTTAAAAGAAGTTAACGGCAATTTAGTGCTAGATAACGACAAGTTGCAAGCCACCATTAAAGTCGGTATGCGTATGCTGGATAACGTAGTGGATATTAATTTTTATCCAGTCGGCAAGGCGCGTAATTCCAACACACGCCATCGTCCAGTAGGGATGGGCATTATGGGTTTCCAGAATTGCCTGCATGCCATGCGTATTCCATATGCGAGTGTGGAAGCAGTTGAGTTTGCTGACCGCGCAATGGAAGTGGTGTGCTACAACGCTTATTGGGCTTCAACGGTATTAGCCGAAGAGCGTGGTGCATATTCAAGCTTTAAAGGTAGCTTGTGGGATCAAGGCATATTGCCGCTAGATACACTTGATTTGCTGTTATCTGAACGTGGTGGCAATGTAGAAGTAGATAGAAGCAAAACTTTGGATTGGGATGCGCTAAGAGCTCGTATCCAAAAAATTGGTATGCGTAACTCAAATTGTGTAGCGATTGCACCCACTGCGACGATTTCTAACATCGTTGGGGTATCTGCCAGCATTGAACCTGAGTATCAAAACCTCTACGTAAAATCGAATCTTTCGGGCGAATTTACCGTTGTGAACGAACAACTGGTGATAGATCTTAAAGCCCGTGGCTTGTGGGATACCGTGATGGTATCTGATTTGAAATATTTCGATGGCTCGCTACAAAAAATTGACCGTGTGCCTGCCGATTTAAAACAGCTCTATGCAACAGCTTTTGATGTTGACCCAACCTGGTTGATTGAAGCAGCCGCACGCCGACAAAAATGGATAGACCAAGCACAATCACTTAACCTGTATTTTGCTGTGCCATCAGGCAAAAAGCTTAACGATACTTACTTACTGGCTTGGCAACGTGGTCTTAAAACTACTTATTACTTGCGCTCATTAGGTGCAACGGCGGCTGAGAAATCCACAGGTACTGGCGGTGAATTGAATGCGGTTTCATCCGGTGCTGTAGAAGCGCCCAAAATGTGTTCGATTGATAATCCAGAATGCGAATCTTGCCAATAGAAAAATAAACCTCACACACCGTCATCCCGTGCTTTGGCGTGTGAATAATGCGTTTCATCGCATATATTCCACGGACAAGACCTTTACGGTCTGACACGGAGGCTTTAAACGACACTGGACCGACTTTCGTCGGCATGACGATGAAGTGATTAAAAAGGAAAAAACATGCTTTCATTTGAAGATGAAGTTTACGTAGAAACGCCAGAATCAACCTCGGCACCAAAATTGGCGCCAGTGCCAACACCAAGTACACCAGCGGCCGCACCCGTAGCGGCTAATCAACCGTCTATCTCAGGTCGTGTAAACGCCTCAGACAAACGCATGATTAATGGTCAAACTGATGTGAATCAATTGGTACCATTCAAATATCATTGGGCATGGGATAAATATTTGGCAGGTTGTGCCAATCACTGGATGCCGCAAGAAGTTTCCATGAGCCGTGATATCGCACAGTGGAAAGACAGCACTGCACTGACTGACGACGAACGTTTGATTGTTAAACGCAACTTGGGTTTTTTTACCACAGCGGACTCGCTTGCCGCTAACAATATCGTGCTCGGTACTTATCGTCACATTACTGCGCCAGAGTGTCGCCAATACTTGCTACGCCAAGGTTTTGAAGAGGCCATCCATACCCATGCTTATCAGTATATCGTTGAGAGTTTGGGCTTGGATGAAAGCGAAGTATTTAACGCTTATCAGGAAGTGGCGAGCATCAAGGATAAAGATGATTTCTTGATTCCATTCATCAATATTTTGACTGACCCGCAGTTCAAAACAGGCACGCCGGAAGCTGACCAGCAATTGTTACGCTCTCTCATCGTGTTCGCCTGCATCATGGAAGGTTTATTCTTCTATGTAGGCTTCGTGCAGATTCTTGCTTTAGGTCGTCAAAACAAGATGCAGGGTGCAGCAGAGCAGTATCAATATATTCTGCGCGATGAGTCGATGCATTGTAATTTTGGTATCGATGTGATTAATACTATCAAGCTGGAAAACCCGCATCTTTGGACCGCTGAGTTCCGAGAAGAGATTAAAGGCCTAATGCAGCAGGGTGTTGAGCTAGAATATCGTTACGCTGAAGCTACCATGCCGCGCGGTGTACTGGGTTTGAACGCGACCATGTTTAAGGAATATCTGCGCTTCATTGCCAACCGTCGTTGTCAGCAAATTGGGTTGGATGTGCTTTACCCTGGCGCAACGAATCCATTTCCATGGATGAGTGAAATGATGGATTTAAAGAAAGAGAAAAACTTTTTTGAAACACGTGTTACCGAATACCAGACCGGCGGCGCTTTGAGTTGGGATTAACCGGCATTCTTAAATAGTTAAGTAACTTAAGCTAAAGTTTATGTAAAAACTTAACCCCGTCATTCTGAGCATAGCGAAGAATCCAGCGAACGGCTAAATTGCACTGGATTCTTCGCTATGCTCAGAATGACGAACCTATAGGTCAAATAAAGAGAGACTGAAGAGCGTACGTTAGGACTTGAAAATATCAAACTTAATAGCAAGGTCTTCCCATTTTGGATTTTCTGATTCAATTAAAGCAATTTTCTTGTGACGCGTAACACCTTTAAGAGACTTTTCTCGTTCAATTGCAGTAATCATATCTTGATAAAGCTCAAAATATACCAATATTTTTACATGATATTTTTTGGTAAATCCTTCAATTAAACCATGTTGATGTTGGTAAATACGCTGCGGTAAATTACTTGTGGCGCCAATGTATAAAGTACCATTTGGTTGACTTGCCAGAATGTAAATTGCGGGTTGTTTGGTCATAAACTAGTTGATAAAACGTACTGGATTCTTCGCAATGCTCCGAATGACGTTATCGATATGCATCATGCTTGTCATTCTAAGCATCGCGAAGAATCCAGAAAAGCAATCAATCATCATCAAAACTGCGTCAGTGTTTTTCTAATTTCAAGCTCATCCAGACCTTTACCAATAATCACGATACGTGAAGTAGGGTTTTCTTCATTCCAACCTTCAAGCAATGTCGGCGGATAGGGCGTGAAATGCACTGCGTGTATCGCCAATGGCGCCGATTGGTCTTCGGCATGGATAATGCCTTTAAGGCGTAATAAATTCTTGCCGTATTTTTGGCAGAACTTTAATAGATGCGGTTTCAATTGTGACCATTTGAGCGGCGATGGCATGGTGACGGTGAAGCTGGAAATTTCGTCATCATGGTTTGTTTGAACTGCCTTTTGCGGGAGTGTCCCCTTTGGCAATTTAGGCTTGTCTGGTGCACGTAGCCAGCGTTGCGGCTCTGGCTGTTTAGTAACAATGTCGAACAGTCCTACGTCTATTACAAACGCTGGGTCAAGCTCACCATGCACGATTTTGTGCTGAGTAGCCCCAGGGTTGATGCTCATGAGCTTTTCTTTCAGTGTACTGATTTGTTCGGCGCTAGCTAGGTCAGTCTTAGTCAGCACTAATACATCTGCCACAGCGGCTTGTTTTAGCGCTTCATTATTGTCTGTAATTTGCTGCAGGCCATATACGGCGTCTATAGTCACGACAACTGCATCTAATCGGTAAGTTGATTCAATCACAGGTTCATTCATGAGGTTGGCAAGTATCGGGCCTGGGTCAGCCATACCTGTGGTTTCAATGACCAATCTTTTGAACTCGGGAATGGCTTGTAAAGCACGTTTAAAAAACAAATCGCGCATGGTGTCTGCCAATTCATTTTTCAAAGTACAGCATAAGCAACCTGAGCTAAGTAATACCGTATTGTCGGCAATATGCTCCGTTTCAACATTTTGTGCCAAATTGCTATTGGCAAACACCTGGTCTAGCCCAGCATCGCCTAACTCATTGATAATGATTGCTGTATCGTGCATTGATGGGTGATGCAGTAATTTATTTAAAAGTGTAGTTTTACCGCTGCCTAAAAAGCCAGTGAGTAGCGTGACGGGGATGCGTTTATCCATTAAGTTGAATGCTTTGAGAATTAAGATTTAATTAGGTTTAAATTGAATTTTAGCTGAATAAACAATGTTAAGAAGTTTCTTCTGCAAAGTCTTCTGTTGAATCATGCTGATTCCAAGCTGGGAAAGGGTCCTGTAAAACTTCCCAAGCTTTCATATTTAGTCCCATTGCACCCATTAACATTTCTTTGTCAGTCAATAAGCACTGATCAAATGCCGCGACAAGTGCATTTTTATCCATGCTCATGCCAATGAGCACAATCTCTTGTTGGCGGTCACCAAACGGTTCTTGCCAACGTGATTGAATAGTAGTTAATTGTTCTGCTTCTTCTGGCCAATAATCTTTTGGTGTAGCTGCCCACCAGAAACCAGCCAGTTCATTGCGCGATATCGCACCGGCTTGCGACCAATTACCGCAGTAATCAGGTCGCGTTGCTATCCAGAAGTTGCCTTTTGAGCGTATGACGCCTGCCCATTCTGCACCGAACCAATCCCATAAGCGTTGTGGATGAAAAGGCTTGCGTGCTCGGTATACAAAACTTGAGATGCCATATTCTTCACTTTCAGGCACATGCTCGCCGCGCAGTTCTTTTAGCCAGCCTGGAGCATCTTGTGCGGCTTCAAAATCAAAGCGACCAGTGTTCATCATACGATCTAAATTAACTTTACCAAAGCTGCTATGCACAATGTCTGCACGTGGATTCACAGTTTTAAGTATGTTTTCTAATAAGGCGATTTCATCTGTGAGCATTAGGTCAGTTTTATTTAAAACCAGCACATCACAAAATTCGATTTGTTCTATGAGTAGATCAACAACGGCTCGATTGTCTTCTTCGCCCATAGATTCACCACGATCAGCAATAAAGTCACGAGAGCCATAATCACGCAGAAAATTATAGCCATCGACCACTGTAACCATAGTGTCTAGCTGGGCGATATCAGACAGGCTGATTTCGTTATCATCTCTGAACGTAAATGTTTCAGCTACGGGTAGTGGTTCGGAAATTCCTGTCGATTCAATGAGTAAGTAATCGAAGCGATTTTCTTCTGCTAAGCGTTTAATTTCAATCAGTAAGTCTTCGCGTAATGTGCAGCAAATGCAGCCATTACTCATTTCAACTAATTTTTCCTCTGAGCGCGATAATTCTGCACCACCTTCACGTACCAGTTGCGCATCTATATTCACTTCAGACATATCATTGACAATTACTGCCACGCGCTTGCCTTCACGGTTGTTCAAGATATGATTCAGTAGGGTGGTTTTGCCCGCACCTAGAAAGCCTGATAGTACAGTGACGGGTAATTTTTTGATTGAATGACTGCCTGCTGAGGGGGACATGACTTTTCCTATATTTTGCAACAATGTTGCATAATATAATTGTCAGCTAATTATTGCAACTATGTTGCATTTTTATTTGTTGTAAATTGGTTTCTTAAGGGGATTGGCAGAGGAAAAATCTAGGTTCAAATCAAATCGCTGATGATCAACACATTTGATAATAAGGAAAATTGACCATTATCTGTCTGGGATTGGCTGCTGACAATCTGCGCATTTGCCTTTTATGTTGAGTTCTATCGAATCAACGGTAAAATGGGCTGGTATACTGCTAGATAGCTTTGGATGAACATCATCTAGGCAAAATATTCTGCCGCATTCACTACACTGAAAATGTGCGTGTGAATGTTGGCTCAGCATTTTTTTGCTAGATAGAACTGCAGTGGGTGAAAATAGTTTTTTATCACTAGTTTCAATTGGATTAGCATTGTTGGCATTGAGTTGAAAGCGCCATGCACGATCTTCACCAGCGATCCGATGGATGATGTGATGCAGTAATAGCCAATCAAGTACGCGATATAAAGTCACGCGATCAAAATTATTCGCGAGTTGTTTGAGTAAATCCTGATGTGTAAGTGGAAAGTTATTTTTTGCAAGAACAGCAACTACAGCTAGTCTGGAAGCTGTGCTTTTTAAGCCCGCTTCTCGAAAAATCAATTCTGCTTGTGGTGTAGCTTGTGAAGAAATAGGTTCTGCTGTGTTCATGCTATTGGGCTAAATAATTAAGTAACGTAAGTAAATAAGTAAAACATTAAAAAGAATGTAAGTAAATAATGAACGTATTTTTTGAAGAAGATGGTAATTTTAAAATTGCCTCTATCATGACTGAAACTCAAGGTTCTATGCAAATAGAATCTGTGAGTGGAAAACGCAGTAAACTCAAATCCAGCAATGCACTGATGCGTATTGAAACGCCTTTGGCAGGCTTTATGGAAGCTGCGAATGCTGAGGCTGAAACACTGGATGTAGATTTTTTGTGGGAGTGCTGTAGTGAGGATGAGTTTGGCTTCGAGCAGTTCGCAGAAGATTACTATGGAAGAAAACCCACGCCGATAGAAGCGGCTGCGGTCGCCATCAAATTACACAGCGCACCAGTTTATTTTAATCGCAAAGGTAAGGGGCGTTATAAAGCTGCTCCTGCGGAGATATTAAAAGCTGCGTTGGCAGGCTTAGAAAAGAAGCGATTGCTGGCAGAGAAAATGGCGGGTTATGTAACAAAGCTTAAGGCACATGAGATGCCAGTTGAACTGTTACAAAAGCTAGATATGCTCCTATTTGAGCCTGATAAGAATGCAATGGAATATAAAGTGCTGGATGCAGCTGCGAATGAGCTGCATGTAAGTCATCTTAAGCTGTTACAAGCCTGTGGCGCAATTCCTTCAGCGCACGATTTTCATCGGGGTGCTTTTTTGCGTGAATTTTTTGCTAAAGGTGCCGATTTTAATGAGGCCGATTTCAATCAGGAAACAATCACCGCGCTTCCTGCGGAATTACCTTTAGCTGATGCTGAAGCATTTAGTATCGATGACAGTACCACGACTGAGATTGATGACGCTTTTTCAATCACGCAGCTTGAAGGCAACATCACTCGTGTTGGTATTCACATTGCCGCGCCTGCACTGGGTATTGCTATAGATAGTCCACTAGATAAAGTTGTGATGGAACGTTTATCTACCGTATATATGCCCGGTAATAAAATCACCATGTTGCCAGAAATGGCAATCAGGCCATTTAGCCTGGACGCAGGCGAAGTTAAGCCTGTCTTATCGCTATATTTGCATGTGAACGCAGAATTCACTATCACGCAGCGCGATACCAAAGTGGAGCTGATCAAAATTGCAGATAATCTTCGTCATGACACATTGGAACCATTTTTTAACGAAACAACGTTAGCCGCTGATAGCGGTCATCCGTACTGGGCTAAGTTGTTATATCTATTTAATTTAGCTGAGTCTTTAGAGAAAGCTCGCGGTAAATATGACCCCACAAAACCACCGCAGATCGACTATAACTTTTATGTGACTGAGGGTAAGGTCAGTATCGTAGGTCGTCGCCGTGGCTCGCCCATGGATAAGCTAGTGGCTGAACTGATGATAGAAGCCAATAATCAATGGGGCGCATTATTAGCCGCCCACGACGTACCGGGACTTTACCGTGCGCAAACGGGCGGCAAAGTGTTTATGACCACTAAAGCCGAGCCTCATCAGGGTTTGGGCGTGGCACAGTACGCGTGGAGTACATCGCCATTACGTCGGGCTGTTGATTTAATCAACCAACGCCAAATCATTAGCGTGGTGCAAAATGTTGAGCCTGATTATCCGCAAAATAGTGAAGCACTTACAACGCACATGCGCAATTTCGAGCA
>DASQFK010000254.1:0-2561 GCA_035633175.1 Methylotenera sp.
GGCCGTGAAACGAACCAGCGCCAATGATAGTATGCTTTTTGCATGCGAAAGTAGGTCACTGCCAAGCTATTTATATTAAAAAGCCTCCCTCGTGGAGGCTTTTTTACTTTGTACGCCCTGAAAATAATACGATTAGGTTCAGGCTTTAATTAGTTCATAATAAAATGATCAGTGCTACTACGGTTATCGCCAGAACAATTTTAGTGATTGTATAAACTGGACGGTTTCAGCGCTTAAACCGTCTTAATGCACTATACGGCAATTATTCAATAAAACGCTTTACGAATTCCAAGCCGAATCCAACCCCAAAGCCGGTAGTATCGCTTTGCACGGCTCCTAAGCCGCCTTTACGGGTGGCAGAAGATAGGTCAGTGTGTATCCAGGCGACATCATTTTCGATGAATCTACCTAAAAAACGCGCAGCATGAATATGGTCAGCGCCGCCTTCCAATGTGCATTGTTTAATATCCGCAATATCACTGTCTAGGTCGCTTTCGTAATCCTCGTCATAAGGGAAAGCGACAATACGCTCACCTACAGCAGCGCCGGCTGTCAACGCTTGGAGAGCTAGCTCCGAGCGGTTGCTTATTACCCCACTCATACGGTCACCCAATGCCGACACCATGCTGCCAGTAAGCGTGGCAAAGTCTAGAATGACATCGGGTTTCTCGCGGCTAGCCATTGTTAAGGTGTCAGCTAATACCATGCGACCTTCCGCATCGGTATGGACTATTTCAATAGTCATGCCATTCAGTGCGGTAACAACATCATTCTGTTTGTAGGCCAGTGGCCCTATATGGTTTTGTGCGATAGCCAGCCAGCAATCAATTTTCACAGGCAGTTGTTGCTGCGTAGCGGCCAGTAAAATACCTAAGGTAACTGCTGAGCCATTCATGTCTTCATGCATACCTTGCATATATTTTGCGGGCTTTATATTGTGACCGCCAGTATCAAAGCATATCCCTTTGCCAACTAATGCAATGTGCTTTTTCACCTCTTTTGGCTCATAGGTAAGATGCACAATCGCCGCATCTTGAGGTTCACTGCCTTGTCCGACGGCATAAAACGCACCCGCACCCATTTTTTTAAGGGTGGCCATATCAAATTCCTCATGTTTCCAGCCATATTCTTTGGCTAAAACAGCTACTTTTTCGCGATAAATGATTGGAGTTAAATCATTAGGCGGGGTCATCGTCAGTTGGCGACATAAAACGTTACCTGCTACTCGTGCATTCACATACCCATAATCATGAGGCGCTTTATAGCCATGAATGGTGACGCTGTTAAGCGGTTTGAATTTATGATCTTTTTTACGGCTTGGTAATTCAGCGGCGTTTACCGTAGTGACATAATAAGCGGCACAAGCATTGGCTTCGCGTGTCGCTTCATCGCCCAGCACACAGATTGCGAGCGTATCCGGCTGTTCATCTATTAGTGGTTTTGCCGCTTTACATAATAATGTGTGACGTTCAAATATGTTTAATTTATTACTCAGCACTATAAAACTGACTAGACCCCCGTTGGGTAAATCCGCTGATAAAGGTGTTTTATTTAAGTCTTTATATTCGCTATTAGTGCGCTTTAGCCTAGTTTCCAGTATCTCACTGAAAATGTGTTTCTCATGCTCATTTTCTGTTAAGACGAAAAGCGTATGTTTCGCCGAAGTTAACACCATTTCGCTAGAGATTTCTGAATTTTGTGTTAATTTTACAGCCATTTGTTATTCCTTAAGTCTTATATAAAACTAATAGATTATGTATAAGATACATCTCTAAAATCTATAAAAATCGTCACTAAACTTGACCAAAATCCCTAAAAAAGCCACTATATGGTTTTTATGAAAATCAGATAGTTGATTTTTTATTACTTTTTGTATTTACTAAATTTAAAGTATGCCGCACACCTGATGCGTGTATATCCAAAATGTGTATTAAAGACATGCTGCATTTAAAATAAGTTAAGCTAACTCACTTAAATACAAGCTACTTATTATACGCAATAGCACATAATTAATTTTGTCAAAAATAGCTACACGGAGCCCCACCCGCATGTCATTAACTTCAAATATGGTAAGTCCAGATATTGATAGTCAAGAAACTCAAGAATGGTTAGATGCTCTCACCGCAGTCATTGAAAACGAAGGCACAGAACGTGCTCACTTTTTGCTTGAGGCGATGATTGATAAAGCCCGTCGTTCAGGTAGCAATCTACCTTATAACGCGACTACTGCTTACGTAAATACCATCCCTACACATTTACAGCAACGTTTGCCAGGTAACCCAGAGATGGAGCGCCGTATTCGCGCTTTAGTACGCTGGAATGCGATTATGACCGTACTGCGCGCCAATGAGAAATCCCCGGGTGTAGGTGGGCATATTGCTAGCTTTCAATCAGCTGCTACCTTGTACGATACTGCTTTTAACTATTTTTTCCGCGCTGCGAATGAAAATTTCGGTGGTGACTGCATTTATTTTCAAGGCCATTCTTCCCCAGGCGTGTACGCCCGTGCATTTTTAGAAGGCCGTATTACAGAAGAGCAATTGACCAATTTCCGCCAAGAA
>DASQFK010000255.1:0-25875 GCA_035633175.1 Methylotenera sp.
TAGCACGCGAGGCCAATGTGGTGGTGCAAGACAAAATATTTGCCGAAACATTACGCACAGACATTATGCTGGCTATTCAAGACGGTACCTATCAAGTGTCGCCACAAGAATGGGCCAATGGACATCTCATTAAACGGTTAGTCTCATGGTTAGCCTATGGTTTGGTAAGAGGATTTTTGGGTATGATTGGCCATTCAAAAGAACAATGAAAAGTAACACGGATAAAGTAGCCATTAGCGGAATGCAGTTTCAAGCAATGTCAAAGTATGGCGTGCAATCTGCTCATCTTCATTTGAAGCTATCACGCGCACCGCACAACGCGAGACATAATCGTGGATAGAAGTGTCGTTGCTTAGGTTACTGGAATGACCAAGGTTACTGGCATGGCCAATTGACCGATTTTTAGTCTCATCTAGGCTGATACCAAACCACGCAAAGCTCTTACAAATTTCAGCGCGAACTTCATGATCGTTTTCTCCAATACCACCAGTAAAAATGAGCATGTCGAGACCATTAAGAACCGAGATCATCGCAGCAATCTGTTTTTGCACAGAATAACAGAACATCCTAATCGCAAGGCTAGCGTTTGGATTTGATTTTTCAGCCTCATGCAGGTATCGCATGTCGCTACTGATGCGTGAAATACCTAGCAGTCCCGATTGGTGATCAACCAGACTTTCAAGCATGGCCGCATCGAACCGCTTTTCACGCATCAAGTAAATCAAAACACCGGGGTCAAGATCACCACTACGCGTACCCATCATGGTGCCGCCAGTGGGTGTCAAACCCATGCTCGTATCGATTGATTTACCTTCTTTTACAGCAGTAATACTAGCACCATTACCAAGATGGGCGATGACAAGGCGCTTAGGGAAGCGATTCTGCAGTTCAACACTAAGATTGCACACAATTGATTCACACGAAAGACCATGAAATCCGTAGCGCTTAATACCTTCCGATTGCAAAACTTTAGAGATTGGCAGAGTGCTTGCGATTTCGGGCATTTCAGCATGAAAAGTAGAGTCGAAACATGCCATCTGCGGCAAATTTTGAAATAGCGACTTTGTTATTTTAATGACGGAAAGCGCGGCTTGATTATGTAACGGCGCAAAGGGGCGAGCAGCCTCAAGTTGTTGGAGCACGGTATCGTTGATTAAACAATGCTGCCGTAGCCCTGGTCCGCCATGTACCACTCGATGCCCTATTGCATTCGGCGTCGGTAAATTAGACTCGGCGAGCAACCTGACGATATGAAGGATTGCCTCCTTATGGCTGGGAAAGAATGTTTTTTCAGTGATTAATTGAGTTCCACTTAAGTTTTGACCTATTAGATTTTCAAAACTTACCTCTCGACTTCTTGAATCTTTAGCATAAAACTTTCCAGCGCTCTCACCAATAGACTCAACTTCGCCTGAAAGTAATATTGTAACTTGAGAAGGTTCCTGATCAGAAAACTGGTTTTCAGAAGAATGGTCATGAGTCTGTTCAAAAGACTTAGTTAACGAAGGCTCAAGACGATACAACCCAAACTTCAGCGAAGAATATCCACAATTAAGTGCTAAAACAATGGTTGCGCTCATTGGTTTTGGACCTTATTTCAACACCAGTTAAGGACTTCCGGCATATCTTCGCCATGCTCACTGATGTATAACTTGTGGCGTTGCATGGTTGTCCAGTAGCGTGCCGTTTCTTGCTCCACCTTATCGCTAAACCTTGGAATACGCTTGATCGCATCCAGCGCCAACTGGTAGCGGTCGAGATTATTCAATACCGCCATGTCAAATGGTGTGGTGGTGGTCCCCTCCTCTTTGTAACCGCGCACGTGGATATTGTCATGATTATTTCGCCGATAGGTCAGCTTATGAATCATGGCGGGGTAACCGTGAAAAGCAAAGATAACGGGCTTGTCAGTCGTAAATAACGCATCAAATTCATGATCATCTAAACCATGCGGATGCTGTGACGGAGGCTGCAAAACCATTAAATCCACTACATTAATCACGCGAATGCGAATATCGGGCACATATTCACGCAAGAGCGTCACTGCGGCAAGTGTCTCTAAAGTGGGTACATCTCCCGCACAAACCATGATCACATCAGGGCTTCCTACATCATTGCCGGTATCCTTGCTTCTATCATTACTCGCCCAGTGCCAAATTCCTACGCCTGCTGCACAATGCCGTATAGCAGAATCCATATCCAGCCACTGCCACTCAGGCTGCTTGCCTGCGATAATCACATTGATATAGTTGCGGCTTCGTAAACAATGATCGGTAACGGAGAGTAAGCAGTTGGCATCGGGCGGTAGATAAATACGCACAATGTCAGATTTTTTATTCGCAACATGATCGATGAAACCAGGATCCTGATGTGAAAAGCCATTATGGTCCTGTCGCCAAACGTGGGAAGTCAGCAGGTAATTCAATGATGCAATCGGCTCACGCCAAGGAATCTCCTTGCTTACCTTAAGCCATTTAGCATGCTGGTTAAGCATAGAGTCCACTATCGAAATGAATGCTTCATAGCATGAGAAAAAACCGTGGCGTCCTGTGAGCAGGTAGCCTTCAAGCCAGCCTTCACACAAATGCTCGCTTAGCACCTCCATCACACGACCATTCGCACTGAGGTTTATATCGACCTTTTCAACCTCTGCCATCCATTCTTTACCCGTCACTTCATAGACAGCTTGCAATCTGTTAGATGCAGTTTCATCCGGGCCAAAGATTCGAAAATTATTTTTATCAAGATTAAGCTTCATGACATCACGTATAAATTCACCCAGCACTTCTGTTGCTTCTGCCTTAATGTTGCCGGGTTCAGTCACTGCCACGCTGTAATCATTAAAATGCGGCATTGCCAATGGTTGTAATAATTTACCGCCATTTGCGTGAAGATTGGAGCCCATACGACGATGCCCTGTAGGGGCAAGCGCGGCTAACTCTTCAGAAAATCTGCCTTGTTCGTCGAATAAGGTTTGGGGCTTATAGCTTTTTAGCCAATCTTCTAGCAATTTTAAATGTTCTGGAGTTTTTAAGTCGGCGATAGGCACTTGATGGGAGCGCCATGTACCCTCGACAGGCTTGCCATCGACAAATTTCGGCCCGGTCCAGCCTTTTGGAGTGCAAAAGACAATCATCGGCCAGCTTGGACGCTGTAAAGTTTTAGCCTTATCTTTTGTATTTGCGACAGACCTTGCTGCGGTTTGAATATGACGAATTTCCGCTAAAATCTTATCCAATGTACCTGCGAGATTTTGATGCACCACCGCTGGGTCATCGCCTTCAACGAAATATGGTTCGTGGCCATATCCTTGCAACAACTTAGTGAGTTCATCGCGGCTGATGCGCGACAATATTGTAGGATTAGCAATCTTAAAACCATTCAAGTGCAAAATTGGCAACACCGCGCCATCACGCGCTGGATTTAGAAATTTATTTGAATGCCAACTCGCTGCAAGCGCCCCTGTTTCTGCCTCGCCATCGCCGATGATACAGGCGACTATTAAATCAGGATTATCAAAAGCCGCGCCATAGGCATGGGCTAATGAATAACCTAACTCCCCTCCCTCATGGATAGAACCGGGAATTTCCGGTGAGACATGACTGGAAATTCCATAAGGCCAGGAAAACTGCCGAAACAGTCTTTCGAGTCCATTTTTATTACGTTCAATCGCTGGATAATGCTCTGAATAGGAGCCTTCAAGATAATTGTTAGCCACAATACCAGGACCGCCATGACCTGGTCCAATGACAAACATCATGTTGAGGTCGTTTTCTTTAATGAGTCGATTTAGATGTACATACAGGAAATTCAATCCAGGCGTCGTGCCCCAATGGCCGAGTAAACGTGGTTTTACGTCTGCATGCGTTAACGGCTTTTCCAGCAAAGGGTTACTTTGTAAGTAGATTTGCCCAACCGACAGATAATTGGCTGCGCGCCAGTAAGCATGCATTTTCCGTAGAAGATCAGGTGATAGCGGATTAAGCATATTCAGTATGAAAACTTAGTGTATTGACTAAACCAGCTATTCTCACAAAACCAGAATCTTTTTTAACTCCTAGGCATTCTAATTTAAATAAATGCATGCTTAGTCCAGTAATTTTATCTAAAAATTATCGCGCTATGCATCACCGTCAGTCTGTACGTCATCACACATAATTGCAGCGATGTGCTATATCTGTCTTATTGTTTAATCATATGTGTGGTACTGAACAGATTGAAAATCACATTCAGCGCACTCTAATTTTAAAATTAATGATTATCTTGAAGAGGAAAGTAAAGGATGCCTAGGAATCAAGAAGAATAGATCAGAGCATTGAATTAAGTACCTTTAATTCAACACCCTTATCTTTTAGAATATAGACAGTAATAATAGTTTTATTTGGAGCACACTATCATTAACACTCAAATGACTAATCGTCACCTGTTAGTACAAAGCATGTTTGAACCCGCATTGCTTCCGCGAGCAATAGATGCACATAAGGGCTCTAACGGCAGTATCGCTATTATTGGTGGTGATACAGGCATGGTGGGGGCAGTGCTTTTAGCTGCTCGAGCAGCATTGTTAAGTGGAGCTGGCCGAGTCTATGCTGCATTATTATCTGAGTCAGCACCGGCAGTTGATGTATGCCACCCTGAAATTATGATGCGCTCAGCATCCACACTGACGCATTTATCGCAGCTTAATTGCGTAGTCATTGGCCCTGGCTTAGGCACGTCGAATCCAGCCATTGAGCTCCTCGCATTTAGTTTAGCGCAGAATGTACCTTTATTGCTTGATGCCGATGCGCTTAATTTAATTGCCACACATCCGCATTTAGGCAGTGTTATTAAAAATCGTCATGCAGAGACTGTCATTACACCTCACCCCGGTGAGGCCGCGAGGTTACTTGCAACTGATATAGAAAGTATCCAGCAAAACCGTACAGAAAGTGCACTTACACTCGCCACTAATCTACATGTAACTTGCGTATTAAAAGGAGCAGGTACAGTATGTGCACATCATGATGGTAGTTGGTATATTAACACCAGCGGCAACCCAGGGCTTGCTAGTGGCGGTACTGGTGATGTGTTAAGCGGTATTATCGGTAGCTTAATCGCACAAGGTTTGAGTGCAATCGAAGCTGCTAAACTTGGCGTTTATGTCCATGGGGCTGCAGCTGATGCGCTTGTAGAACAAAATATTGGGCCAGTAGGCCTGACTGCAACCGAAGTTGCACAACAGGTTCGTTATATCATTAATCAACTGAATAAAATCAATCCTCAGCAGCTAAAAATCAATGCGTCTGAATAACTTTCGTAGCTACCGCCATTACGTTGGTATGGTGAATTTTTAATAAAGATGCCGACGCGTTAAAGGTAGTACATTGTTACCCATTGCACGTTTATTTGCTAACACCTGATAAACGCCAATCTCACCTGATTCAAATTCAAGCGCACAAGTAGCCATATATAAACGCCAAATGCGATAGGTTGATTCATTTACATATTGCAGCGCCTCTTCATGATGTTGCTCAAGGCGTGCGACCCAGTGCCTCAGGGTCATGGCATAGTGAGGACGCAAAGCTTCAACATCGGCTATCTCAAACTTGCTACGTTCCATTACACGCTGAATATTACTAATCGTATCAAGCTGGCCATCAGGGAAAATATAGCGATTGATAAATTCGGTAGATAAGGTTTTGTTCCAACCTTCTAAATCATGCGTAATGCCATGGTTTAAAAATAAACCTGTAGGTTTTAACAGACGATGCACTGTCGAAAAGTAAATCGGCAGATTTTTTAAACCCACATGCTCGAACATCCCAATACTGGCGATTTTGTCATAGATAGCATCGCCGCCTAAATCACGGTAATCACGTAATTCAACTGTTACCTGACCTTCAAGCCCTGCATCTGCAATACGCCGACGTGCTAATTCAAGCTGTTGTTGACTGAGCGTAATGCCATGGGCTTGCACACCATAATGTTTCGCAGCATGTATCACCAGCGCCCCCCATCCGCAACCGATATCGAGAAATTGTTCGCCTGGTTTCAATAATAATTTACGACAAATATGATCCAGCTTGGCAAGTTGGGCTTTTTCTAGCGTAACGTCAGGTTGCTCAAAATACGCGCAGGAGTAAATCATATTCTTATCTAACCACAACGCATAAAATTCGTTAGAAACATCATAATGAAAATGGATCGCGTCACGATTTTCAGTTTTTGAATGTGCTTTAATAGCACGATGATAGGTTACGGGATGTCTATATTTAGAAGGCTGGCTGGTGTCAATCGCTAACTGGGTTTCATCAACTTCAGGTAATCTAACTGCGCTAAATAGCGCGCCCAAGCGGTCTAGCAAGGACATGCGAATAATATTTAGATGATCTTTAAGGCTGAGCGCTGCAAAAAAATCGCCTTCGATATCAATATCACCTCGAAAATAGGCGTCTACCATACGAAGCGGATCACGCCCCAGCACCATGGAACGAATCACATTAGGATTACGGCAAACCAACGTGAATGCTGGCTCTGGGTCATCGGGGTTAACGTTACCAAGTGTAAGATTGCTGACGTGTTTTTTTGAGTCATTAAGTTTCGAAGCATCATGTTTTCGGCTATCAAACTGTAAGGCATCTCGTGCGAGACTGCCAAGTTTTAAAACCGTACCATTCCACAACCGAAACGTAACACTGCCATTGAAGCTACGAAATAAGCGCTTTAATAAATCTGCCGCTTGCTCAACACCTCTATTTGATAAATACGCAGATTGAGGGCTAGGATATGCCGCTAACTTTGACCCAACGTTAGTAACATGTTTAGAATCTCTCATCACTTTGTCTCCTATTTAGTTTCTGAATTACAGTGCTGTCATAACACTGGAATATCATCAAATAACGGTCTGAGACTACTTTAGCTAGCTTTACCAGCTAATAATAATTAAAATTAAGTTTAGATAAATTCTATAAAGAAATCAATATGCTGTATGTACGGTCACGCACGTTGAAGGCAAAATATGAATACTTGTCTAATAAATATACATCTAGAAAATATCAATCCTAGCGATATGCTTTAAAAAATTTGGTTCTAAAAATATCGAATCTTAGCAAATCGATCTAATACAAACTTGCCAATAGTGGCCGATATACTACTGATGAAAATACCCCAAGCCAGACCGATCAAAGCCAGATTGATTGGCCAGTTTTTTAACACAGCAAGATTCGTTAAATCATAAGAAGCATAAACAAAAAACCCAAATATCGCGGCGGCAATCGTAGTTTTACGCAACCCGGGACTTGAAGCGTATGGCTTAATGCTAAAAATAATCAGCGCAAGCACATAGACCATATAAAACAAACCCGCAAACAGTAAATTGGGTTCTGGTGCCATCAAATGCCCAATACCACTCTGGTAAATTGGCTTAGCAATGATAGCTAGCCAAATGAAATCAAGCACTACCATTACTATCGCAATAGACAAATATGCTGCAAAGTATTTTTTCATTATTTGAAATGTCCCAGACCTAGTATTAATTAAAATGTCATCAATACTACTCTGAAAAAACGATGTCGTTTAGTAAGATTTAGGTTTTAAAATTAGAACCTAAATCTTACTTATTAGCGGTTACGCGCCAGATTACATTGCCTACATCATCCGCCACTAGCAATGCACCTTGCTTGTCAATTGCCACGCCTACCGGGCGGCCGTAAGCATCGCCTTGCGGGCTAAGAAATCCTGTAAGCACATCCATTGGCATGCCGTCAGGCTTGCCATTTGCAAACGGTACAAAAATCACCTTATAGCCGCTATGTGGTTTGCGATTCCAGGAGCCATGCTGACCGATAAACATGCCCTTTGTGTAAGGTGCAGGCAAACTAACGTTAGCAGATGAGGCTAATCCTAACGAGGCTGTATGTGACCCTAACCCGTAATCTGGTGCTATCGCTTTAGCTACTAACTCAGGGTTAGGCGGTTGCACGCGGTCATCTACATTTTGACCATAATAACTATATGGCCAGCCATAAAAACCACCATCTTGTACTGAAGTTAAATAGTCAGGTACCAAGTCATTACCAATTTCGTCACGCTCATTCACTACGGTCCATAATGAGCCAGTTTCAGACTCCCAAGCCAAGCCATTAGGGTTACGTAAGCCAGAAGAAAATATACGGTGTGCGCCGCTTTTAATATCCAATTCCCAAATCGCCGCACGGCCCTCTTCTGCGGCCATGCCGCGTTCAGCCACATTGCTATTAGATCCCACAGTCACATATAACTTGGTGCCGTCTGGATTTGCAATAATATTTTTCGTCCAATGATGATTAATCGGCCCGCCGGGCAAATCCACTACTTTAACGCTAGGCGCGGTAATTTTTAAATCACCGCTAGCATAAGGAAATTTCACCACGGCATCAGCATTAGCCACGTATAAATCATTACCGACCAACGTCATACCGAAAGGGGAATTGAGGTCTTGCAATAGTACTGAACGTACATCGGCAACGCCGTCATTATCGCTATCACGCAATAAAGTGATGCGGTTAGCACTTGGAACTGCAGCGCCGGCCTTTTTCATCATTAAACCCATCACCCATCCTTTTATGCCTTTTCCGTCTTCCGGTTTAGGCGGGGCATTGGTTTCTGCAACAAGTACATCCCCATTAGGCAGTACATAAAGCCAACGCGGATGGTCGAGATCTCGTACGAATGGCGCAACATTTAAACCTGTCGCAACAATGGGCGTAGCATTGGCAGGCCACCCTATTGCAGGGGCAACATTTAATGTTGGGATAAGAGACTTTTTGGGTTGCGGTAACGCTGGATTGGGTCCAATACCTGCTCCGGTAATAGCCGTCTGCTTGGTTTCTTGGGTACATGAAACTAGCGTCAATAACATGCCGGTCATCGCCATCGCAACCAAACGATGACGAACATCTAAGGTTGCAGAATGGCGATGACGCACTATATTCGTCCCATTAAGAGCAGAACAATAATCACAATTAAGACGAGACCTAAACCGCCACTTGGTCCATAACCCCAGCTTTTACTATGTGGCCAGCTTGGTAAAGCACCGACTAACAGTAACACTAAAATAATCAACAATATTGTACCTAAGCTCATGACGCTCTCCTTGATTGGATTAATCTATCAATTTTGAATAGATTTTAGTTTGTAGTGGTGGTGGTTGTAGATTCTGTGGTCGTTGAAGATTCTGCTGGTGGTGTCACAATTACATTGGTATCACCTGGATTACCTTTTGCTCCAGTTTCACCTGCATCACCAGTTTGACCTGGGGCTCCTGGCGCACCCGCGGGTCCTGGCACTACAACAGTATCGGATTCTGCTGGTGGAACATTGACTACAGTCGGTTTATCGCAAGCGGTAAGGCCTAAAGCAGCAATACTAAGCGCGGTAAATAGTGCTAATGTTAATTTTGAATGATTCATCATAAAATCCTTTAATATAAAAATAGTGGCACTAACGTTCAAAACCATTTAGGGCTTAAAGCCTCTCGTGAATAAACCAGTACGAATTACCTATTTATACTGATTACAAGTTAAAGCATAGTCCTACACTATCGACCATCTCTGTGCGATATCGAACATTACCTAAACTTTTTCTAATGCCATTTCATTAAGTCTATACAGCCAAAGCGCGATATTTGCGAAAAATATTTTAAAAAGTGGATGCGAGCTCAGTAAGTGTACCGTGCTCACCCCATAGAGGCTTGCCAATGACAACTGAAGCAGCCATAGCAAACATGCGCACCATTTTATTGTGTGGGGCATCCCAATATTCAGCAGTGTTGGGTATAAACTTGAGTAAAGCTAAATTAGTTGATTCAGGCCCCTCTGGAAACCAAGGTTTCGCAAAAGCAGTCCATAAGCGCTCAATGTGTGCTCTGTCTGTATTAATTTCACCAATACCAGAAATTGAGATATAAGTACCGCGGGACTCGTTAGTAAAGCTTAAGTTAGCAGGATTCAAATGGCCTACTTTTCCAGAACTGATATCAGTGAAAAACCAAATTATTCCGCTACTATCCATTTCCAATGGCGCCATTGGTCTACTCACCAATGCACCTCTAGCGTCTACACTAGTGATCATGCCTATGGTCATATCTTCAATTATCCTGCAAAGCTGGATTAGCTCGGGATTAGTTTGGGCTTGAGTTTTCATTTAATACTCTCCAAGAATTGGGTGAGGGAAGGTTCATGCTGGATAGGGATTAAGATTTTTAGCTCAACTATTTTTTAACAACCATTTTTAAATGGTCTTTGCCACGAAACCCTCAATATTTAATGATGCAAAGATTCAATGCAACGCGGCTTAAACCAAAAAAGTTAATCCAAATAACTGGCGCAATAACTGGCGCATTTGCTTTTACATCATAATTCCCTACCTGTTACTCATCGTCTGTGCGCTAACGCACATACCAAAGCTTGAAATTTTATTAATATTAATTACTGGAAAAATTATGTTAATGAATATAATTGCTATGCTATTTAGCAATTTTAGTTGTCTAAAAAATACAGTTATTGAAACAAAATACAGTTATTGAAACAACTAGATTAAATATAATTTTCTCTATGAAAGGTCGGCAAAAATGGCTCTTTTTAATCTAGAACAAAGTAAGGCGCTATACCGCGTTGACATTGCGCTGTATAGCGTCATTACTTTAGTATTGACGGTATTTCTGCTAATAGGCAGCCCTCGCCAGCAATGGCTACAGACAGTCGCCTTTGTGTTATTAGGTATCGCTGGCTGGACCATCATAGAATATGCCTTACATCGCTTTATATTGCATAGTTTGCAACCATTTATTCAATGGCATGCAATGCATCACCGTAGACCTAAAGCACTCATATTTGCCCCCACCATTTTGAGTGCAACGCTAATTGCCATGCTGATTTTTCTTCCCGCATTACTTTTAGGTGGCTTGTGGCATGCTTGTGCACTTACCCTAGGCCTTATTATGGGTTACTTGTTCTACACCATTACCCACCATGCGATTCACCATTGGCATGCAAATAACAATTGGCTCAAGGAGCGAAAACACTGCCACGCATTACATCACCATTACAACGAACTATATGGTTGTTATGGGGTCACTAGTGCTTTTTGGGATCGAGTATTCGGTAGCTATTACCAAACAAGCTATTCACAATCCAAATCGCTTACACCATCAAAGGAATCAAGCTATGACAGAAGCTCAATTGTTCACCACTGACGTAGGAATCACTTCACATGAAGTAATATAAAAAAACCTAACCAGACATTCTGTTGGACATCCTGCTAGATTCTTTTTTAGACTGTTTTTCAGCCTTTTTTTCTTTAGGCGTTTTAGCGGGTTGCTTCTTATCCGCTTTGTTGCTTTTCTGCTCTCTGCCCATGTCTTTACTCCAAAAAAATTAGTTTGAAATTGTCATTAAGCCAACTTATTCACAAAGCAAAATTACGTCTGTACGATGCCGCACTTAGACGCTAATTAGTAAAATACGGATAAGTTAGTTATCACACACAGTAATAAATATGTTCTACATTACATTTAGTTAATGTAACAATTTAAACTTAGGTTTATTATCACGAATATTAACAGCACGAATATTAACAATAGGTGCACACATGTCTGATTTGCATCATCCGCGACAAAATCACCTCCTCGACGCTCTGCTAAGCGCAGAATACGACCGCCTGTTTCCAGAACTTGAATTGGTCCATATGCCACTCGGTAAAGTCCTTTATGAGTCGGGCGAGCATTTAAAGCATGTGTATTTTCCTACCACTTGCATCATATCTCTACTTTATGTCACAGAAAATGGTTCCTCAGCCGAAATTGCAGTAGTTGGCAATGAAGGCATACTTGGTGTATCAATTTTCATGGGAGGTGATACCACCCCCAGCCGCGCTGTCGTACAAAGTGACGGCTATGGTTATCGCGTTAAAGCACACATAATAAAAAACGAATTTAATCTTGCCGGACCAGTACTAAGACTTTTACTACGTTATACGCAGGCCCTGATTACCCAAATGTCGCAAACAGCGGTATGCAACCGGCATCATTCCGTTGAACAACAACTGTGTCGTTGGCTGTTATTAAGCCAGGATCGCTTATCCGGCAATGAATTGATTATGACGCAAGAATTAATTGCTAATATGCTGGGCGTGCGCCGCGAGGGTGTCACCGAGGCGGCAGGTAAATTACACCATGCGGGGTTAATTGACTACAGCCGTGGGCATATTAAAATATTAGACCGCCCTAAATTAGAACGTCGAGTCTGTGAATGTTATCACGTGGTTAAAGTGGAATACGACCGCTTACTTCCCTCGCTCCATGCAATTGCGCGTTAAAATTTAAACTAATTTAATACAGCGAACTCATTTAATACAGCGGCTTACTTTTCTCCAGATTTATTGCTGTACCTATCTAGCACACTTGTCTAGCGCACTTGATGCAGACAATAGCCTGTCTCGCATTACCCATCAAATACACAAACTTCGTAAAAAATTACCCGCTTTAATCTACAAAAAATCATGATTTTTTCTTGTATGTACGTTAGTGCACAGACCGGCTAACTCCAATAACAATAATAGTGATAATAATTCATATGCCCTGATAGTGAATAGGCGCTAAGCATGTGGAATTACCCTTAAATGAATTGTAACGTTCGATTTAAGAATAGAGAGACCATGCAGAACACCATACTTCTTCTTACAAATGACCCAGCTGAAGCCAAAGCACTTAAGAATGTACTAAGTAAATCTGTAGACGGCACATTTGAAATAGAGTGGCTAACACAGCTTTCGGCTGGAATTGAACGATTGCACAGAGGCGGCATTGATGCCGTTATTGTAGATTTATTATTGCCAGATAGTAATGGAATCGAGACATTCGACCAATTACTAACCTGCGCGCCACATACACCCATCATTACACTGAATGAAGTTGATGATGAAAAATTAGCATTAGAAGCCACAAAGCGTGGCGCGCAAGCACACCTCGCTAAAGGGCAGTTTGTCAGCAGCTTAGTACCGCAAACGTTACGTAGTATTATTCAGCGTAGATCAGCGGAAGAAAATTTTTATAAAGAAAAAGCCCGCGCTGAAATCGCGCTTAATTCTATTAGCGATGCAGTTATCTGCACCGATACCCTAGGTAACATAGACTATTTAAATATTGCAGCAGAAAGTCTCACTGGCTGGTCACGTGAAGAAGCACGTGGGCACCCGGTTAATGATATTTTCCATATTGTAGATGGTAGTACCCATGAACCGCCTGAAGAAAACCCAGTAAATTCAGTGCTACAGAAAAATGAACCAAGGGGATTAAATGCAGGTACTTTGCTAATTAGGCGGGATTGGACTGAAGTACCTATTGAGGACTCAATCTCGCCAATCCATGACTGGGATGGAAAATTAACTGGTGTAGTGATTGTATTTCATGACGTAAGTGCGGCACACGCAATGACCAAGAAAATGGCTCATTTGGCGCAACACGACTTTTTAACTGACTTGCCTAATCGCTTGTTACTGAATGACCGTATCTCGCAAGCGATTACCTTGGCAAAACGTCACGGTACACAGCTTGCTGTGCTTTTCCTTGACCTAGATAACTTTAAGCATATTAACGACTCACTAGGCCATGCAACTGGAGATAAGTTACTACAGTCTGTAACGCAGCGACTAAGCCATTGTGTCCGTAGCTCAGATACCGTTAGCCGACAAGGCGGCGATGAATTTGTAATTTTGTTAGCAGAAAGTACGCAAGGCGTAAATGCAGCTTTAATTGCCGACAAGATAATACATGAGCTATCTTTACCACATTCTGTGACTCAGTCTGAGTTGCATATTACGACTAGCATCGGTATTAGCATATATCCTCAAGACGGCGAGGATGCAGATACCTTGGTCAAAAATGCAGATACCGCGATGTACCACGCAAAAGAAAATGGCCGCAATAACTACCAATTTTTTAGTAATGAGATGAATGTTCGTGCGGTAGAACGTCAATTCATTGAAGCACATTTGCGGCTTGCACTTGAAAAAAAAGAGTTTTGTTTACATTATCAGCCCAAGATTAATCTCCATACGGGCAAGATTACTGGGGTTGAAGCGTTGTTACGCTGGAACCACTCAGAGTGGGGCACGGTATTACCTGAGCGGTTTATATCTGTTGCAGAAGATTGCGGATTAGTTGTAGCAATAGGCCATTGGGTATTACAAGAAGCTTGCATGCAATCAAAACTATGGGCAGACGCAGGCTTACCCACTATGTCGATTGCTGTGAATATTTCCGCGCTAGAATTTCGTCAAAATAATTTTGTAGAAGGTGTCCGTGTTATTTTGAATAAGACAAAGTTAGCCCCTCATTGCTTACAGCTGGAAATTACTGAAAGCGTGTTGATGAGCGATGCTGAGTCTAGTGTCGCAATCCTCAATGAACTAAAAAATATGGGCGTGCAGTTGGCCATGGATGACTTTGGGACGGGTTATTCCAGTTTGAATTATTTAAAACAGTTTCCAATTGATGTACTCAAAATTGACCAGTCATTTGTACAAGATATTAGCTCTGCTAGTGAGAACGGCATTATCGTCAATGCCATCGTTGGCATGGGTAACAGCCTTAAATTAAAGGTAATAGCCGAGGGAGTGGAAAATAAAACCCAACTAGCCTACTTAAAAAAATTGAATTGTGAAGAAGGTCAAGGCTATATTTTCAGTCAACCAATTGTTGCAGACGAACTCACCATATTGCTAGAAACTGACATTACGCCGTGGTGCAAACATTTTAAGACTAATGAAACCCACTATGTTCCCGCCACAATCTAAGTAAAATCATAATAATGAGGTTCAACTGGCATTAGAAGTTGGCGAGTTCCCTCATTAAATAGTAAATAAAAAAGGAGTTTAGTAATGAGCATCATTACCACCAAAGATGGTACACAAATTTATTACAAAGACTGGGGTATGGGTCAACCTGTCATATTCAGCCACGGCTGGCCACTCAGCTCGGATAGCTGGGAAGCGCAGATGTTATTTCTAGCGTCTCACGGCTATCGCTGTATTGCCCACGATCGCCGTGGACACGGGCGCTCGAGCCAAACTTGGGCTGGCAATGATATGAACACTTATGCAGATGACTTGTCGACACTTATCGAAGCCTTAGATTTAAAAGACGTAGTACTCGTCGGATTTTCAGCAGGTGGGGGAGAAATTTCGCGCTATATTGGCCGTCACGGCACAAAACGTGTCGCTAAGGCTGCTTTGATTGCCGCAGTGCCGCCGGTTATGCTGAAAACTGCAGCTAACCCTGCCGGTTTGCCATTAACAGAATTTGACAAAATACGTGAAAGCTCCTTAGCTGACCGGTCACAATTTTATCAAAACCTTGCCAGCGGCCCATTTTTTGGGGCGAATAGAACTGGCTCCAAAGTATCACAAGGCATGATAGATTCTTTCTGGCGCCAAGGAATGTTAGCTGGCCACAAAAATACATTCGATTGCATCAAAGCTTTTTCAGAGACTGACTTTACAGAAGATTTGAAAAAATTTGATATACCCACTTTAATTGTGCATGGCGATGATGACCAGATTGTGCCTATTGGTACATCAGCATTGATGTCGGCAAAGCTAGTAAAAAACGTGACGCTTAAAATCTACAAGGGTGCTCCACACGGCCTAGCCGATACCCATAAAGATCAACTTAATACGGATTTACTAGCGTTTCTTAAAACTTAACTCGGGTTGTCAAAGAGAATATTTAATAGAAAATTTATCTCACTGAATGTTAAGCAACGTACAGAAATGTTTACTTAAGCCCTGTATATTTAAATTTCATACCGTTGCAATTTATTTCTGCAATAGGCAATTATTAGGAGGTATTAATGATGAGTTATGAAGATCGCGATACTTACGGCATGTACCGTAGCAATGACAATGATGGCCCAGGACCCCGGCTGATGGGTGCAGATACGTTAATAGGTAATGATGTGTATAACCATAAAAATGACAAGCTCGGGGACATTAAGGAAATCATGTTGAATACCTATAGTGGCAAAGTCTGTTATGCAGTGTTGGCTCACGGTGGTGTTTTAACTATCGGTGAAAAACTATTTGCAGTACCTTGGAAAGCATTAGTTTTGGACACGGTGAATAAGCGGTTTGTAATGAATGTGGAAAAAGAAAAATTGGAAAATGCGCCCGGGTTTGATCCCGACCATTGGCCGAATATGGCTGATGAGCAATGGGCGAATGCTATTCATAGTTATTACGATATTGAGTACGCAGATATCGATTAATAATGACTGGTTAGTTAAGATAATCTCCCCATGCTAACCCCCTTTAGCATGGTCTTTCCCTCGAAGTTTGAGGGATTTTTTTGTTAGTAGCACACAATAACCAAACCCTATATTATCTAGTGCGCATATTAATTAATATGCGCAAACAGTCAGCACAGAAAGTACGCCATGAACTCAGAATCTAAAACGAATACTGATCCAAGTAAAGCCTCACCCTCTTCTATTTTACCTGCCGTGAATGATCCTCTGCAGGTAAAAAATGTGGCATTGGTAGTGATCATGGTAATCGCCATTATCTTTGCTTTAGACTGGGCGCAGAGTTTTATCATTACCATGTTGCTTGGCATACTGCTTTCCCATACCTTAAATCCAATCGTCATATGGTTAGAAAGCATGAAGGTTCCCCGCTGGATTGGTTCTACTGTCGTGATTCTGGCATTGATCGGCGGGATAATTTTCTCGGCATATGCACTGCGAGGCCAAGTGCAATCCATTATCACCAAACTTCCTGAAGCAGCGACTAAACTGACCTCCACGCTTGAAACTAAACGCGGCGCACCGCTTACCAATCTGCAGAAAGTTCAGATTGCAGCAACGCAGGTAGAAACTGCGACAAGTGCAGTAGAAAACACGAATGTAATAGGTAATAACACGCCTCGTAAAAAATCAACGATGCATGTAGTGATCGATGAGCGAAAATTCAGAGTGGCTGATTTTCTGTGGCGTGGGTCGTTAGGGGTTTTTGGCTTTGTTGGCGAAGCAATCACCATGATATTCCTTGCCTACTTTTTATTATTATCAGGTGATATTTTCAGACGAAAAATGGTGCGACTCACCGGTCCATCCCTCACACGGAAGAAAATCACAGTGAATATTCTGGATGATATCAGTCATTCAACTCAACGCTATATGTTTATGTTATTAGTTACTAATGTTATGGTCGGCCTGTTAACGTGGATCGCTCTTCGTGTGATAGGTTTGGAAAATGCAGGTGCATGGTCGGTTGCTGCAGGCTTTATGCATCTAGTGCCTTATTTTGGCCCTGTTATTACTGCCGGCGTTACCGGCATGGCTGCTTATATGCAGTTTGATTCCTTATTGATTGCCTTTACGGTGGCTGGTATCTCGATGTTAATTGCCACCATCATAGGCGTTTTTGTGACTACCTGGATGACAGGTCGGATTGCTAAAATGAATCCAGCCGCCGTCTTTATCTCGCTGCTATTCTTTGCCTGGTTATGGGGCTTGTGGGGTATGTTGCTCGGCATCCCTATCATCGTTATCATTAAAGTGATTTGTGAGCATATTGAACAATTTCAGCCTATTGCAGAATTGCTAGGCGATTAGAGAATCGTACTTAAAAAGCTGTATTCAAAGAATAGTAACTATTCACTTAGTAATTTTTGACTTGGTTTGTGCAAGTGGCTTTGCAATGATTTTGTCGACTTCTGCTTGCTGTTTTTTGTACTCCTGCAGACTGCCGAAGCAAAGCGCATATTGACGGGTAAACTCAGCGCCTAAAAAGAATATTTGCGCCGAATAATATACCCACAGCAATAGTGCAATTACCGAGCCGGCAGCACCGAAGCTGGATGCAACAGCGCTATTGCCAAGATATAAACCGATAAGGTGCTTGCCTAGCATGAACAAACTTGCAGTAAAAATCGAACCAATAGCAACATCGTGCCAAGATAAAGGTGCATCGGGTAACATTTTATAGATGATGGCAAATAGGCTAGCAATCACGCCGAACGAAATCAGCCAAGAGAGCTGTGCAAATAGCGACGCCGAACTGCTCCAAATACCTCCAACATAGTGTTGAAGTAAGCTTAACAACGCGCTTACAACTAGTGAAATGAGTAATAAAAAAGCCAACACCAGCACTAAACCAAATGATAGCAAGCGCGTTTTAAGTAATACACCTATAGGCGATAACTCTGACTTTTGCACACCCCACATTTCGTCTAAACTACCTTTGAGTTCCGCAAATACACTAGTAGCACCTATAAACAAAAGTACGATTGCCACGATAGTGGCCATTAAGCCGCTATTGGAATCACTTGCCGCAATTAGCAATGCCTGTACCGCTTGTGCACCATTAGGACCAACTAAACTTTGCATCTGATGAATGATTTGGCCCTGTGCAGCCTCAGCGCCAAAAAAATATCCGGCAATTGCAATTGCTAAAATTAAGATAGGTGCTAATGAAAACAAGGTATAAAACGCCAACGAAGCGCCCTTGCTGGCGCCTCTATGATCAATCCATGCAATAAAAGAATTGAATAAAACTTTGGCTATTGTTTTGAAATAGCTCAGCTTACTTTTTAATGATAATGCAGTCACATTTAAATTACCTGATGACGGTTAAGACACGTAACAATTAGAAAGTTTTAGACTTAACTCTAGTTTATATATAAACCATTCAATATTAAGTTTGAAAACCAGATTTCTTCATAATTTTACGAATCTCATTCGCACGAAATAATGGCACTGCCACAATCATCAATACACCACCCTCTTGAATACGTTTTTTGTATTTTGCAAGGTCGGTATTGAAAATATTAACGCCCAACAGCGCAGCGCCAATCGCCATGGAAATTGCCCCAAAAATGATGGTGCTGGCTAAAATCACATACCAAGGCGAGTTAGTAAACCAGACTGGTGAATAAGTTAACCACTTGGGCACAGCTAATACATATAAACCTCCTATCAATCCGAGGCCAGCCCCCATTAATAAACCTCTTGCACCTTCATGAATGATATTAGTTTTTTCAATAGCAGTTGCAGGTTGCAATTCGCCTAAATCAATGTCCGGTTTAGCCAAAAAATGAATATTCTTATCTTCAATACGGGCAAGTAGCATTTCATCACCCGCCATATCTGCAGCTTTAACATCTGGTAGCATAAACTCCAGTTTTATTTTCACGATGTTTTATCCTTTTATGATAATTAAATCACTCATCACGCCTGATAACAGGCTAAAAATATCAGCTTCTAAAATTAAGCCATTATTAAGAGATATTATGAATGGATGTTTTCCATTAGCGATGCCAAATCATCAGCATGCTCTTCTTCCATGGCTAAAATTTCTTTTAGCATGCGTTGAGTAGTAGGATCAGCATCTCCCAGATACACAATCATTTCACGATAACTTTCAATCGCGATTCTTTCGGCGATCAAATCTTCCTTAATCATGGCATGTAGCGTATCTCCTGCCACATATTCTGCATGGCTGCGTTCGCTCAAGCCATTTGGGGAAAAGTCAGGTTCACCGCCTAACTCGGTAATACGCTTAGCCAAGCGATCCGCATGTGCCATTTCTTCATTCGCATGTTCAAGAAATTCAGCTTTTACGGGCTCAGAATGGATACCTTTTGCCATAAAATAGTGTCGCTTGTAACGCAAGACACATACTAGTTCGGTAGCAAGTGCCTCATTCAACAACTTAACAACCACTTCGCGGTCAGCTGCATAACCTGTGGTAACCGCACCCTCTTCTATATGTTGGCGTGCCCGGGCACGCAAGGTTGGTATATCGCTGAGTATGGGTAAATCATCACCACTTAAACTTCCTGAAACATTTTGGTCTGAATATTGTGACATTGTTATCTCCTTAACCTATTGATTGCATCCTCATTCACTTTCTTATGCACTCTCGCAAGTTGTAATTGTTTATTACTTTCAAAGTGTTCAGAATGGCGAGGCTTTTTAGTAGTTTTGTATATAAAAATTACTATGCCTGCTAACAATAGAATATGAATACTGCTCCCCATTTGATGATTACTCGTTACTCCAACTAACCAAATGACTATTAAAACAAATGCCGTCACATTTAGCATAAAAAACTCCTTTGCTATATCGAATTTAATTAAGTTTTAAGGATAATCAACACGCAAATTTTTATACGTTTGCGTGCGTTAAATTTTAAAATTAATAAATTCGCTATATGCTAACTGTTACTGACCAAGGATTACCTGTGCATCGCTCATACACTGACTTTTTGCATTGCCGGCCAATGCGTCGCATTTCTCCATCGCTACAGCATAGTCGGCTTGAAGCTTTTCCTTCGTTGCTTTTTTATGCGCCTCTGTCGCTTTGTCCGCTGCCTTAACATTTGCATCTACCGCTTTTTCGTTCGCGACAGCATTTACTTTTGAAGTGCTCATCTGCGCTTTAGCATCCGCCATTGCATGCACTTTTGCAGCTTTAGCCTCTTTCTCACAGACATCTTCATCATTGCCAGCTTTAGCATCACATTTTTCCATTGCTACTGAGTAATCAGCATCGGCCTTGGCAACATGCAAGTTGTAACGCGATTTCACAGTGTTTGTGTAATAGTGCTCAAGCTGAGCTTGAGCAACATTTTTTTTGCCTTTTTCTTCGGCATAGCAAATATCCTCAGCATTACCTGCAAGGGACTCACAACGGACCTTGGCATATTTATATTCAGCATTAATTTTGGTTTCTTGCAATTTATACTGATCTTTTGTCATGGACTCGGCCGTGGCACTCATACTAAAAGCCAGACCTAAAGCTAATGCAAGTGCACTAATGTTTAAATTTTTCATTGTTGTTCCTTTTGTTTTGATACGAATTAATGTGTTTGAAGTTTATGATTAATTAAAATATAAGTCTGTTTGCTATCGCACATAACCTCAGTTTTGGAATGTTAATAGCCTGTATGAAGCGTCTTGTTTGAACAGGAAAATGTGTGTGATAGTGAAAGCAGATTAATACAGGTGAGTTGAGAACGACCCATCTAGGGCAGCTAGCGCATGCGTGAGTTAGTTAGTTTTTGGCCAGTTAGTCTCAAGCAACCGTTAATTGCCGTTTCTGATGCGCCGCAGTTAATTTTGGCCGCAATATTCGCAGATGCAATATTTTGTTCAGGCAATTTATATTCATCGTCAGAATTAGTTTTTGCCATCACGCTAAAGCACAGCAATATCCAAATGATGACAGCTACGAAGCTAATGTTAAAGTTTCTCATCGTAAACCTGATGTTTCAAATGTATGGTTTTATTGTCTTTGGTGATTTCTTCATCAGATTTAGCTAAATTTGTAAGCATTGTTTGCCAGTCAGAAAGCTGGTTATTAGCTTCATCTTTGCTAACGCCATATATTTCCTGGATTTTGCCTGATAGCGCATCACGCTTACCCGCAATCACATCCAGATGGTCGTCTGTGAGCTTGCCCCATTGCTGTTTAGCGTTGCCTTTAAGTTGCTTCCAATTACCTTCAATTTGATCCCAGTTCATTTTTTATTCCTTTAATTTCGTTAGATTCACCTTTATTCATTTTCAGTGAGGATTTGATTGTACGAGTCCAATATTGGCTCCATGCATATACAAAAATTCGGCTTTTAAGCAAGTAACAGTCTGCTACGTTTGTTTGAAATCTTCTCCCTTAGATTACGGCGATTAAAAATCTTTGTCCGTGTGTTATCGCACATTAATTAGATTAAATTTAATAATGCTAATTAAAATTAATGAATGTCTATTAAGTGCGCCATCGAACAGACAACGACAAGCCCACGTATTAATTTGCCTATTCAACTGCTTTAACGGAATCTTGTTTGCTTACGAAAATACCTAAAGAATTTTCAGCTAATCAATAACACGATGTATTACGGAGATGGCCCATGTCGCCCATTCAAGCTAAATCAGCAGGCAATAGCCTATTGAATAGTCTGTCAAAAAAAGATCAGCAACACTTCATGACCCATTGTGAACTTGTGCAATTGAATCTTGCAGATGTCATCAGTAATGTTGGCGATCCAATCCAGTATGTATATTTTCCTCTAGATAGCATCATCTCTTTGGTTAATCCTGTTGATGGCAATGCAGGTATGGAAGTAGCGCTGATTGGTAACGAAGGCATGCTAGGCATCACGCTGATGTTAGGCTCCGATGTCGCGCCAATTAAAGCACTAGTTCAAAGCGAGGGCTCCGCATTACGCATTGCCTCGCAGGCATTTCTCAATGTACTCGAATTAATTCCGGCATTACGCTTACAAGTTAAACGCTATATCTGCGTATCCTTTAGCCAGTTAGTCCAAACCACTGTTTGCAACCGTTTTCATGTAGTTGAAGAACGCCTGGCCCGTTTACTGTTAATGATTCGGGACCGTAAACACTCTGGACAGTTTTATATTACGCAAGAACTACTTGCTCAAATGCTCGGGGTGCGTCGCGTAGGTGTGACTAAGGCTGCAAGCTCGTTGCAACTACGAAAACTTATTAGCTATAGTCGTGGTGATATGAAAATTAATGATATTACTGGTTTAGAAAATGCATCATGTATTTGCTATCAAACGGATAAAAACATCTATAAACAACTATTACATACTAAAAATATGTTTGAAATAAACTAGAAATATCACTGTAGAAATAACTAATGAATAGGTAATTAAAAATTAAGCTTCTCATTTATCAGATAAAACCCTCATGCGACCGACGTCAACATGAGGGCGTTAATTGCAACAGCATGTAAATGATTAATTGGGCTTTAGACGCATGTCATTTTTAACTGACGAAACACCTTTCACGCCACGTGCCACTTCAACTGCTTTTTGAATATCAGCTTCTGAATTAACAAAACCGCTAAGCTGCACCACGCCTTTATATGTTTCAACATTAATTTCAGAGGATTTTAAAGTTGGCTCTTTCAACACAGCGGCTTTTACTTTAGTTGTAATCACGCTGTCATCAATAACTCGACCTGCGCCTTCTTTTTTAGCATCAGATGCACAACCGATCAATGTAGCTAACGCAACCGCTGCAATAATACTAGAAATTGTTTTAAATATTTTCATCACCTTAAACTCCTTCAATTAAATAATGGGTTATCCAATCAAATAAACAAACCCTGACGTTTATTACGAAACGGAGTAACCACGACAATATAATCATCGTTATATTTTATAAAAACCTCTGTGTGCTAGCGCACTTATATATAAATATTTTCCTGATATATTTCATAGTAATTAAATGCTTATTAAATTCATAAGGATTGTTGACTGTGAGAGAGAAATTTAAAAAACTCAGTCTCCTAAAACTTGCAGTAGTTTTAGGTACCACCTTACTTATAGGCTGCACCACTATTCCTAGAATGGTGCCGGATATGGCGATGAAGTCGCCACACAAAGTAAAACTAGAAAATGCACAAGGCGCTTTAACAAATGAGCAAAGCAAAGCCATCCTCAGCAAGCTTAAGCAAAATGGTAACGAGACCAATATATTTGATAAACATTTAGCGATTGAAGCAGAAATTGTAGGTAGCCCCCTTGTCGTAGGCAATAAAGTAGATTTACTGCTTGATGGGCCTACGACTTACAAGGCGATGATCCAAGCAATACAAAATGCAAAAGACCATATCAATATGGAAACTTACATTATTGAAGAAGATGAAATTGGAGAGCAATTTGCTAATCTGCTTATCAAAAAACAAGAAAGCGGGGTTCAGGTCAATCTTATTTACGATAGCGTAGGCTCACTTAGCACCTCTAAAGCTTTTTTTAAAAAACTGACGGATAGCGGCATTAATGTGCTGGAATACAATCCCATCAATCCACTGCTTGCCCGCAAAGGTTGGGATGTGAATCAACGAGATCATCGTAAGCTATTGATTGTGGACGGCAAGACCGCTTTTGTGGGCGGCATTAATATTAGCAGCGTCTATTCAAGCAGCTCATTGGGAAGTGGTTCATCAAGCAGAAATGAAGAAAAGCCTAAAAAGGTAGCGCCAAAAACTGACATGGAGAGTGCTAGCCTCGACAGTATAAAACAGAATAATCCGGCACAAGAATTGCCAACGCAAGATGATACCCCTTGGCGAGATACGCATATGCAGATGGAAGGCCCTGTTGTGGCTGAGTTTCAAAAGCTATTTTTCGAAACTTGGAAATCCCAAAAAGGGAAAGAATTAGCGCCTAAAAACTATTACCCCAAACTCACAAATCAAGGCAATGAAGTAGTACGAGCGATAGGCAGTACGCCAGACGAACCTTTCAGCCAGATCTACTCTACATTGATCTCTGCGATTAATAGCGCAGAGACTCAGGTTTTTTTGACGAATGCCTATTTCATTCCTGACCCACAACTGCTTAAGTCGCTTAAGGATGCGGTTGCCCGTGGTGCAGATGTAAGACTGCTGTTACCGGCAAAAACTGACTCTGCTTTAGTGTATTACGCGTCACGCTCCTTTTATGACGAGTTGCTCAGCGCAGGTGTAAAAATCTATGAAAGACAAGATGCTGTGCTACATGCCAAAACTGCGCTGATAGATGGCGTATGGTCAACCATAGGCTCTACTAACCTCGATTGGCGTAGCTTCATCAATAATCAGGAAATCAACGCAGTGATGCTGGGCCAAGACTTTGGTAAGAAGATGCAACTTACATTTGAAAAAGATTTAACTTCGTCCAAGCTCATTACATTAGAAGCATGGCGAGCTCGTTCAATCGGCGCACGAGCAAAAGAAAGAGCCGCACGTTTATGGGCAAGGCTCTTATAACTTTATATGAAAATAAATCAATTATCTAACACTAATCCGTTGCAGTGGATCGTTACTTTTCTATTGTTATGCAGTATGAACCTGATCTGCAGCGTGTCTTTTGCCAAAGAACCTAGAGCTACGTCCGCTGATAACTCGGCCAAAGCACTACGTGCGAAATATACAGAGTTAACTCAAGAACTTAAGAATAATCAATTTAAACGTCCGCTCTATCTTATTTCCGAGGAATCGCCTAATAACTTAAAAGGTGAGATTTATGCCGTGGTCAACCATCCCTTTGCTAAGGTGAATACAGCACTCAATAATCCAGCGCATTGGTGTGATGTTTTAATACTGCATATTAATATTAAATATTGCCAAGCTTCCATCAACAAAACAGACACCATACTTAACGTTAATTTAGGCAAGAAATATGATCAGCCACTAGAAGATACTTCTCAAGTGAAGTTCAAATATCGTGAAATGGCAACTTCACCCAATTATTTTGCCATACAGCTCAATGCCAAGGAAGGCCCTTTCGGCACCTCTAACTATCAAATTTTGATTGAAGCTACACCCATTAAAGAGGGGAAAACTTTTCTGCATTTTACTTACACTTATTCATTTGGCATAAGTGGACGTATCGCAATGAAAGGCTACTTAGCCACCATTGGCAGAGATAAAGTAGGATTTACGGCTAATGATAATCCGGCTGATGGACAACCCTCTTATATTCAAGGGGTACGGGGTGTCGTGGAGCGCAATACCATGCGCTATTATTTAGCGATTGATGCATATCTTGCTGCCCTCACCTCTCCTCCTGACAGTCAGCCGGAAAAACGACTCCAGCTTTGGTATAGCGGAACGGAAGCTTACCCGCGACAACTGCGTGAAGTAGAAAGAGAAGATTATATTACGATGAAGCGCAAAGAATATAAACGTCAGCAAGCAGGGCTGTAATGGCATTAAGCAATAACTCTTGCGAAACTAATTGACGTTGAGAATAAGAATTACTAGAAAGCAAACTGAAGGCGTTTTGAATAAAAAATCATCTTCATTATTCATCACATTTTGTTGGTGCCCGGAGCCGGAGTCGAAC
>DASQFK010000256.1:0-9321 GCA_035633175.1 Methylotenera sp.
CGCTCAAATATTTGAGTGCGTGTTTCTAATACATTTTGCTCACCTCGATTGAGTGAATCCATGACTTCGCTTGCTAACGCATCTTGCCAAGCAAGCGTAGCCTCGATGTAATGCAATGAAATCGAGGGGTAACCATTGCAAATCCCTCGATTACACTTCGCTACATCGAAGCTACACCTCAACGCAACTTCGGTTGCCATTTTTTTATGCTTTTTGTAAGGGCGATCATTAGATCGCGAATGCAATAGTGGAGTATGATAAACGTATGTATAGCAAAAGATTTTTGTTAGAAGTTAGACTGAGTCACCATGCGAAATTACGTATGATAGAACGTGATATTAGCGAACAAATTATCATTGATTTAGTCGAAACTGGAATCACTAAGAGTAAAGACGACAAACATTTATGGATTTATAAAGCTTATAAGGATAGAAGTGATAATTTATTATGTGTCGCTGTAGTGATAGAGTCTGTTTTGGTGATTAAAACAGTGATGCATCATTTTGAACTGGAGTAAATATGAAAACACTTTATTACCCTGAAGACGATATTTTGGAGTTAATTTTTAATAACAAGGAAATTACACGTGAGACCTCGCAAGATTGGAACGTGAATGTAAGTTATGCTGCTGATGGAAGTATTGTACAAATGGTTATTCTAGATGCTGTAGCTGCTGGATTGATACCTTTCCATAGTGAACAGTCTAGAATTGCAGCATAGGCAGTTTATTGTAGGAGCGACGCCCTCGTTCACTCAGAATAATGAGCTTTAGCTCATATATTCTGTGGGGAAGCCAAATGCTGGCTCGCGATAAATGACTATTGAACGATTAATATCGGGGCGGGCTCACCCCTCCTACAAAACTATTCTTCTATTCCCAATTCTTGAATTTTGCGTGTAAGAGTATTTCGACCCATGCCAAGCTGATTGGCAGCTTCAATGCGCCGGCCATGTGTATGCTCTAACGCTTTAGTAATCAAAATACGCTCAAATATTTGAGTGCGAGTTTCAAGTACATTTTGTTCACCTCGGTTTAGCGAATCCATGACTTCGCTAGCCAACGCATCTTGCCAAGATAACGCGGAAACTGATTTAGTATTGTCATCTTTTAATTCTGGTGGTAAGTCGGCAATGTCAATATTTTGCCCTGGTGCCATTACAGTTAACCAGTGGCATACGTTCTCAAGCTGGCGTACGTTGCCGCTCCAATTGACTGCGCTTAAATACTTAAGGGCGGCAACTGAAGGTTGTTTAGTTTCTACCCCTAATTCTGTGGCGCTGTGCTGTAGAAAATGTTTTATTAACAATGGAATATCTTCCCGACGCTCGCGTAGCGCAGGTAGTCTGAGCCGAATCACATTGAGGCGGTGAAACAAGTCTTCACGAAATAAACCAATTTTTACGCGTTCTTCTAAATCTTGGTGGGTGGCGGCAATAATACGCACATTCACTTTAATGGGTTGGTGGCCACCTACGCGATAGAATTGACCATCACTCAGCACACGTAATAATCTTGTTTGCAGGTCTGCAGGCATATCGCCAATTTCATCTAAAAACAGCGTGCCAGTATCGGCTTGCTCAAAACGCCCGCGCCTTGCGGCTTGTGCGCCAGTAAAAGCACCACGTTCATGACCGAATAATTCTGATTCAAGCAAATCTTTAGGGATTGCAGCCGTATTGATGGCAATAAAGGGTTTGTCGCCACGTGGGCTGTGGCGATGTAATGCACTCGCTACAAGCTCCTTACCACTGCCAGATTCGCCATTGATTAATACAGTTGCATGTGAGCGACTTAAGCGGCCTATGGCTCTAAAAACCTCTTGCATGGCTGGCGCTTGGCCTATGATCTCCGGCGTTTCTTCTAAACTTACTTTTTCAGTCGTTTGCCTTGTACTTTCATCTACCGCGCGCTTAATTACATCAATCGCCTGATCCACATCAAACGGTTTAGCGAGATATTCAAACGCACCGCCTTGAAAAGCAGCCACAGCGCTTTCAAGATCTGAATATGCTGTCATGATAATGACTGGAATATCAGGATATTTTAGTTTGATCTCGGTTAAAAAATCCAGGCCAGAACCATTAGGCATGCGAATGTCGCTGACTACAACTTGAGGTTGCTCACGCTCTAAGGCATTTAAAGCTTCCGCTACGGATGAGAAGGTTTTAAAGTCCATATCAGTGCGTGCAAGTGCTTTTTCAAACACCCAGCGAATAGATTTGTCGTCGTCAATAATCCAAATTGGTTTCATATGCTTCTCTGTGGTTTAAGTTAATACACTTTTTCGTTAAATAAGTACGTTTATTAGGTTTACTTATAGAGACCTTTGCACGAAGCAATTTTAACCATAAAAACTCACAACTCCGTCATCCTCGCGAAAGCGGGGATCCAGTTAAGTGTTTGATTAAAATGGATTCCCGCTTTCGCGGGAATGACGAAATTTATATATTTTATGCAAAATAAGCTATTTTTTGCTTCGTGCAAAGGTCTCTTATAAACTAAATGTTGCAAATTAAATTATTGCTTCGTACCATTATTTGGCTTAATCGCCGATGTTTCAATCGGTAACAAAATAGTAAAGCAGGTGTTGCCTGGTACGCTTTCACATTCAATCATGCCGTGATGTTGGGTAATAAAGGTTTGGGCTAAAGTTAAGCCTAAGCCTGAACCACCCTCACTACCAGAAACTAATGGGTAAAAAATTCTGTCACGGATATCAGATGGTACGCCCGGGCCGTTATCAATAATTTCTAACTTAATCGCTACGCGATAGCGTTTTCTGGCAAGGGTAACTTGACGTTCAGCGCGGGTGCGTAAAGTAATTTGGCTGTTTATGGTGTTGTTTGCTTGCATAGCTTGTACTGCATTGCGCGCAATATTAAGAACTGCTTGTATTAGCTTTTCACGGTCACCGATTAATTCAGGCAGGCTCAAATCGTAGTCACGTTTAATCAGGACGCCTTTAGGTGATTCTGCCAGTAATAGACTACGTACCCGTTCTAATACTTCATGAATATTGGTAGGCTGATACTTAGGTACGCGATGTGGAATAAGCAGCCTATCCATTAACGACTGTAGTCGGTCAGCCTCTTTAATGATGACTTGCGTATATTCACGTAAGCTAGGTGATGGGAGTTCGTGCTCCAATAATTGTGCTGCACCACGCAAACCACCCAGTGGGTTACGTATTTCGTGTGCTAGATTACGCAAAAGTTCAGCGTTCGCTTGTTGTTGTATCAACATCCGCTCTTCACGAGCGATGCGCAACTGAGCATCCATTTGCTGAAACTCTAAAATTAAGCAGGCTAGCGGGGAGTCAATAGGAGTAACTGTGCAAGTAACCGCAAAAGAATGTTGCCTATGCGTGCTGATAGCAAATTCATGTTCACGAAATGGACTTTGCTGGGCAATGGCATTATTCACTGCCAGCATTAAAATTTCGCAGTTAGGAAACACTTCACTAATTTGCATGCCGGTGACTTGCGTGGCGCTGAAGGCAAAAATAACTTCCGCCCCTGGGTTGATATAGACAACACGACGATTGTCGTCGAGCAAAATAATGGCGGTAGCTAAATGTTCGAGGCCTGCAAAGTGATCTGGTGTTGGTTTTACCATAGCAATACTGAATTCAGTGTTTCAATAATAATACTATGATTAAAGCAAAAGCCAGACCAACTTTCACAATCTCGCTTAGTTAGGTTAATGGATAAGTAAAACAGCGAAGAACCATCAGGTTTTTCGCTATATTAAATATTTTTTCTAGCTTGAATGACCATTAACGTAACGAATCAAGCTCTTTTTGTAATAGTTCAATATTGTTTTGATGGCTATCTATGTCAGCTTGTAAGCCTTTCATTTTTTCCTCAAACTTTGGTACATTGCGGAAAGTGGATGTTGTGCCATTCGCATTTTTCTTTTGATAGACCTCTGGTTTAGATGCACCCTCTGCATAAGCTTTTTTAGCTTCTTCTAATGCTAGTTTTTCAGCTTCTAGCTCACTTAGTAAAATATCTTGGCGTTTACTATCACGTTGATTTTGCGTCTGTTTATCTACTTTAGGAAAGCCCTCTGGAGTAGATGTGCGTTTGTTAGCGTTATTATTGGTTTTTGGCCTATTATCGTTAACAATAGTGTTTGCATCAGGGTCAATATCCAGACGCGTCGCACCTTTGGTTTTAGTGTTTGAATAGGTTACGCGACCATCTGCATCGATGCGTTTATAGATTTCAGCGAAAGCATTACTAGAGAATGCAATAGTAACGAGTAACAATAAAGATAGGTTTTTCATCGGCTTAGTTTAGTAGAGTTAGATAATATTGGCAATATAGTAAAGTAACGTAGCTATACATAGTAAGGTTGACGTTAGTAATAACAGAAAAATAAAAGTAAGCTTAAATAAAAAAGGGGCGAAAATTTCGCCCCTTGATCAAGTTATTGCTAATTAAATCTTTAGCTAATTAACAAGAATAGTACATACCAAATTCAACTGGATGTGGTGTCATACGGATTTTTGTTACTTCTTCCATTTTTAAATCGATGTAAGAATTGATCCAGTCATCAGTAAATACGCCGCCGCGGGTCAAGAACTCACGGTCTTTATCTAAATACTCAAGCGCTTGTTCTAGTGAAGAACATACGGTTGGAATCAATGCATCTTCTTCTGGTGGTAGATGGTACAAGTCTTTAGTCGCTGGTTCACCTGGGTGAATTTTGTTTTGTACGCCATCTAGACCTGCCATCATCAATGCTGAGAAAGCCAAGTATGGGTTAGCGATTGGGTCTGGGAAACGCGCCTCAACACGACGTGCTTTTTCACCGTGTACGAAAGGAATACGGATAGAAGCAGAGCGGTTTTTAGCAGAGTAAGCTAATTTCACTGGTGCTTCGTAACCTGGTACTAAGCGTTTGTATGAGTTTGTACCTGGGTTAGTAATCGCGTTCAAAGCGCGAGCATGTTTGATAATGCCGCCGATGTAGTAAAGCGCGAAATCGCTTAAACCTGCATAGCCGTTACCAGCGAACAAGTTTTTGCCATCTTTCCAGATAGATTGGTGTACATGCATACCAGAACCGTTATCGCCAACGATAGGTTTTGGCATGAAAGTTGCGGTTTTGCCGTACGCGTGTGCTGTATTCAACACTACGTATTTCAAGATTTGTGTCCAGTCAGCACGTTGAACTAAGGTGCTGAATTTAGTACCGATTTCACATTGACCAGCGGTTGCAACTTCATGGTGATGCACTTCAACAGGCACGCCCATCGCTTCAAGTGTCATACACATTGCTGAACGAACGTCTTGCAATGAATCGACTGGAGGTACTGGGAAATAACCGCCTTTAACTGCTGGACGGTGGCCAGTGTTGCCGCCTTCGAATGTATCGCCTGAAGACCAAGCAGCCTCTTCTGAATTGATTTTAACGCTTGAGCCTTGCATATTTGAAGTCCATTGCACACTATCAAAAATGAAGAATTCTGGTTCTGGACCGAAGTAAGCAGTGTCACCAAGGCCAGTTGATTTTAAGTATGCTTCAGCACGTTTAGCTAAGCTACGTGGGTCACGTTCGTAACCTTTACCGTCTGTTGGATCTACTACATCACAAGTTAAAATAAGTGTAGGCTCGTCCATAAATGGATCGATATTTGCCGTTGATGGGTCTGGCATCAATTGCATATCAGAAGCTTGAATGCCCTTCCAACCAGCGATTGAAGAGCCATCAAATGCGTGACCTTCTGTAAATTTATCTTCATTGAATGCTGAAACAGGCACGGTTACGTGTTGTTCTTTACCGCGCGTATCAGTAAAACGAAAATCAACAAATTTAATGTCGTTTTCTTCTACCATCTTCATTACATTAGCCACTGACATCTAAATCTCCTGTTAGGTGTGGTTATAGGATAAACCTTGAATACAAATACTAAAAAATTCAACATAGTAGAGTAGCAGGAAATGTGCCATTTTGAAAAGACCAAAATACGGCTTTTTACGTAATGTGCCAATTTCACATAAAACGTTAAGCATTAATATGGTGCATTGCACTTATTTGTTGCCCTTATTTAGTGCATAAATATTTGTAAGTTTGTAGCATTGTTAATTGAAGAGTAAGAGTGAGTATTTTCAAAGTTTAAGGCTATACTTTTACAAAATTATTTAAAAAATTATTAACGTTATTTTTTAGCTTTAATAACGTGCGAGTTTAAAAAAGAGGTGAATTATGACCAATTCAAATGAAATATTAAAACTGGCACAGCAACGTGCGATTGAAAAAGCACTGCCATACACTGGCGCACTTACCCCACACGAAGCTTTTGATTTAATGCAGCAAGATCCTGCAACTATTTTAGTCGATGTTCGGAGTCGTGCAGAACTTGAGCTGGTAGGAAAAATACCGCAGGCTACACATATTGAATGGGCATTTTATCCAGGCATGGTTGCAAATACGGAGTTTGCTAAGCAATTGGTTGAAACTGTTGATAAAAGTCTAACAGTTGTTTTTATGTGTCGCACAGGTGGTCGTTCTCACAATGCTGCAGTAGTTGCTAACCAACTGGGGTTTAAGAATGCTTATAATATGCTCGAAGGCTTTGAAGGCGAAGCTAATAGTTTGCACCAACGTACTTTAATCAATGGCTGGAAACATGCTGGATTGCCTTGGTCTAATTAAAGTATGGTGGATTTAGATAACCCATTGCTTGTTAATAACCGTTATGCCGTGATTGGCAACCCTATTGCACATAGTAAATCCCCCTTAATCCACGTTGCGTTTGCTAAACAAACTGGGCAAGTAATGGCGTATGAACGCATTTTTGCGCCATTGGATGGCTTTATCGCTAGTGTACAAGCCATGCGCTTAAGCGGTTTTAAAGGTGCAAATGTCACGGTGCCTTTTAAACTGGAAGCATTTCAATTAGCCAATCATTTAACAGAGCGTGCAAGTGATGCGGGCGCGGTGAATACGTTAATTTTTGATGAGCAAGGCATCACAGGTGATAACACTGATGGTGCCGGCATAGTGCGTGATATAGAGCAGAACTTGCAGATTAAAATAACAGGAAAGCGCGTGTTACTCATTGGGGCAGGCGGTGCAGCAGAAGGAGTATTGCATCCGATACTCGCTTGTTCGCCGTCGCTATTAGTGATTACAAACCGTAGTTTAGATAAAGCCATTAGCATGGTTAAAAAAGTTGAAGCACAAGGTGATTATCAGTTTGTTTCAGTGAATGCTTATGCTTTTGATGATTTGCAAGGGCAGCAATTTGATATTGTCATTAATGCGACTTCAACGGGGCTTACTGATACTTTACTGCCTTTGCCAGCGAGTATTTTTGCATCCCAAGCTTTGGCCTACGATATGATGTATGGCCGTGAAACGCCTTTTATGGCGTTTGCACGCAGATGCAATGCAAATGTATCAGATGGTCTAGGTATGCTGGTTGAACAAGCAGCGGAAGCATTTTATGTATGGCGCGGTGTGCGACCAGAAACGCAAAGTGTGATGCAGGCCATTAGAAAGATTTAATTTTAAAAACCTTAAATTGCTAGCAGTTTAAATATTAGTAAGTAGTAAAATCAAAATAACCAAAGCCTAGAATGATGATAAGTTGGATACTAAATAATAAATACAAGGCTCGTTCCATTGGCTTTGGCGGTTATATCGCACGGGGGTTAGTCATATTCCTTACCCTACTGTTTTTATACCAGCTTTGGATATTTCTGCACATATGCTGGTGGATTAAATTTAATCCCTCCTCAAGCGCGTTTATGGAAGACCGTCTTGAAGTGATGCAAGAGAAAAATCCTGATGTTGAGCTGCGTTATAAGTGGGTAGATTATCCAAAAATATCGATGAATCTAAAACGCGCAGTGATTGCTTCCGAAGATTCTAAATTTTTAGATCATGAAGGTTTTGATTGGGACGGCATACAAAAAGCTTACGAAAAAAACCTTAAAAAAGGCAAAATCGTAGCGGGGGGTTCAACGATAAGTCAGCAGCTCGCTAAAAACTTATTTTTGTCTACGAAACGTACGCCTTGGCGCAAGGGCGAAGAAGTCATCATTACTTTGATGTTAGAAAATATGCTCAGTAAGAGACGTATCTTAGAAATTTATTTGAATGTGATCGAGTGGGGCAATGGTGTGTTTGGCGCGGAGGCTGCAGCAAGACATTATTACAAAACGAATGCGGCCAATTTAAGCAGAGGCCAAGCGGCTAAATTGGCCGCAATGATTCCTAACCCGCGTTTTTATGATGCACATAAATCTACGCGTTATTTAAATCGTCGCACGGCAACCATTCAAGCGCGTATGCGTTTTGCACAGGTACCTAAATAAGCAATTGTTTACTATTCCGTGAGTGCTGCGACTATTTTTTTCACTAGCGGCGCAATTGCAAAAATTGCAGGAAACGCAACTGGCCATGCATGCACAAAGCCATTCATCCAATGCGTAAAAAACTGGCGGCTGAATCCAGTAAATACAGCCGTTAACACGCCAGACATCAGGAATGCCATCAACAAAGACATGACAAAAGCAAATAATAAGCCCGTATATTTTTTTGCAATTTTCATAATTTAAAGCCGCTATAACATGGTTTTCAGATATTTAGCGGTATAGCTTTCATCGCTAAGTGCCACGTGTTCCGGTGTACCTTCGGCAATAATCATACCGCCGCCATCACCACCTTCTGGTCCCATATCCACAATCCAATCTGCTGTTTTAATCACGTCCAGGTTATGTTCAATAATCACGATGGTATTACCGGCATCGCGTAAGCGGTGAATCACATCGAGCAATAATTGAATATCAGCAAAATGCAAACCAGTAGTAGGTTCATCCAGAATATATAGGGTGCGGCCTGTATCGCGTTTGCTAAGCTCCAAGGCTAATTTAACGCGTTGTGCTTCGCCGCCTGATAATGTCGTCGCACTTTGTCCTAGGGTGATGTAGCCTAAACCTACATCTAGCAAAGTCTTGAGTTTGCGTGAGATTACCGGTTGCGCACTAAAAAACGCATGCGCTTGTTCAACAGTCATTTCCAATACTTCGCGAATATTTTTGCCTTTGAATTGAATCTCTAAAGTTTCGCGATTGTAACGATGACCTTTACATACATCGCACGGAACGTAGACATCCGGTAAAAAGTGCATTTCAACACGAATCACACCGTCACCTTGGCAAGCTTCGCAACGGCCACCTTTGACGTTGAATGAATATCTGCCTGGCCCATAACCGCGTACACGGCTTTCCGGCACGCCTGCAAATAAATCACGAATCGGTGTGAACAGCCCAGTATAAGTCGCTGGGTTAGAACGTGGCGTACGG
>DASQFK010000257.1:0-4987 GCA_035633175.1 Methylotenera sp.
AGCGAGTACGGCCTCACCTAAACCTGCGGGTGAACTCGCCACGACTGCCCCAGCCAATTCTAAAGCACGAATTTTGTCAGACGCTTTGCCGCTGCCGCCAGAAATAATGGCCCCGGCATGACCCATGCGTTTACCTGCGGGCGCTGTTTGCCCTGCAATATAAGCGGCTACTGGTTTAGTCACATTACTTTTAATAAATTCCGCAGCTGCTTCTTCATCTGAACCGCCAATCTCACCGACCATAATGATGGCTTCAGTTTCATCATCCGCCTCAAACATTTGCAGGCATTCAATAAAATTAAGGCCTTTGATCGGGTCGCCGCCAATACCTACGCAGGTGCTTTGACCTAATTTAAGCGCAGTGGTTTGGTGTACCGCTTCATAAGTCAATGTGCCAGAACGCGATACAATACCCACCTTACCACGCAAATGGATACTTCCAGGCATAATGCCGATTTTGCATTCATCAGGGGTGATTACACCTGGGCAATTTGGCCCAATCAATTTAACGTTATATGAATTAAGTACATGTTTCACATTAAGCATATCCAGCACAGGAATACCTTCGGTAATACAAATAATCAGTTCGATTCCTGCATCGCAAGCTTCTAAAATAGAATCAGCCGCAAACGCGGGAGGTACATAAATCACACTGGCATTAGCAGATGTTTCACGCACAGCCTCACGCATGGTATTGAAAACTGGCAAACCTAAATGCACTAATCCACCTTTACCCGGTGTAACGCCACCAACCATTTTTGTGCCATAAGCTAACGCTTGCTCGGAGTGAAACGTGCCTTGCTTCCCGGTAAATCCCTGACAAAGTACTTTAGTATTTTTATCAACTAATATACTCATGCTGCCACCGCCTTAACTGCCTGCTTAGCAGCATCAGTTAAGCCATCTGCAGAAATAATATTCAAGCCACTCGTTTGCAACATTTTTTTACCTAAATCCACATTAGTACCTTCTAAACGCACGATGACCGGAATGAGCATACCGACTTCTTTAACTGCAGTGATAATGCCCTCTGCAATGATGTCGCACCGCATGATTCCGCCAAATATATTCACTAAAATCGCTTTAACATTACTATCCGCCATAATAATCTTAAAGGCTTTAGCCACGGTTTCAGCCGTTGCCCCACCGCCTACATCTAAAAAGTTAGCAGGTGCGCCGCCGTGGAGTTTGATTAAATCCATCGTTGCCATGGCAAGCCCAGCACCATTCACCATACAGCCAATATTGCCGTTAAGCGCAATATAATTGATACCAGCATGATGTGCGACCGCTTCTTTGCTATCTTCTTGCGACCAGTCGCGCTGTTCGGCTAATGCTTTCTGACGATATAATGCATTATCATCAATACTCATTTTGCAATCTAGCGCAAATAGCTTGCCGTCAGTCGTTACTACCAGCGGGTTTATCTCTAACAATGACAAATCGTTTTCTTTGAATAAACGATACAGGCCTTTTAATATTTTAGTAAATGCACCAATTTGATCGCCAGTTAAATCCAGTTTAAACGCTAAATTACGTGCTTGATAATCGACCAAGCCACTTAATGGATCACAGATTTCCTGCAAGATTTTTTCTGGGCTGCTATGCGCAATCTCTTCAATATCCATACCACCGGCGCTTGAAGCAACCACAACAACGCGCTCCAGTGCTCTATCCACTAACATCGATAAATACAGCTCACGCGCAATCGGTAATGTTTCTTCTATTAACACCTGATTCACAGGCTGTCCATCGGGCGCATTTTGATACGTCACTAATGTTTTGCCTAGCAATTCGCTAACTACGGCTTGCGCTTCACCTGTAGATTTAACGATTTTCACACCACCCGCTTTGCCACGCCCACCCGCATGCACTTGGGCTTTTACTACCCAAGCATCACTGGCAAGCTCAGCAGTAACAGCAACGGTTTCTTTAGCGACGGAAATGACTTGCCCACGCGGCACTGGAATTCCATATTTTTGCAACATGGTTTTGGCTTGATATTCGTGTAAATTCATAAGTTAGCGATAAAAAGTAATAAGATGTGGGGAGTACTAATGAAAAAGAGTTATTTTTGATAATTTAAAATAAATAAAGATTATATTTCAAAATGGCTGCAGCTTCTTTAATAGATACAAATAATCCTAATAGGCTACAAATTCTTGATGGCGCACGAACAGTGCTAACATCCAAAATGCAAGCCAGCATTGTGCTTATTTTTATTGGTAATCGTTTGCACGGCTACTGTTATAATTCGATCTTTTGTAGATAGCGGAAATTTCATGCGTTTAGTTGTTCAAGGCCAGGCGATCACCATGGCACACCTTACACATATCCACGGTTTATTAGGCAGTGGCATGCAGTATACGCAAGTGGGTGAGCACGCTTACTATTTACCACAAACTGCCTTCAAACAAGCTGAATTAGACGTTATTAAAGCCTTTTGTGATGATCAAAAAATTGATTGCGCTTGCATGCAGGATACTGAAGTTTTCAAAAATTTTGGCTTGTGTGTCATGGACATGGACTCCACGCTGATCAGCATCGAGTGCATAGATGAAATTGCCGACATGGTTGGCATTAAACCTCAAATTGCTGCGATTACTGAGCGTGCGATGCTTGGAGAACTGGACTTTGCACAAAGTTTGCGTGAGCGTGTCGCTTTGCTTAAAGGCCTGAAAGAGTCAGATTTATTGCGCGTGCTTAATGAGCGTCTTACTTTAAATCCAGGTGCAATTGAATTGATAGAAGCGTGTAAAAAACATCATATAAAAACCTTATTGGTTTCCGGCGGATTTACTTTTTTTGCTGAAAAAGTAAAAGCAATGCTAGGTTTAGACTACGCAGTATCCAATACCTTGGAAATTATAGATGGCAAAGTTACCGGTAATATTTTAGGTGACATTGTCGATGCCCAAACTAAAGCGGATGAGCTTACAAAATTACGTGATCAACTGGGGTTAACACCTGCACAAACCATTGCGATTGGTGATGGGGCTAATGACCTTAAAATGATGGCAGCTGCAGGCATAGGCATCGCATATCATGCAAAACCTATTGTGCAAAGTCAGGCTACTTATGCGCTTAATTATGTGGGTTTAGAGGGCGTGGTTGGACTACTGACAACGTAATTACAAGTATCTGCAATTACACTTGCGTTAAGTGCAATAATTCCGCCTCACTAAATCCAGCTTTACGCCGCGCCTCCAGATTAAATGGCCCGCGTAATTTAGGTGCTGAATAAGTGTCACATAACTGTGCAAATGTAGTCAAAGGTTCTAAATTATCTTTTTCACACAGGTAGTTGAACCAATAATTACCAATGGCTACATGCCCAATTTCATCAGCCAAAATAATATCCATTATTGCGGCTGCTTTTACATCTCCTGCTTGTGCTAGCTTGTTCCTTAATGCAGGATTAGCATCCAAGCCACGCGCTTCCATTGTGCGCGGCACTAATGCCATCCTAGCCAACACATCACCCTTGGTTCTATCTACCATTTCCCACAGGCTATTGTGTCCAGTAAAATCGCCATACTGAAAACCCAGGCTGGCTAAATGTAAATTTAAAAGTGAGAAATGATAAGCCTCTTCTTTCGCTACTTTTAACCAGTCCAGATAATAGGATTCTGGCATTTCATTAAAGCGCCAGATAGCATCTAACGCAAGATTAATAGCATTAAACTCAATATGGGCAAGTGCATGCACTAATGCAGCACGGCCTTCTACCGTTCTCATGTTGCGTTTTTTTACATTTAACGGTGACACCAATACAGGCTTTTCCGGGCATCCAGGGATAGTTAACGTCGTAGATAGTAGAACATGCGGTTCAATCTTGTAATCTAAAGCGTTTAAACCAAAAGCTTGAACACCGGCAGCCTTAATTACGGCGTTAGTTTCACTTAGCCACACTAAGGCTGTTTTGCGTATTTCTAATCGAGGCATTTTGGCTATTAAATTAAATGATGAATGAAGGTGATTTAACGAAATCCCATTAATGACTTAGCCATACGACAGTTTAATTGACTGGAATAAAGTCTAATTCTCCAGCTTTCATATCAGGCACCATGAGATATCTTTCATCCTGAGTCAACGCAATATCAGCTGCAGCTTTATAGCCAGATTTTATTTCTTTAACATCGCCCTTAAGATCAATGCTGAATACCTTGCCATTGTTCCAATCGCTGACAAACATCTTGCCGCTTGAATGGTGCACAAGACCATCACCGCCGCCAAAGCCTTCGGCTAAATTAGTAAGTGTGTGGGATTTCATGTTGTAGCTATACAAAATACCAGAAAGAAAATCCACCACCATAATGACATCACCTGTGTCATCCATCAGCAAGCCGTTTGGGCCAAGCACGCGCTGTTCTTGTTTATTGCTAATTACCGTCGTGACTATACCTTGTGGATCAATTTTATAAACTACTCCGCCTTTACCTTTCATGTCGCCAGTATCACTTAGATATAGATTGCCGGAAATATCTGCTTCTAGATCATTAAAGAATAATGGTGTCTCAGGAAATGCGCTTGTAGCAGCAAACACCTCTGCCTGCCCCTGGCCTTGATTAGCTAGATTGATTTTTAAAACTTTTGATTTATCCGCTACATATAAATTCTGGCCGATAATCACCAAGCCTTTAGGGTCGTCCAAACCCGTTGCAAAGACCCGAGGCTTGCCATTTTCAATCACGGTAATCTGACCATCGCCATCCTTGCCAAACCCATTGATTTCAGAGACATAAATCTTGCCATTTTTAGCTTGCACTACAGATTCAGGTGTTTTTAAACCTGTTATCTTTTGCATAACACCTTGGTTGCTTTTAATCTCTCTGGCACAAGCAACACTGACTAATGCCAACATCAGCACACTCACTAAAAGTTTTCTTTCTACAAGTTTTTTTTGCATGATTTTTCCTTTGTATTTTTAGCTAGCTTATCTTTTTATTTGCGTAATTAGGTTATTTGCGTAATTAATAAAAATTTA
>DASQFK010000258.1:0-5553 GCA_035633175.1 Methylotenera sp.
GCACAAGCCGAGTTAGAAGCAGCAAATGCCGACTATACGGCGGCTGAATCAGTGATTGAGACTGCACGCGCTGCTTTACCAGTGCATTCACAGCAATTTCAGCAGACCCTTGGCTTATTTAATGCCAGCCAAACAGCGTTAACTAATGCCGAACAACGATTAAGGCTTGAGCAGGCAAATGTTGGGCATATCACACGAACGATAAGTGAAACTGAGGAACAGCTAAAGCGCCTGCAACATGGCCTAGATAACATTCAATCGATCTCAGCTGAAGTATTGGCAGAAAAAGAAGCGCAATTTATTAATGCAGAGTCTGAAGTTGCTGATGTTGAGAAGCTAGTAGCAAGCGCGCTACAAAATGAGCATACACTTACTGCAGCACTTAAAAATAGTCGAGAGTTACAGCAGACTCAGCAACGTGAATTACATTTATTAGAAGCTGAAATTAGCTCTTTGGCTAAAATCCAGCAAGCCACGAAGAGCGGTAATAATGAAACGACACTTACTAATTGGTTAAAGAGTGCCGGTTTAGAGAATAGTGCGCGAATCTGGCAAAACCTTCACATCAAACCGGGCTGGGAAACTGCATTAGAAGCAGTATTAGGTGCTAGGTTAAATGCGATTGTACAGAGTGAATTAACTGGTAAAAATAAACCACCCGCAGCGTTAACAATAGCTGTAGCAGCGTCTACTGGTAATGAAAATATGCCCAACAACGCTCCTAATACTTCTTTGTATCACTTAATAGAAAAAGTCGATGCAAACTGCCAGCCAGTGTTGCAAGATTGGCTAGCGGGTGCATTTTTGTTGGAAGATAACGAAGATGCCATGACCGCAAGGCTGGCCTTAAAAAACGGTGAATGTATCGTCAATAAAACAGGCGATATCTACACGCGGCATAGTGTTACTTATTTTGGCGCCCAATCATTGCTGCATGGGGTGTTGGAAAGACAGGCGCAGCTTGAGGATTTACAACAACAATTACCGAAATTACAGGAAGAGTTACGCAAGGTGAATGATGATGTTACGCAGCTTGAGCATCAATTACACACCTTGCGTAGTGAGCAGCAAGCAAATAATTTGCGATTAAAAACTGCAACACAGCAGGCGCATCAATTTAATTTAGCGTTGCAGCAACTTAACCAACAGCAAGCGAGTAATTTGCAGCGACAAAAAACACTGCATACTGATTTTGATTTAACTAGCGAGAGATTGCTCAAACTTAAGAATGAAGTTGCAACTAAAGAATCGCTGGTAAATGAAATTTCACTAAGCTTAAGTCAATTACAGGCTGAAAAATTATTAGCAGAAACCACCAAGCAAGTAGCTGAGTCAGCGTTTAATGAAGCACGTAATCTATTGCAAACATTAGAACGCACTCACCAAGAAAAAACTTTTAATTTAAAATTAAATAATAATAATATCAATGAATTAAACATTAAAATTAATAGTTTACTTGAAGAAAATTCTGCACTCAAATTACGTTGTACTGAGGTTGAAGTCACTTTAGCTGCAACTAAAATGGAAACGTTAAAGACTAATTTAGAAGCTGCGCTTAATCTTAAGCAACGGCATGAGCACGCATTGATTGAAGCGCGAAATAAAATGAGTGAATGTGAGCTGGCGCTACAGCAGCAAGAGCGCTCACGTATGCAAAATGAACAGTTATTGCATCCATTACGCGATAAATTAGAAGCAAGCCGATTAGCAGAGCAAGAGGCACGCTTATATTTTGAGCAATGCCAAGCTGAATTGGCGGCGTCTACCATTAACGAGTCGCAACTTGCGGAAAATCTGGAGACCTTAAAGGCAAATGACGCTAACAATGTACCCAGAATTGCTGATCTAGAAAGAAAAAGAAACAAACTGGCGTTAGATATTGAGGAGTTAGGCGCAGTAAACCTGGCAGCGATCCAGGAACTAGAGACTGAGCAAACACGTAAGCAATATTTAGATAGCCAGTGTAAAGATTTAACCGATGCCAGCGAGACGCTTGAAGATGCGATTCGTAAAATAGATAAGGAAACAAGAGGGCGCTTGCAAACCACGTTTGATGAAGCGAATCGACATTTTAACGAGTTATTCACGACCTTGTTTGGTGGCGGACAAGCAAGGCTAGAATTGCTTGGCGAGGAGATTTTAGATACAGGCATGCAGGTCTTTGCCCAACCGCCGGGTAAGAAAAATAGTACGATTCATTTATTGTCAGGCGGTGAAAAGGCTTTGACTGCCTTAGCCTTGGTATTTGCCTTGTTTCGGCTAAATCCTGCACCATTTTGCTTGATGGATGAAGTGGATGCGCCTTTAGATGATAGTAATACTGAGCGCTTTTGTGCAATGGTGAAAAAAATGTCGGAAAAAACACAGTTTTTATATGTGAGTCATAATAAAATAACGATGGAAATGGCGCAGCAATTGATAGGTGTTACTATGCAAGAGTCGGGTGTTTCACGTATTGTAGATGTAGATATGGAAGCGGCGGTGCGTATGGTTGAGGAGATTAGTGCCTAATGATGTTAACCTTGAAGGTTATGTAGGCTAGAAATAGGTTAAAAGCGTTAGCGTCTAATTTATGTCAAACTGCCATAGGCTAAAATCAAAAATGCTGAAGGTGAAAAATGCTGAAGGTTAAGTGTAATGAGTGATTTGCAAATAGGATTAATCATCATCGGGGTGCTAATTATATTAGCCGTGCTCGTTGTAAATTGGTGGCAAGAACGCAAGTTTCATCAGCAGGTGGATGATAGTTTTTCACCACTTCAAAATGATGCGTTATTGGATGGTTTGAATGATGATGAATCATATCAAGCTAACCCAAATCTGGATAAACCGAATTTAGACGTTAGTAGCCGTTATTATCATAATAGTTATGCTGATGCCGCTGAAGAGAATCAATTTTCATTTAAAAAACCCTCATCGGATGTAGAGTTTTCGTTTGACGTTAAGTCGATGGAAGATGTGAGTGCAGATTTCATTCTTCCACCTGAAAAGATAGCAGCAAGCAATCATTTGCATGAATTAAATGAGAAGTCAGCGCAACACTATGATATTAAAGCCATATTTGCAGATGCTTTTAGTCATACCAAAGAGGCAGCTTCCGATAGGGATGAGGCGCAGTCATCAAAAAAACCAGCAATCTTTAATCAAGACAAAGCTGATTTTTCACCAGCAAAGGTTGTAGATCGTATCGAGCCTAAATTTGAAGATACACATTTGAACAGCCAAAATTCGAATTTAGACGATGCACCAGCACATGTATTGGAGGAAGCTAAGCCTGATGAGGTAGATGAAAGTTTGCCTCCTATGTTGAATTCACAAGTGGATCTAACAGCATTATTATATTTAGCTGATGCTACGTCGTTTAGTTCACTTAGCAGCACGCTAGCCAGTTTGTTGGAAGGTTATGATAAGCCTGTGTTCGTACATGTCCAGCAATCGAACAGCGCTTCAGATGTTGCCAAAGAGCAAGTTTGGTCTTCCCTTAAAGACGCTAAGCCAGAACAATTGGTGACTAGAGTTGCTTGCAGTTTACAAATGGCTGATCGTGCAGGTGCGGTCTCACGTTATATGTTGAATCGCTTTCAACTGGCTGTTGAAACCGCAGGTTTGGACATGAATGCCCATGTAGAGTGGCAAAGTAGTGGTGATGCGCTGACGGCAGCTACCGCGCTTGATTCATTTTGTATTGATGTGGACAAGACAATCGGGTTTCATTTAGTCCATGGTGAAAATGGCGCATTCACAGGCACCAAATTAAGGGGCCTAGCTGAAGCGCAGGGCTTCACACTTTCCACAGATGGATCGTTCAAATATTACAATTCCGGTGAATCATCTTTCGTGATGTTCAATCGTGAAGACAATCCATTTAGTGCTGAAATGTTAAGAGCTTCGGTGGTAAAAGGAGTGACTTTTCAGTTTGACATTCCACATATCAAGCAATGCACGCAAGCATTCGGTCAAATGGTGCAAGTCGCGCGACAAATGGAAATCGGCTTGAATGCAGTTTTAGTCGATGATAATAATAAAGTGCTGGGCGACATGCAGATTGAAAAGATTCGTCAACAGCTCAAGATGATTCATGCCACGATGCTGGTACGCGGCATAATCCCAGGCTCGGAAAGCGCATTGAGGTTATTTTCTTAAATGGTAGAGAGTAAAGGGCAAGGCGCATTAGATTTAGCATTGAATGATTCAAACTTGCCAGATAATGCAGTAAAAGAAAGATACTCAGCCTTACTACAGTTGCTGGCACGCTATGACCATGAATATTATGTGTTAGATACGCCCTCTGTGCCTGACAGCGAATATGATAAAGTTTATCGTGAGTTGTTAAACTTTGAAAATCAGCACCCAGCACTCATCACACCGGAATCTCCTACACAACGCGTCAGTGGCACGGCTGTGAATGCTTTCAATAGCATTACCCATCGCCAAGCCATGCTGTCACTCAACAATGTATTTGAAAATACTGAACTAGAAGCCTTTGATAAGCGTGTTCGTGAAGCATTAGGACAGAACAATATTGAGTATGCCGTTGAACCTAAGTTTGATGGCCTGGCTATTACATTAACCTATGAGAATGGTGTATTTACACAAGGCGCAACGCGAGGTGATGGATATAAGGGTGAGGATGTCACTCATAATCTACGTACTTTACGAAGTATTCCTAAGCGCTTAAATGATTCAAACCCACCCAAACTAATTGAAGTCCGTGGTGAAGTGTTGATGTTCAAGCGAGATTTTGAGAAGTTAAATGAAACCCAACTTACCAAAGGTGAAAAACTCTTTGCCAATCCGCGTAATGCAGCCGCCGGTAGCCTTCGTCAATTAGACGCAAAAATCACTGCTACACGACCATTAAGTTTTTTTGCCTATGGTTTAGGAGCCGCTGAAGGTGTGCCAGTTTTGAATAGTCATAGTATGGCAATGGATTATCTAACAAGCTTAAACTTTCCTGTAAGTAAGGAACGTGACGTGGTTAAAGGCATGGCTGGTCTATATGCGTACTATCAAAAAATAGGTACTAGCCGTGAAAAGCTACCATTTGATATTGATGGGGTAGTGTACAAAGTAAACGCTTTTAGTCTGCAAAATGAATTGGGATTTGTCTCACGCGCCCCACGCTGGGCTATTGCGCATAAATTCCCTGCACAAGAAGCATTAACGATTGTAGAAGACATTACTGTACAAGTCGGCCGCACAGGTGCCATTACGCCCGTAGCCCGGTTAAAGCCAGTGTTTGTAGGCGGCGTGACCGTGACCAATGCTACCTTGCATAACGAAGATGAAGTGCGTCGTAAGGATGTACACATAGGCGATACGGTCAGTTTGCGTCGCGCCGGTGATGTGATTCCTGAGGTGGTAAGTGTCGTACTTGATAGAAGACCTTCAAATGCGCGGCGCTTTACGATGCCTGCGGTTTGCCCTATATGTGGCTCACATATTCTAAAGCAGCAAGACGAGGCAGTTGCACGTTGTACGGGTGGATTGTTTTGCCCTGCGCAACGTAAGCAGGCAATTATTCATTATGCATCGCGACGGGCCATGGATATT
>DASQFK010000259.1:0-7769 GCA_035633175.1 Methylotenera sp.
CACTTAAAGCTAATGGCTCGCCTTCATGCTGGCGTTTTTTCATCTCGCGCAAACCGGCAAGATACAATTTATACAAGGTTGAATTTGGGTATTTGGCACCTTTATCTAAGGTAAGCAAATCGCCAGAGCTTGCTTTTTGGAAACGTGCGAGGAATCTTTTGTTATCGTTATCAGTACGTGAAACCAACATTGCTTTAGCCCACATGACCCACACGCTGATTGCAAACATGACTGCAAGAATACCAATCACGATTTTGGCATCCAAGGTTAGGCTATTGATAAGTATGCCAATGTAATTAGCTTCCCCCTCTTCAGCCTCGCCTTCTTCGCCTGTTGCGGCTGCAATGGTCAATAATTTACTATCAACTCCCTGGCTGTTTGCTGCTAATTTTATTGCAGCAGTGCTTCGCGCTACATTGGCAATACTTAACTCATCAATTTCACCAACAAAACCTTCACCGATTTTAATATCTGTGGCTGCATCAACCGCCGGCACATCGCCAGTGGCAACATCAACGCCATTTACAAACAAGGTGGCTTTGCCAGCATTTAAAGTGAAAGCAATATGCTGCCAAACTGCTGGAATTAACTCACCACCAGTAATTGCTTTATCGCCAACTTTCAACGTAAGTGTGAGCCCGTCTAACCCTAAACTTAATGCACTATCCTGGTTATATAAACTTGCTGTTTGCGGCAGCGTTGTAGGCTTAACCCAAACAGACCACGTGAAACCGGAAGCAGCATTGGTAGCTGCATTCGCTGGAATATTCAAAGGTTCAGCGTTTAGCGCAGCACTTTCACCGATCAAGCCTGCTTTTTGCAATGTAATTGCACCAGTTGCTACCAAACCAGTGGCAGAGCTATCTTGCAATAATGCTTTATCTGCGAAGTGAAAATTTGCCACGGTATTGGCATCTACAACGGCTTTGGCATTACTGGTACTGGTTGCGTTTTCATTACCAGAATATAACCAGAAGTGGGCCTCTTTATCAGATATTGCAATCTTAGGTATTTGTACCCAAACAATCGCCAACTCATTCAAGCCGTCAAATTTTTCTACATAATATTTAAGCTCTGTTTTGTCATCTGCGGCAATAAAACGTAAATCTGAGCCATCTATATTCGCACTGGTAAAATCAAAGTTGCCGGAATGCAAACGCACGACAACTGGCAGTTGTGTAACCGCCTCGGTTACTTCGGCTGTATTGATAGAAATCTTGGTCCGTGATGTCCAATCTTTATTCCATTCAGCACTGGCTAAAGCTGGCAACATCGCTAAAAATGCAACGACCCAAAGTAAAAAGGTATGCTTGGAATTATTCTTAAAGTTACTTTTGAGGGCTGCTAAAAATTGAGTATTAAACATCTTTAAACTTATTAAAATTTAGATAAGTTAAGACTTTAATAATTTAATGTTTCAAGTTGATTAACGCTATATGACAAACAAAAAACCATTATCTAGTCCTATTAGATAACGGTTTGATTTACATCATTATTTTAACTAGTCTTATAGGCGCCTTAACTACGCTAATCAGCCTAATTTGCTACTTATTCATTAATTACCTATGCTAATCACGTCAACAGAAATGATAGATGGCAAACTAGGTTTAATAAACGATTGACTAGCAGCTTGTGCAACACTTTGTGCCACAGCGGCAGCGGCGGCATTAACCGAGTCTGGTGATAATCCAGCACTCGCTCCTACAACACCAGCTGAAGCCGTTGTTGGAACACCCGAAGATGCACCTTGCACTTGAATATTAGCCGCGTTTAACACAATTGGTGCAACAATCAATAAATCGCCCGCCTCAATACCCGCTTCACCAGCATCCACTCTTGGTGCAGTTAAGTAAACATTGCCTTTTTTCGGTTCTTTTTTAGGGCCGTTCGGACCATCAGGATCATAACTTTGTGCACGGATACCGCTACCTGCAGCAACACCTTTGACTTCTATGGTCGTATTACCATGTGAATCAGTTAATACTATACGCTCAGGAATTGACGTTGCGGATTTAGAGCCGCGACCTGCATCAATCGTGCCATTGGTTGACCATATGGCGATATCGCTACCAAATTGCGTAATCACTTTAGATTGGTTCACCTGAAAGTCTTTATCTGCAATTGCGCGAATTTCACCACCTTTTTCAGTGATGATGCCAATATTATCGCTACTACCGCCAGGTACACCCACATTAATTAAGCCGCCAGGTGCAATTAAGTCAACACTGCCGCCGCTATTGGTAGCAACCTTACTGTTAAACAATAAAATATCGCCATTGTTTAAGGTGGGGAATAGCGTAGTTAGCGCTGAATTACCACGATCATGATTTTTGGCTTTAGCAAAACCTTGAGCAGATGCAATCAACTCTGAAGTTAAATGCCTATTTGCAAAAATAGTTTTTGCTTCTAAATCAAAGGTATTGAATTGCGTTAACGCTTGCGCATCTGTTAACGATTGATCACCTGTGGTTTTCCGCACATATTCAGTCACGGCCAGCGCCGTTGCGGCACGATACGCTGCTAGTTTAGTCGCATCATCTTTCAAAGCTACAGGCCCTGCACCACTAGGTAAAATATATTGGTCTATATAAGTTTGTACATTTGCACCCTTACCTAAACCTGCTTGCAAGGTGATTGAAGCACCCTCACTTGGCAATGCTGGATTACTGGCTTTTTTAAAAACACTATTATCATTGTTATCACCTGAGTTACCTGTCGTCGTGATGGTTGTTGATAAAGGGTAAACCAAATCAATGTTACGCCCAGCTTGAACCAATACTTCGCCAGCACCGCTAACTGTTACATTTTTAGTCTTAACGTCATTGCCTGCTTTAATCAGTGTAATGTCGCTAGATTTGTTATTTTGAATATCTAACTTAAGCCCATTGATATCAGTACCTGCTACAAATTTTGCAACTTTTGGCAGCGTAACCACTGAATCTTCGACTGGTGAAATACTGCCGTTTTTAGCCACAATCACGACTGGCTCTGCATCATTTTTGTGTAGCAATTCTGTAGAGTGCGATAAAAGTTTTTTTGTAATAAATGTAGTAAATCCTTTTTTATCCGAAAGTGGATTTTGAATACTTGGCAATAGCGCGCTATCTGCGTCTGACATTGTGATAGCACCTAAATTGACATTATTTGCTGCAAGTACTTTTAAATCACCTGTTGCTGAAGGCAGTAACGTCACCTTGCCCATATTGACATCACCGTTATGAGACACGGCTTTTATACTACCAGGACTATATTTGAGGCTTTCTGATATGTTAGAGTTCAATCCAGCAACATTTGCAACACTTATTGTGCTATCCCCTCCGTATGTGGTATCTCCGTTTAAACTGACGACATTCACTTTAGCTGTTGGTGAATAAGAGTCAAAGTATGCGTTGTTACCAGTACTATCTATTGACGTAGCATTGGTAACGGATTGACTGACTAAAGTTGGATTGATGACAGTTTCAATATAGGCATTTTTACCAGCATTTACATTAAAGCTGCCATCTTGCAATGCTAATATTGTGCCAAAAGTTTTATCTTTTAGAATAGATCCGCCAGCGTCGATATTGCCACCACCCTTAGCGACAAAGTAAACACCGTTAATGATATCAGCAACGGCTTTAATATTCATATCGCCACCGCCATCTACCACTTGGTTTTTAGTAGTGCCGTTAGTATCAAAACGTGCCGTAGAGACTGCTGAAGCAGAGAAGTTAGAAATATTGCCACCCGCATTGATATTGATGTCTCCGCCACCCAATGTTGCCAGGCTTTGTTTGAACAAATCAGGCCGTACCCACCAGCTAGTATCTTTATTAGTATCGCCACCACCTTGACGGAACAACCATTGGTTAATTAGCTGACGATTATTGAGTATCGATTCCCCCCCTACAATATTGCCTCCAGTGGTTACATTAATATCACCGCCATTTGTTAAATAGAGTGGGTTGTTACTTTCGGGGGAATCAAAACCTATGAGTTTATTAGCTTGAGAGCCAACCGTATAAATAACCGCTTCGCTTTTTCTATTCTCTACTTTTATATTCCCATCATTTAACATAATCCAATCACCAGCGGCAGCAATATTAATATGGCCAGTGCCAGTGCGTACACCAGTTTTATCAGCTAACATTACATCTGCTGTATCTGGAAAATCAATCATTTTGTATTTACCACTCTTAACGTCGTATTTTGCTAAATAAGTTAAGCCCATAGCTAAATCAATTTTTTTGATGCTTGTACCATCGCTTTTTACTAATTCTTTTGGCCCTGTTTTAGTAATATTTAGCGTTGTAGAACTGCCCGCAGCCGCATTAGTAGTATTAGGAATAGCATCAATTGTAAAAGCAATCACTGCTGCGTTAGCTAGGGTGTAGCCATTTATTGTAGAAACTAATTTAACTGGACTATTAGCGATATTTGCTATTGTGGCTGTAGAAACTACAGCGGATGCTTTAGTTGCACTAATTGACAAGTCTAGCGTTGCAGTTTTTTGTGTTGCCAATGGATTTGCCGCAGAAAAATCTGCACCTGCTACTAAGTTATATGACCAAGAGTCTAAACCTATGACACCTGTTGCATCTTGCCCAGCACTTCCTTTTACAAGCTCATTCCCCTCATCATCTAAAACTTCTAGAACTTCTTGTTTGGCAGGTGCACTTAGCTCACCCAAAGTTGCACTGCTAAACCCATCACTAATCGTGCTATTAACCCCTATATCGCCTTTGGCACGTAAACTCAATACACCCACTAGCAAAGCCTTACCATTAGTATTTACCCCACTGCCTAGTTGCGCTGTGTCAGTCACACGCACACCTGTTTCTGGGTCAAAACGCCAAGTGTGCAAATCTAAAGTGTCTTTAACAGTTAGTTTGCCAGTTGATACATTCTGATTTGTATTTTTAAATTCCACTACTGGCACTATGGCAAACCGTGAATCATTTTTAATGCCAAGTCTGTTCAAGCCTTTGGTATTATCAGCTATCACACTCTTCATAAAAGTTTCGGCTTTATCAATTGCCGCGGTTTGATTAGCAGTGGTTACACTATCGGTTTCAACCGCATCTAAGCCACCTATCGTGATTTTCTTAGTGCCTACAAAAGTAGTACCCATATTTGTCACATTAATATCTGTGTTGTCTGCCGTACGAGCCGCGCCCAAGTAAACCTCACCTTCTTTTCCAACTGCGCTACCACTCGTATCTACTTTAGAAGCCACTTTAAAATCTAAGGGTCCTGTAGTTGTTTGAATATTAATCTTACCGCCTTCTTCACCTGCTTTAGTACTTTTAGCTTCTAATTTAGCGGTACTTTCCAGTGTTACACCGTTATTTGCAAATAAAGCGATACGGCTGTTCTTAGGCGCTGTGGCAATGATGTCCCCCGTTACAGTAATGCTTCCTGCATCTGCACTTACGGTAGTTTCACGTGCTTTCAAAGCATTTGCACCTGTGCCAGTAATATTTACATCACCTGTGCGCACTCGGTATTGGCGGCCTTCATCAAAACCAACCGCGCGATTATTCGTAGCGCTTAGATCAGCCAGTGTTTTTACGTCTACATCTAACACGCCGCCTTTTCCAGTACCAGTAGCAGAGCCTTTTAAATCACCCGCAATATTAGCAGTGCCATTAGTGGCTACCACTTTCACTAAACCTGCACTGGCTTCACCTTGGCTAGTTACGTCTACCACCGCACTTGCGTTCACGTTCACATTGCCAGTAGTAGAGGTTAACGTGACGCTTCCAGCGGGTGCATATTCAGTAACATTGTAAAAAGTATTAGGCGTAGACGTTGCCTTGACGGTTGCGCCACTTACAATGTTGAGATCATTAGTGGCAGTTAATGCTAACTTGCCTGAAGACAAATCAATGTTACTCGCTACCGTTAAATCTTTAGCCGCGATTTCTAATTGAGCGCCAAAGCCTTTTGAAGTACTTGCTTTAGCATTTGCAAGCTTAACAATCTCTAATTTATCGGTACTAGTGATTTTATAATTGGCGGCAGTATCTGCACTAATGCGACCTGTGGTGAGCTTAGTTTCTGCCACATTAAAGTGAGCTTCACCAACATTCGCAACTCTAATTTCATCTGCGTTGATATTTAATTTTGAGTAACCTGCAACCTCTGTTTTCCCACTCACTGTATCGCCACCATCTAGTTTTACGGTGGTCGCATTAATCTCTAATGCTCTGCCAGAAGGATCTGTAGGTGAGTTAAACGCAGCACCTTGCGTATTTTTAAGTGTAAACGTATTGGCGGTAATGACGCTAGGCGTTAAGTTGGCAGGTATAGTACTTTCACCGTTTGCCAAGTGCCCCACTATGCCAGCGGCATTCATGGTTAAATCTAATTTACTATTACCAAAGTTAACGGCGCCAAAGGTATCGATATTGTTATAGCTATTCAGTGTTAATGCTTTTAACTGACCAAGTGCTGCTAATGCAGCTGCATTTACATTTAAACCTACGGTATCAAGCGGCGCATTGCCAATTAAAATACGATTCGCACCTAAAGTTGCGCTACCACCATCTTGCAAGCTTACACTACCCGCTAAATTAGCTGATTTTGTAGCATCTAGCACTACTGAATTGCCTGCTTTTAAGTTAGTCCCAGCTTCAATATTAAGCTCACCAATAGCTGAGGTAGGCGAACCGCCTGTTCGGCTGTAACTAATATCATTGTTTGATGATAAAGCGAGTAGTGCGCCATCGCCATCCGTTTTCAATACTTTGCTAGTTGGGGTTTTAGATGCGTTGCCTGTATCAATCGCAGCACCTGTTTTTACCGTAATATCATTGCTTGCCGTAGCGATAAATTCAGGCGTTTTAATGATGTGATTGCTATCATTTTCTATCCTGACTGTTTCAGCACCTGTTGTGATGACCGTTACACCATTTTGCAACTCACGTTTACCACCTAACAATACACTTTCAGCATTAAGTGCATTTAAATTGCTGGCGGTTAATTGCAAACTAGTCGTATCAGCAAGGTCTTGGCTACTGACCACTCTAATATTGGTAGAACTAATATCTACATTCAAACCAGCGCCACCCGCTACTTTATTGCCTACTACCATGCCATCTAGTGCTAGCTTTGCAGCATCTACCGACAATCTACCCACGTCTTTAGGCAAGCTTACTTTTTTGCCATCTGTTTTAAGTGGGTCAGAGAAAAATTGGTTTGCACTAGTTAATATGTATTGTGAAGGTGCTTTTGAAACTGAACCTGCCGCCGGTCGAAACACTGCGCCATCAGTCACTTTAAATGTAGACCAGTTTGCATCTCGTGCACCGGTCCCTAAGTCCGCACGGTAACCAGTGGTAAGTGTAGAGCCATCTAATTGTGGTGCTACTTGCGTAGGTAATAATTTACTGCCAACCACATTTGCTTCTACTAAAAATGCGCCAGGTGCTAGTGCATACCGTGCTGGCAATAGTGTGTAATTACCCGTTGGCAAACCTGGTACACCTGATAAAAATACTGTCTGTCCAACCCCTACAAGTGCAGAACTACTAGCATACACTTGATCTACAGGAGCATAGTCTTGCCCTAAATTAGGAATAATCGCATAAGTATTTGGTTGCGCTAAAATATCTTTACTGCCACCCAGGCCAGGTACCCATTCGTAAGCAAACATATCTCCGCCTGCAGATAAATCTAACACCGCATTTTTTTGTATGTCTACATTGGCAGATTCAATACTAATATTTTTATCAAGCAGGGAAGTTGTATTTCCTGATGAAGGATTAAACACTTCACCAGAAGTC
>DASQFK010000260.1:0-2732 GCA_035633175.1 Methylotenera sp.
CTCTGCCTGTTGCTGTTTTTGTTGCGCAAACAGTGCTTCAAAATTAATTGGATTGAGCAGAACTGGCGGGAAACCAGCACGCACCACTAAATCTGAAACTGTTTCACGTGCATAAGGGAATAAAATGTTTGGGCAAGTGATGCCGGCAATCATTTCTAAGTTCTCTTCGGGCACATTGCGAATCTGGAAAATACCAGCTTGCGTTACTTCCACTAAAAATACCGTTTTATCTTCTATTTTCGAAGTAACAGTGACTTTAATCGCAACTTCAAATACGCCTTCTTCAAGCATTTGTGCAAAATTACCCAATTCAATGCTGATTTGCGGTTGTGTGCGGTCGGTAAAAATTTGCGGTGCATTAGGGATTTCTAGTGAAGCATCTTTGACATAAATCTTTTCAATACTGAAACCTGCTGCTTGTGCTGAATCATCCTGTACTGAATTATCAGTTGCTGCTGCGTTATTATCTTCTTTTGCCATAATTTTTCTACTTAAATAAGGGGTTAATTGAATAAGGGCTACTTTGCAAAGGCGTCATTTTAGCAGAAATTAACCATTTAGCCTTTACTGCCTACTAAGCCAGCAAAGGGTCCAGACCACCGGCTAAATCCAGCGCGCGCAATTCTTCAAACCCGCCAATATGACGGCCATCAATATAGATTTGCGGTACAGTCCGACGCCCAGTTTTCGCCATCATTTCAACACGTTGTTCAGGTTGCAAATCGACACGGATTTTATTGATTTCCTTCACGCCCTTACTGACTAACAAACGCTCGGCGTTAATGCAATACGGGCATACCGCCGTGGTATACATGAGAATATTGGGCATTAGCTTGGATCTTTTGTGATTTCATCATTGGCTGCAGGCGCTTCGACTACAGCTTTTTTAGCCGTGGTTTTAGTAGGGGTTTTGACTGCTTTTTTAACAATCGGCAATTTAGCCTCTACCCATGCGTTTAAGCCGCCTTGCAGATTATTTACTTGTGTAAATTCCGCTTTACGCAAGATATCACATGCTTTGGCTGCACGTGCGCCACGCTGGCAATTCACTAAAATCGGTTTATTTTTATATTTTTTTAGCTCACCCAAACGCGCTTCTAAATTAGCGAGAGGAATATGCACAGCATCGGCAATATGCCCACTCTCAAACTCAGCGTCATCGCGTACATCTAACACCAGCGCATTTGAACGGTTGATCAAAGTCACGGCTTCAGCACCGGTGAGATTAGGTACACCGCCGGCGCTCTTTTTGAACATGGGCAGCAATAACATAATGCCAGAACCAATAGCTAAACCAATTAACAACGCATTACTACTAATAAATTCCACAAAAATCCTCTCTAATTTTAATACTGATAGTATGGTGGCAACTTGCCCATATGCAATGCAAATTTAGCACTAAATTTATAGGCAGATTTTACGGGTAAATAAGCTAAAATAGTGACAATAGTTATTAAAATATTAATTCCCGTATTGAGTCCAAATATTATGCTACCCACCACCAATATCACCCCAGTATGTCTATTGATTTTAGATGGTTTTGGCTACCGCGAAGACATTGCCGATAACGCAGTTGCACAAGCAAGTAAACCCAATTTAGATGCATTTTGGCAAGCATATCCGCACACGCTAATTGATGCATCTGAGCATTATGTAGGTTTGCCAGACGGCCAAATGGGCAACTCTGAAGTGGGGCATCTCAATATTGGCGCGGGTCGTGTGGTATTTCAAGATTTTGAACGTATTAACAACAGCATTGCCAATGGTGATTTTTTTGAGCACGAGGTATTAAAACCTGCACTACTGAATCTTAAAAATAACAACAAAGCGCTGCATATCCTGGGATTAATTTCCGATGGCGGCGTGCATAGCCATCAAGACCATATTCATGCCATGCTGGAAATGGCTGCTAAATTAGGCTTAACCAAAGTATACGTACATGCTTTTTTAGATGGTCGAGATACGCCACCCGTGAGCGCAGCGCCATTTATTGCCGCACTTGAAGCGAAAATCAAAGCATTAGGAGTAGGAAAAATCATCTCGATTTCAGGCCGTTTTTACAGCATGGATAGAGATAAACGCTGGCCTCGCGTTGAAGCGGCTTATGCATTAATTACAGAAGGCATAGGCGAATTTACTTATCCAACGGCTGAGAAAGGTTTACAAGCCGCTTATGCGCGCAATGAAAATGATGAGTTCGTCAAAGCTACCGCGATTCGTATGCCAGATGAAGCACCCATCCACTTGAACGATGGCGATTTAATCGTGTATATGAATTTTAGATCTGACCGCGCACGGCAATTAACGCATGCGCTATTAAGCGAAGAGTTTGATGGCTTTCATCGTCGTCATGTACCCAAGTTAGCGGGTTATTTTACGTTGACCATGCATGATAAAAAAGAAACCAAAGCAACGGCTATTTTCCCTCCGCATGCAGTTAAAAACACTTTCGGTGAATATGTTTCAAGCTTAGGTTTAACGCAATTACGTATTGCTGAAACTGAAAAATATCCGCATGTGACCTTCTTTTTTAACGGCGGTGAAGAAACTGTATTTGCTGGTGAGGATCGAATTTTAGTACCCTCACCAGCAGTTGCTACCTATGATTTGCAGCCTGAAATGAGTGCATTTGAGTTAACGGACAGGCTGGAAGAAGCTATTCTAAGCCGTCAATACAATGCCATCATCTGCAACTATGCGAACGGCGACATGGTAGGTCATACCGGTGATTT
>DASQFK010000261.1:0-2820 GCA_035633175.1 Methylotenera sp.
AAAATACTTCTGTTATTGGTAATAACGAAGCTCAATATTCAGTGTCTCAGGATAAGAAAACAAGCGAATCATCATTACCTACTACAGGATGGTTATTGCTCTCAGCGCTTATAGGTTTTGTGATGCTATCTAATCGTTGGAGCGTTTAATATAAAAGGACTTTTACCTGTATTAATCTAAAAAAAACCTTCAATACTGTTAGCTACTTAACAAAACAGTCGACTATTGGTGTAGTAAGATTAAGGTACAGATTAAAAACCTGATGACATAAATTAAAGAGGCAATTCACTTTAATCAACTTGAATGCTTTACTTGAAGGAATATTAAAATGAGAATAAAAACGCTTTTATGGTTAATCATTGGTCATCTGTTGATGATTTCTGTTTCTGTTGCAAATGCTGAAGTTTCACAAAGCTACAGGCTGCGTCAGGGTGATTTAATTCAAGTTTCAGTTTGGGGCGAAGATAAGCTGCAAAAGGAAAGTGTAGTTTTGCCAGATGGCAGTATTACCTACCCGCTTGCAGGAAGGGTAGAAGTAGTGGGTCTTACTTCAGTTGAAGCTGAAAAACGTATAGCTGAAAAACTAAAAGGTTATTTGCCTGATCCGCAGGTCTCTGTAGTTATTGCTAAGATTGAAGGAAACCATGCGCATGTGTTAGGTAAAGTTATCAAGCCTGGCCAAGTCTTCATGACAGGACCTATGACTGTGCTTGATGCCTTGAGTGTGGCTGGAGGATTAGATAAATTTGCAGATCGCAACAATATTAAAGTGCTTAGAAATACACCGCAGGGACAAAAGGCCATCCCGATTCACTACGATCAGCTTATTCGTGGGGAACGATTAGAATCTAATATTGTTTTAAATCCTGGGGACACAATTCTAGTGCCTTAATGTCAAATCAAAATTAATTTTCAAAAACCTGAATATAGGTATAATAAGGCTGTGTATCTATATTAGGGTTAAAATTAAAAATGCATAAAAAATTCCCGCTTCAAGAACGTAGTCTAAATCGTCTAGCCTTGCAGATAATATTAGGAGTTACATTTCCATTATTAGCACAAAATGTTAATGCTGTAGAAATCACAAAAAAAGCAGTAATTGTAACTAGTGCAGAGTATGATTCTAATCCTAACTTATCTGAAGACGAGCAATCTGTCTGGATATATACGCTAGCTCCTCAATTTTTAGTTGACGTCAATAGTGAGTTTAATCGTTGGTTTTTAGACGCAAAGCTCTTGGTTCAACGACATTCAAATGAGGCGGTTCTTGGAGATCGTGAAGATCCGAGCCTGACTTTGGGTTGGGACCGTACTTATGAGTCAGGCGTTTTTGGCCTCAAAGCTGATTATCAAGAGACTAGCTCCCGTACATCTGAATTAACAAGTACCGGCGCGTTTACTAACACGGAGGGTACGCAAAAAACTAAATCCTTAGCTGGTAAATGGCAGCATCAAATTAGCCCTAGATGGAGTGCACTTACAGAAAGTGCCTACAGTGATGTTCTTTTTGTGAATTCTGGCACGCTTAGCGGTTACACTTTAAGTGAGATTGCCACAAAGTTAACTTATGCATATACAGATAGGTTAAACACTAATGTTCTATTAGGCTACGCGCTTTATAAACCAGATGAGATATTTGATGACACTAAATTATCTCGCGTAATATTTGGTGCAGACTACCAAGTTAATGAAGGTTTAAATGTTGCAGGCCATGCAGGGGTTTATAACTTGTCCGGTCAGCAGTCTGATACTGGTCTTGAATCGGGAGTTAAAGCTGGTTATACAGCAGAAAGTTCGTATTATACGGCTGAGCTAAATCGAGAGTTAGTAGCATCTGGGATAGGCGGCTTTCAAAAGACTGACACGTTTAAACTTGGGTACCTTTATAATAGAACAGAGAATGATCGCTTTGGTCTTGATTACGGACTTAGTAGAGCAAGAAAAGATTCAAATATCAATATAGACTGGTTAAGTTATCAGCAACTCACAGCCTACTACGAGCGTAATTTATCAAGTAAATGGCTAACTCGATTTTCCGCAACACATAAAGAGCTAGGGGTAACTGGAGTGCGTAGTAGAGGTGACGTTATTGGTGTAACGTTTGTATATGACACATTAAGTTTTTAATTAATAAAAAAGGAAGTAAAAACTGATGGCCATAGAGCAAGAAATGTCATTTAATGATTATATTAATATCATTCGTCGCAGACGCCCTTATGTTATTGGTTTTTTCCTTTTAGCGTTTTTAGCCTCAATCGCAGTCGCGTTAAAATTATCGCCAGTTTATCAGTCAACAGGCACTATACTGATTGAGTCTCAACAAGTTCAGCCAGATCAGGTAAGAGGAAAATACGCTGTTGACCGGTTTGAAGCACTAAAACAAGTGGTATTAACTAATGAGAATTTAGTTCGAATTGCTAAGAAATATAAGCTCTATGATTTAGACAAAAAACCTAATGCGCCACCAGCCGGCATTGCTCAGACTACACGTTCAAACATCGCGGTCAATCTGCTAACAGCAGATTCTGGGCAATGGGGGGATAAACCCACATTCGCATTTCAGGTTTCCTTCAATTACTACAAACCCAATGAAACATATAATGTAACCAATGATTTAATTAAGTTATTTTTAGATGAAAATGATAAAGCTAGTAAGAATAAGGCAACTGAAACGGCTGAGTTTTTTAGTAAAGAAGCAGAGAAGCAAAAAAGTATTTTAGAAAAAATAGAGCAAGAAGTAACAAGCTATAAACAACGCTTCTCTAACTCTCTCCCACAAAATAAAGAAATGCAGGTTACCACGCTTCAACGATTAGAAGA
>DASQFK010000262.1:0-4931 GCA_035633175.1 Methylotenera sp.
ATTTGATATTCCAGATTTCAGACAAGCCTACAACGATGGAGTTAAGGGAGCTCTCGCTGGCGATTGAAACACCAGAAGGTATCGTTCTGATTGTTGGCTGTTCACATCCGGGTCTAGATAAGATTGTGGAGGCTGCAACTAAGATTAATAAGCGCATTCACATGGTGACGGGAGGGTTTCATCAAGTAGTCGCCAAGGATGTTGAAATTGAGCAAATCGTAAGTACTCTGCACGATACTTTCAGAGTGGATTTTGTTGCTCCGAGTCATTGCACAGGGGAGCCCGCTTTCGCCGCATTTAAGAAGACTTTTGGAAATCACTACATCTACGCTGGACTAGGCGCTTCCATCGAACTGAATGCCAATACTTTGTCAGTTGCAGATATAAGCAATGGACAGTTGATTATGGACGGGGATGAACTCAGAACTTACCGAGCGCTCTTGTCAAAAAGTGATGAAAGCACCGTGATGGCTAGCAGGGAGGTGACAAGGTAATGATTTAGTAATAAGTAGCTGTCTGCTGAACGTCTGCTTTGGGCGGCCGTTCCTATAAATGTAGTTCCTCAATTACAATTTAATTAATCCATTCTTTGTCTCTATATTAATATTTCAATATAAAGACGCGGATAACGCGCTCTACATCGCCGCAGACAATGGCGAGATATGGAATTATTCTGAAAAATTGATTAAAGGAACTCTAGCGCACTGATTGGACTCTCAATAATTCGAGGATGCTTTGTTATTAATTATCCAACGAGGAGATTTATTATGCGGACCCACCCTCTCAAATCAATATTGCTCACCTTGAGCATCCCGCTGCTATTTTCAAGTGGATTTTCATTCGCTGACCAAAGTTTTGTTGACACCAAGACTGGTCAGCCAATGAAAATTGATTCGGGGCTTTTTAATACCGAACAGTCCAAGAAATTCCTGAGTACTGGTGAAAACCCCTACAACGGAAATGCAGAAGCCATTGCCAGCGGTAAAAAGCATTATCAAACCTACTCCTGTGCTCAATGCCATGGTGCCCAAGCTCAGGGCCAGACTGCCGGGGGCCTGATAGGTCCTAGATACAATCATTCCAAGAGCACTACGGATAAGGGAATGTTCGAAATCATCTGGGCAGGGACCAATGGCGGGATGAGTGGTAAAGGCAAAGGTGTAATGGACCCCGGTAATCACAGCAACGGATTATCCCCTGATGAGACCTTAAGGGTAATGGCGTGGATCAGAAGTCAGGGCGGAACTGCAAAGTAGAAAATCTACTGCCTGATTTCTATAGGGATCAGGCGTAACGCGGTTGTAGGCAGAAATCAAATGATTTATTTATTTCCACTTTAAAGCATTGTCCTTTAGGGGCAAACTGTGATTACAAATTTAATGGTCATGCACTTATAAATATCCCTTGTTCGGCATCACCAAGCAGTTTAAGTAAATCAGCCCCTTTGAGTGATAAAGCAACCCCCAAAACGCCACTACCAATCACTACGGTTTCATAGTCTTTCACACTGTTATCGACCAAAATCTTAATGTCTTCCGGCAGTGCGATAGGTGGGACTGCACCTACAACATATCCTGTGGCTTCAGATACTTCATCAAATTCAGCCATCCGACACTTACGCTCATTTAAATGTTTGCGTAGAACTGCCCAATCAGCACGACCACCTCCTGCAACAGCTAATAAAACAAACTTGTCTGAGGCTGTTTTAAACAACACACTTCTTACAACAGATTGTGGATCTATTCCCTGCTTTAAAAGTAATTCCTCCAGATTTCTAACAGGTTTTTTATCCTCGGTTAATGGAATTTCTATCACATCATAAGCAATGCTTTTATGTTGTAAAAGTTCAGTCACAGGGGAAGTAATGGATATACTCATAATCAATCATTCTAAGTAAGTTAATTCAACTATATTATTACGTTTAGCTTTTGCCATCTTTTTAGCTTCTGAAATTAAATCTTGTAGTGACGATAATAGCCCACTGACAATTACTGGTAAAGCTGCAAAAAAACTAGATCAATTACAGATTGTGGGGGATGGTTTCATGTTTAGGATAGTAAATATGCCTAACTTAATTCTGAAGACCTTTACGGTCTGATACGGAATCCCGCGTCTTGCGAAAAGTCACTGGATTCCGACTTTCGTCGGAATGACAGAACAAAATAAAAGGGGTCAGTATCGACCCCTTGTGTCGCGAACCCATTTTTTCAGCCAAACTGATAATGCTTTCGTAGTGCCTTTTTAACTTCCCAAGTGCAAGTCATGCCAGCAGGGAACGTGACTAAATCGCCCTTACCGAAGCTGACTGGGGTGCCGCCCTTAGGTGTTACTTCAACTTCGCCTTCAAGTACATAGGCAATTTCACGCTCAGAATAACTCCAGGGAAACGTCGAGACTTCCTTAGACCAGGTTGACCAGCTGGAGACGCCTAGTTCATGGAGGCGTGCTTGAGATGGATTGTGTTCTACAGTGATGGTAGTCATGATTTTATCCTCTAAAATCGCAGAAGATTAAGCATAAACCTACAACCATTTCGAATCAAGGTTGTATTAATAAAACCTATGCGGACGAGGTAGGCAAATGCTATTTAAGAACAGTCTTAAAATAACCACCACCCTACCCAAGTTGCTGAAACTTGCACAATCAACCCTGGAATAACTTGGCGTGAGAAATTTTTTCCGCCACTTATCACCGCCATCACAGCTTTTGAAACAGCGTTAACCGAAAAAGCGACCAGAATTGGTAATACTGCGCTTGCTGCACTGAGTTTGCCAGCCGCCGCCAGTGATGCTACAGAGATTGTAGAGGCATGAGCGTCAGCCAAACCTGCGACACCAGAGGCAACCACAAGCCCTGCCTGACCGAACCAAGCTGTTAACGCTGATGAAGCTACTAGTACAACAGCGATGACAGCAGCTAGTATTAGTGCTGTCTTTACGCTAAATGTTTTGGTGAGTGAGTTCGTCTCCTCCCCATCTTTATGGAGGGAGTTTAAAGTCACTACCAAGCCATAAGTCGCAATTGAAACGCCACCAAAAATAAGTGGCCACACAAGTGCATGTAATGTGGGCGGGTGGATTGCTGCGAGTAGCATTGCTAACTGTAAAATAGTAGCAAGGCTCGATAACAGCGCGCCTGCGACAGCTGCACCTATTAAATTGGGGGTTTCTTTAGCACGTACGCCCATCGCGCCCACTGTTGCAATGCTGGAAATAAAACCTGATACCAACCCAACAATAGGTAGGCCAATGCGCCCACCTAGCCAACGTAATGCAAGGTGACCAAGCGCGCTAATTGTCATCACTAATATGACGACGAGCCAGAGATTGCGAGGGTTAATGGCTTCGAATGGGCCGATAAATTCATTGGGCACAAGTGGCAATATGATGAGTGTGGCGGCTGCCAGCATGAGAAAGTCATTCAACTCATCTTTAGTAACCACGCCTAGTACAAAGCCATGAATAGGTTCTTTAGCTGCCAAGAGTATAGCCACACTAACCGCAAGTGCTGCGGCTAATCCAGCGGCACTCATGGCTAGCCCACCCAAAATGACAGTAAATATCAGGGAGATTTCTGTAGTAAGGCCTGGATCTTTACCTGGCCTGTTAAAGTAAGCAATGGCTACAAAAATCATTACGCAGAATATTGAAACGACTAGCAACCAAAAGTTGAACGCTGTGCTGACAGCGCCAAGTAGCGAGGCGATGGTAAAGGTGCGAATGCCGGCGGATGGTCTATCTTTCCCCATGCCTTTGCTCCGCTCGCGCTCAGTACCAATAAGCAGCCCAATGCCTAGGGCAACTGCCAAATTAAGCCAGAGAGTGTTATCAATTATCATTTTTGTTTGCCCAATAACATGATGACAATTTGACCACAATTATTGCACTTTGGGTGCGCTCGTTTAGGGTAGATGGCGTGACGTCAAATGTACCGCCATCATTGCCCAACCATGATTTGACTATCTTTAATGCAGTAACTGATTGTGTGATGCTACGGTTCTAGCATGTAAGTAATGTAGGTTGTTAACGCCAATCTGTAGCACCAAAACCATCGTGACCTAGGAATGTATAAAAAATTCCTACTGTGCCCGTTGTTTGTGTACGGTCACCTAAATCAGAAAAAGTCGCATCACGTCGATTCCATTGATATTTTAACGAAATTGCATGTTTATTATAGATGCGGTAAGTGAAGGCTAAATCTGAACGGATGATGTTGTCGTGACCACCCACGTTGGGGGTATCAATATCACTTACAAAATATTCTCTGCCCGTAAAATCAATAGATGCTTTTTTGCCTAAAATTAAGCGTAAAGCAACCAGTGCTTGGGGGGCAACGCCATAGTGATAATCCTGTTCATCATTGCCATGCACGGTGCCTACAGCGGCGTAGCCAAGACCACCTAAAATTGAGCCTTGCAACGCTATTGATTCGCTTAGCCATAATTGGCCCGTAGTGCCCAGTGACAATGCGGTACTGGATACACGGAAAGTTTGCGGAGAAATATAGTCGTAACTGCCATATAGTCCCCATAGGCCGCGATAGTTTTCGCCGACTTGATAGTTGGTTCCAAAAAGTAAACCGCGTGTCATTACATTTTCAAACACATTGGCACTGGAAGCGGTGCCTTGAAACACAAAATAATCGAAAGGCCGTGTGTATTGATAACCAGGCTGTCCCGGTAGCCCGTAATCCATGGAAAAGTCTACTTGAGCATCGTTACGTTTAAGCTCGGCGGAGGTGCCTGGGTCACTCTTAATAGTATTTGCTATGCCAATCTGAAGACGGCTGTAATAGGCGGCATCATTTCTATTAAAGACTGCATCAAATCTATCTTCAAAAGCATAACGATTAAACCCAGTTGGGGGTGAGATTGCTGCCGCGCCTATCTCACGCCAAAAACTTGGCTTACCGCCACCCTTTTCAAGGACGAT
>DASQFK010000263.1:0-3187 GCA_035633175.1 Methylotenera sp.
CAATAAAAAAACATGTAGATTTTTTTAGATGGCAACAAGACTATGTGTCTACTGTTGTTCCCCATGATGTATTAATTGCTGTGTGGGGTGATTTTAATAAAGGCATTCTTAATTACGATGTCTGCTCAAAAATTCCTGGAATTCGTACACAGTCTTTGCGTGAGTCACCTGGGCATATTGATAGTTTAATGACTAATCTTTATAAAAAATGGTTAATTAATGGTGAGCGCTGGTATCTAGTTAATAATTTTGTCGCAGACATTGATGCAGACGATATGCCTATGTTTTTTGATGATAAACTGTCAGACATACAATCGCTACTTGTTTACGGCGTGCGTGACATGCGTGGCAATAATGATTGTCTATATATATTTATGGATAAAAAAAGTGAGTTTCAAAGCTGCACATCAGTATTGGGGATGTTGATACCTCATTTAGATGCCGCACTACGACGTATTGAAAGTCTCGAAAGTGATGTAGACGATGATGATTTATCTGATTATCATGTACAAGGTCTAAGCGATAGAGAGCATGAAATCGTATACTGGGTAAGATTAGGAAAAACAAACTTTGAAATTAGCATGATTCTGGGAATCAGTCCTAATACAGTTAAAAATCATTTAAAGCGGATTTTTAGTAAACTGGATGTAACTTGTCGTGCACAAGCAGTCGCAACTTATGTTCCACCTAAACTGAATTAAATCATCATGGTTTATAAAAATTTTAAAGGTTAATAATATCTAAATCAATGGCATCATACAATCAAACAAAATCCAGAACGCTACTACAAAGACGTAGTAGTGTCAGTAACATGATTCAGCAGGCACTTGATGGCGCTGCTGTTATTGGAATTACGTGGGGTCTTGTTAATATTCACTCACAAGAGATTGGTGGTCTAACAAATCCTTACATGATCATGTTGTTGTTATTGTTAGGTATATTAGCCATTACCTATGATCGATTTGCAATTTATAGAAGTAATGCTCACTTTTTAGATAAAGCATTTAACTTATTTAAAGCGTGGACACTCACGTTTCTAGTGCTAATAGTTTTGGCATTTCTGGCGAAGCAAAGTGAAGTGTATTCTAGAACATTGATAGCAGAGCTTTACGTAATTGGTTATATTGTTCAGTTAATGTTACATCTTCTGGTGAAGACTATTTATCAAAAAATAGTGCTACATTCGCATCAAAATGAGAAGGTAATCATTGTTGGTCAATCGAGATTAGCGAATCATTTACTACAGAAAATTTCTAGTAATCCATGGATTGGTGAACAAGTCATTGGTTGTGTTCGATTACCTAATGACAATGAACCGTCAATTTTGTCTAAAAATTCTTCCAAAATTTTAGGCGACATTAAAGACTTACCTGCTTTAATTGACCAATATGATATTCATGCCGTCTATGTCGTGACTCCTTTGGAATCTTCAAGGGTTTTAGAGGATATGTATAAGGCTATATTGGAGAAGCATGTTTCGATTCATTGGATACCGGATATTTTTTCTTTACGTTTAGTGAACCATAGTGTTAGAGAGATTTCTGGAATTCCAGTCATTACACTCTCAGAAACACCTTTAATTGGCATGCGCTTACTTCTCAAGTCTATAGAAGATGTTGTGTTATCTTGTTTGATACTCCTGGCAATCAGCCCAATATTATTGCTGGTTGCAATCGCAGTTAAATTAGACAGCCCAGGCCCCGTATTTTTTAGACAAAATCGCACAGGATGGAGTGGGAAAGTATTCAGGATTTGGAAATTCCGTAGCATGCACGTCCATCAAAATGATGGTGGCAAACTAAAACAAGCTGAGAAAAATGATAGCAGGGTGACTAGAGTTGGTGCATTTATACGTAGAACTAGCCTTGATGAATTGCCGCAAATATTCAATGTATTAGCTGGCAATATGTCTTTAGTTGGGCCTAGACCACACGCCGTGCAACATGATGAAGAATACTCACAAAGAATTTTTGACTATTTTGCAAGGCATAACATTAAGCCAGGCATTACAGGGTTAGCTCAGGTACGAGGATTAAGAGGCGAAACAAAAGATATTGATCAAATGATTCAGCGTATAGAGTCTGATATTGAATATATTAATAACTGGTCAGTATGGTTAGATATCAGCATTATTTTACGTACTGTTTTCGCCATCACCGGTAAAACTGCTTATTAGTCAGAACGGTTAAAAAAGTCAATTTCACAAGAATGTTATGTGATTTCAATTTCATTATTCTAGAGTGACATTTTTATAAATTTCTAGACGACCTAAGCCTTTGTTTAGATAGTTTAAAAAACCTCAATTCTAAAGAAAATTTCAGGTCAATTTTATTAAATTATATTTGCAAATAATTTTTTTTGGTTTGCAGGAAAATAGACAAATAAAATTTAATTAACTTACTGAAATATAAGCATTAATTAATATCCCCCATCAAAAACATATAACCAATAGCCCTTAAGGGCTATTGTGACAAAAAGATACAAATCATAGAATGAAATTCATAAATAAGTTGGATGGCAGTCGTTGATAAAGGGGAATAAAATGTCCAAAATAATTGCTATATTATTGCTTGTAAGTGTAGTTTGTACAGCTACAGTTACAGCATCAGCCGCAAGCCAAGAACCTACTCTAAATGCTGTTAGTTCATTGGCAATTACTAAGGTCGTGGCTAACACAGCAGTAGTTAAAAACACTTCTGTTATTGGTAATAACGAAACTCAATATTCAGTGTCTCAGGATAAGAAAACAAGCGAATCATCATTACCTACTACAGGATGGTTATTGCTCTCAGCGCTTATAGGTTTCGTGCTGCTCTCTAATCGTTGGAGCGTTTAATATAAAAGGACTTTTACCTGTATTAATCTAAAAAACCCTTCAATACTGTTAGCTACTTAACAAAACAGTCGACTATTGGTGTAGTAAGATTATCTGACGACATAATTTAAAGTGGCAATTCACTTTAATCAACTTGAATGTTTTACGTGAAGGAATATTAAAATGAGAATAAAAACGCTTTTATGGTTAATCATTGGTCATCTGTTGATGATTTCTGTTTCTGTTGCAAATGCAGAAGTTTCACAAAGCTACAGGCTGCGTCAGGGTGATTTAATTCAAGTTTCAGTTTGGGGCGAAGATAAGCTGCAAAAGGAAAGTGTAGTTTTGCCAGATGGCAGTATTACCTACCCG
>DASQFK010000264.1:0-6560 GCA_035633175.1 Methylotenera sp.
CGTTGGGTCCGAAACACTTGCAACGTACCTTGTGTTCTCGCTTCGTATTGAATGCCTGTGCTGATACGCAATGCATCTAAACAATCGCGGCTATATTCAGCCAAACGCACCATGCGTTCTTTGTTAGTGTCATAACTGGCAGCATTGCAATTTTGTAAAAGCTTGGTAGCCCATTGCAATTGCCATAGCGTGCCATCCACTTTCATAGCAAAAGGAGAATGGCGTTGAAAAAGCCATTTAATTGCTTTCATAGGCACGCCAGGGCCAGCCCAAGGTGTGGAGTAACCGGGCGAAATTTGGCCGGCATTGGCAAAACTGGCCTCCATGCCAGGCGAAGGCTGACGATCAATTACGGTGACTTTAAAGCCTTTTTTTGCCAAATAATAAGCACTCGTTACACCTATTACACCCGACCCTAATATAAGCACCCGCATTAAAGCACCTCATTTAAAATTATTTCAATTTATTAAAATAAGAGCATAAGCATAGTTATTTTCTAGCAGCCTATTAATTTAACCTAATTAATTAATATTAATAGTGAATAACACTCATTATCTAGTTAATTAGTGATTTTATCTAAATTGTTGCTTCATAAAGTAGTAAGCATCTTTAGCAAAATTTAAGGGAAAAGTAATATGCGTAAACGCACCCATTGCAGTTCGAGAGCTTGACCGTATAGACATGAAAATATTATCTGTGTTGCAAGAAAATGCGCGCATTTCTATTACCGAGCTAGCGGAACGTGTTAGGCTTTCAGTCACGCCATGTGGCGAGCGAGTAAAAACGCTGGGAAAAGAAGGGGTGATTTTAGGTTACCAGTTTTTGTGGAATTAAAGCTCTCCACCAAATCCGGCGCTATTTTTAGAAAATTTAAACAGAAGATTCTCAAACTACCTAGCGTGCTGGAATGCCATCTCGTATCGGGTGATTTTGATTACCTCATTAAAGCATGCATCGCAAAAATGTCGGACTATCGAAGCTTACTCGGGGACATATTGCTTACCTTGCCTGGCGCACAAGAGTCCAGGAGCTATATCGTAATGGAAGAAGTAAAAGAAGGTTTTGCTCTATCGCTGAATGAAGCACAAGAGTAAGTTTTAGAAATATATTCAATAACTTACGACTATTAATCTTTAGTAAGGAAAATATTATATTTTATCGGGTTATGCATCTCGCCAATCTATACCACTTGATGTTATATACGCTTTAAAACGCTTATAAAAATTACCATTAATTTGGGTGCTATGTAATAAATAATTTAAAAATTTATAGTGCAGCTTTTGATTGATTTTAAATGATAGTGCATTGTGCCAGAATGTATTTAAACTACCCTGATATGTTAACCCCTCAATATCATATATAGCGTTACCACATACGAATACAGGGCATAAATGATCTAGCGCGGATAAGCCTACGGTGCTGTTAACAACTACTACGCCTTTTGTATGATTAAGCAATGTTGGCAAATGTAAATCATGAACGTAATGCACTCGGTTCATTAAAGATTTTTTCTGACATATTAATTTAATTAAGCTACCGTAATGATTAAATCCACGATCCATAGGGTGATGTTTTATCACTAAATGGCAATCCGTCGATGCGTGCATTGCAAAAGAGTTAATCACCTCTGAAATAAAAGCTTCTATAGAAAAAAAGTCAGAATGGTGATGGATTTGTGCATCGTTGTGTACTTGTAGTGGCACTAAATAATATTTTTTATGGTGTTTCTTAGTTAGTGTGTGTAACTCATCTCTCTGAACGATCGCATACAGCCATTTGCGCCATAGCGACCTAATCCAAAATAAACCTTGCCAAATAGTAAGTGGACGATGATGTTGATAATGTCTGAAAAAAGGGCTTGCTATGACACTTGCTGCGTTATACATCATGCCCCACATAGCTGCAAACCAAAATGTTTTACCAATAACAAATTCATTTTTTTTAGATATATCTGGCAACTCAGTATAAAAATTGGCCACTTTTGGTATTTGGGAATTAGCATTTACCCCATATTTTTCTAGCGTAATGTAATCTGGTCGGATATAACCTTCTTCAAACACGCCAATTTCAATATTATGTTTTTTTGCTATTTCGTGAGCAACTTGATGTATTGGCCTGCAATCCCCAAATAAGAAAACAACATCAATATTATATTCATTAATAAAATTCTCAAAAAAAGCAGGCCACGCTTCTGGTGCTAGATTAAAATTAACTGCCTGATTAGGATAAAAAAGCCAATCACCACCATTAAAATTAATCTTTAATACTGTCGCGCCCACTGCTATTAAATCAGCTGAGAATCGTTTAAAAAATGGTCCGATTGGTCCTTGCAGTAATAGTATTCTCTTACCATTAAATTGGCTTAATCCATTTGTAATCATAAATTTATTTATTCTTATTTTTAGGCTTTGCTAAGCCTGGGTTTAACGTAATTTCAATCTAATACGGATACCATTATCAGAACGAATGGTGACGCGCCCGACCACCCTTGGCGTGTGAGTTTCTACTGGCAATATTTCATAACGACGGACTATACTCGCTAAAGTTAATATTGCTTCTTGTGTGGCAAAAGCAGCACCAATACATACCCTAGGCCCTTTACTAAAAGGAATATAAGCACATTTTATAGAAGCTCTACCAGACTCTGTTTGAAAACGCTCGGGTGCAAAAGTATCTGGATCATCCCACATTTCCCTATGTCGATGAATTAGCCATGGCGATACCAATATTGGTGAGCCTGCTTTAACTTCCTTGTCACGCATGCAATGATCTTCAATTGCTTCTCTTACAAAAAAACCTACTGGTGGATATAAACGCATAGCCTCTCTAAAAGTATCGTTTACCCATTGCAGTTGCTTAATCTCGCTATAACCAATATCTTTTCCAAGTACTTTTTCATCTATTTCGGCCAAGATTTTAGCTTGTAAGTCTGAGCAATTAGACAGCAAATATAAAGACCAAGCTAAAGCACTGGCTGAGGTTTCGTGACCTGCTAAAAACAACATACATATTTGATCTACCATTTCTTCATAAGAAAATTGCGATCCAGTAATAGGGTCTTTTGCATTCATTAACCCAGATAAAATATCTTTATAATGTCCATCTACTCCTTGGGCTCTTTCTTCATAACGTTTGGCGATGATGGCAGCCAAAATAGCACGAATTTTTTGCGCTGGCTTTCTACTTGCTCGCGTTGAAAAATATGGGGGCAATCGATAGACCATCAACATCATGGCTTTTTGCGCATGATGCTGAAATGTTATAAATGCCTCATAAATAGTTTTTGCCGATTCAGCGTCCAAACTTTTAGACAAAATAGTTTTAAAGATAATATCAGCAGCGATGTATGTCATTTCACTATCAACCTCATAAGATTGACCATCCGCTACTTTATCTAGCCGATGCAACATGTCTTGCACAGATTCAACCATTAAAGGGAATACCAACTTCAAGCGTGCTTGTGCAAAGGCTTGATCAACCAAGGCACGTTGGCGCTCCCATACCTCACCATTCGTCGTAAAAATGCTGCTGCCTAAAAGTGGCTCTAGCATGCGGTGCATCATTTGATGTTTAGGATAAGCCTTAGGGTTTTTGACTAAAATTTGCTTAACCCAATCTGGGTCGTTCACCATATAAGCTGTCATACCAGGTTGAGAAAACTGCCCCATTTTCATGGAGTAACTTTTTTCAAATAAAACGTCTAACCAAGAACGCCAACCACGAAGAAACCGCAAAAGAAAACTACTTTTAGTTTTATGCGGTATTGGATATGGCGGTATAAATTTCATAAATTTTTCAATTATTATTTGTTATGTATTGATGTAACTTTTTAGCTGGGCCAGTAACTATCTCAAAATAATCGTAATCGTTCTTAATTTCAGCTGCCCTTAAATATTGAAAATGTAGCTTAAGCTTGTCATTTTTAAGTAATTTATATCGTTCAGGCGAAAACATCACATAAGGTTTAACCACGACTCTATAAGGATAGTTTTGTTTAGTGACATTTATACCATCAGCAATTGCAGGACTAATTTGTTGAAAACATAAAGGATCTGCACGAGCACCCATATCAAACCATGGGAAACTGCAGTTATTGACAACTTTCTGTAGTGAAGTTCGAAAATGATTAGCAGTAGGGATATAACTTAAGTAAGGAATACATTGCCCTAATGTCATTACTGATAATTTATTTTTTAGCACATCATGATTAGTACTTATGATTTTTTCTATTACGGCAATAGCCATAATAGTACCCACACAATGACCCACTAATAGAATCTCCTCTGCAGGAGATTCTATTTGATCCTGAATGATTTGCTCAGCAAATTCATTAATTCTGTGCTCCAATTCTACTAGTGGCTTTTGACCCCATTGAGAAATAAAAAAATAAGTTTGCAGTATCCACCAAACACCTATTTTTTCGCCCAATTTAACGGACAATTTCATCAAAAAAAAACTAAAAATTGCAGCTAAAAAAAGGCTTATAACAATATTATTAGTGAATGAGTTTGTTACAAAATAAAGTAGAAATGCAAATATTAATGTTAGCAGCAGTGCTGTAGCACTAAAGACTAGTGGGTATATACTACATATATAAGGCCCTTTGCCCACCTTGCGAAATTTAGTAAACAAACCGCATTTTACGTGAGTCCAGTACATTGGAATTGATTTCAAAACTAACAGCAGGATACTACTCACCCAGTATTTTTTCATGATGTCGTCCCACATCATAAATCGATAATCGGTTGACGATTGTTGATCAGCCCAAACTGAATCAATTTGCCATTGAGTAATTAACTTATTTAAAGTTTTTTTCTTACCTGTTGATATTTGTGCGCCAGAGAGGATTGCACTTTTCTTTGACTCATCTCGAAAAAGACGGTGATAGAATCTTGCACCACGTGGATCAAATCCACTTAGATAATATACGCGTTTTTTTAAAATCAATTTAAGTCCTGCTCTTTGGAAGATGCTTCATTTTCGAATAGGTTAATTAATGCCCTATTTATCGAATTGTTTTCTCATGTAAACGTTTGAGCATAACTAGCTCAATAACTGCTTGCTCTCTTTTATTAGCACGTTGACAGTGATTTTCTTGAAAGAAATCTGTAATACGAATAACAACTTTTGCCCAGACCTTATCACGCTCACGCCAAGCATGAGAGGATACTGATTCCCACGCATAACCGTTAAATACTGTGGCATTCACAAAATGGTCTAATGCTCTAACGCCTGCACGCGCACGCGAAACAGGACCAATAAACCCAATAATTACTACAATTAAATAACCTATGATTGCAAGCGGCACAACAATTGTCATTAGCAAAAAGCCTGCCAAGCGTTCTTTTAAATCAAACAGCATACAAAACCTTTATTCTTTTTATTTAAACTGAAAATATTGCAAATAAAAAAATTTCACTACGTTAACACACCAACGCCAAGCTTTAAGCGGAAATCTTTTAAATTGACTCATTGGAGTTAATGGCCGACCTGCTGAGACTGCCAACTTAGCAACAATAGCTTCAGGCGTGCTAAATTTTTTCAAATCCCAATCCCAATAGATAGGATATAAAATTAACGAAGCCGCTACGAGTGCATCTAACGATACTGTTCTATAGCGATATGGAATGCTTGCTACTTTATCCTCAGTTAGTCCCCAACCCGAATAAAATGGCAAACCATAAGTCACTACCTTTTTGTTGCGGATTAGCGCATCAAAACCAGCCAAAGACGAAAGCGTGTGCACCTCATCCACTTGCTCAATGATAGAAATAATATCGGCCTCGCTATCCACAAAGTGACAATACTGCTTAGCATTGATTAGGCCTTGTCGATTACCTGACAGCACATCTGGATGTGGCTTATAAACAATCATCGCGTCAGGATTAGATTGCCATACCTTCTCCAAAAGTTTATCAATACTGCTTATAGCACCTGAAGCTCCTAATCGCACAGATGCATCATTTGATACCTGACCAATCACTAAAATAACACGCTGATTATGCGGCCTTTGCCAAGTACAGTATTTCCTACCTAAATTGTATTTAGTGATTCCTGCATCTACAATCAACTGTCTTAAATTCGCCGCCCGTAGAAGCATCTCGTCATCAAATACATGCGTATTGAGCAACTCAAACAAGTCATTATTATTTTGCGCATCAAAATAGATACCTCTTGTATCTAGCACTTGGCTGCAAGGTGGCGACAAATCAGAACCTAAGCCTAATGAGTGAATAAAGCCATCTTCCATACGTATAATATTAGTTGAAGCATATTTTGTATCAACATGGGCACTACCCCACACAACGGTTGTTATATTAGGTAATGGGCGTAGCAATTTCCATTTAATTGCCCGTCCATTCCCCTTCAGGTAAGGCCAAACAAATACACGCTTCCAAAAGCTAAACCGGTAGGCATACCAATGTTGCATATATTTTAAAGGCTCTAGTACCCGTTGTTGCCTTAGCTCATTAACTTGAAATAAATTTGAATCATTTTCTGACTGCACAAATTTATGAGGCTCATTAATTTCCGACATGTAAGAATTATCCAGCTTAAAT
>DASQFK010000265.1:0-6370 GCA_035633175.1 Methylotenera sp.
TGTTCTGGCGTTACGGTAGGACTTAATAAATAACGATTATTAAACAGATATTCTCTATCGAACTCCGTGGTGATAGGCTCACCATTGTTTACGGTCACAAATGCAGGATTAGCACGTAGCTTTTGAGCGATCTTTTTAGACAAATTAGCACGAGTGGCTGCATCTGTGCCCTCTATGCCTACCAATATCAACCTGGATGCTAGACCATCTTTGAGTTGGTCCATGAGCAATTGCTGTTCAGCAGTGGGGGTGCTTGGTAGAAAGGCTGATAAGTCAGCGGTAAAGTGACTGCGACTGATAATGACTAAGCTAACCAGTATTAATACCAGCCAGATGGTGATGGCAGCACGACTACGCCGCAATTCAGATAAAAATAATGTAGATAAACTCACGCGTTAATCAACTTAAAAGTAGCTCAAAAATGACTCGATTTATGGCGCGTTTATTGGCGCTGGCAATGGCGCGGGTATTGGCGTAATCGTCATAAGCGAGCTATCGCCATCTGCTTGTTTAATCTCTATAGTACGCAGTGTATTACCTGTGCCTACTATGCTGATCTTAGCTACTACTTTTTTCATTTTATCGTCAATGGGCAGCAAGGTAAGGTTCCAGTCCTGCTCATTGCCCTCCATGCTTAATTGATAAGTACGTTCCAGCGCTTTGCGATCCCCAGCCAGAGTGCCGCGTATGCTGTCAATGAATGCAGCTATTTCAGGGTAATTTCGTAGTGACAAGACATGTTTTTTACCACGCTGCTCTACTGTCAATTTATCTTTATCCAGCAGCATGCTTTCAGCCTTAGGCTTTAAAGTACGTTTTTCCAAGCGGTCTGGTGCAGTATAGAAAAGTTCACCTGAAGATTCCACAGGCTTATCCAGCATGGCGATAGATTTTTTTTCGACGAAAGTTGCGGAACCAGAATGGCTGCTTGCAAGCGATTTCATTAATTGATCTATATCCCAAATTCCCTCTGCATGCACTGTTAATGGAGCAAGCAGGAAATACAGTATCAGCAGCATATTTCTATTCATATGATTTATTCCCTCTTTTCATTCAATGATGCAGGTACAGATTGCCAGTAATCGAAAAAGTTAAACCAGTTATAAGGCGCTAAACGGGTATAACGATTTAATAATTCCGTGTAACGCGCAATTGCCATTTGTACAGCTTGTTCTCGCTCGTTTCTAGGCGTTTCTGAAAAATCAGCCAGCGTTTCAAAATGCACTTGGTAACGGTTATCTCCCATATACAACCCTGCCATGAAGACTACTGGACGTCTTAATAATGCAGCCATGCGAAACGGCCCACTAGGTATACCAGCAATAGCGCCTAATAAATTGACTTGTGCCATCGGTTCATTACCCAGCGTGCGGTCTGACAGCATGCCGACTACCATGCCATCAGCTAAGCGCTCCTGCACTTGCAGCATGGAATCAATACGCCCCAAGGGTATAACGTCCATAGAGGCTTCCGGGTTGATTGCAGCGAGCATGGAATTAATTTTTTGTGCGTTATCTTCATGCATCACCATAGCCACACGCAAACCTGGAACCTTCCTCCCAATCGCACGCATGACCTCGAAGCTACCAAGATGCGCACCCATCAAAAAAACACCTTTACCTGCATCTATCAGAGGTCGGATGTTTTCTTCGCCCTGTATGTCAATATCAAATAAATCATAACGGCGGTTAATCAGGTAGATACGGTCATGTATGGTGGAGGCGAAACAGAAAAAATGCCGATATAAATCCAACCATGTGGCGGGCCGTCCTAGTGCGCGCGGCAAGTAACTGAGGGAGGCACGGCGACTGTCTGGAGCAAACAATACAAAGTAAAGCGCAATCAAGTGTAGTACCGAACGGGCAACCCTGCGACCCAGTCGCAGCGATATCCAACTCATCATGCGTAACATCAGCATATTGCTGCGCTCCTGAGTCTTGACCCAAGGTGCAGATTTTTTATAAGCGCTTTCGATGATCTGTGTCATAAAACCCTATTACTTTGAACAAGGCTGCCAGTAACAATCTGACGGCTTTCCCCCAACACTTCAAACCTTATTGCACCATTCGTTAGTTGTTCATGCTCAATGATAACAGCCTCACCGGGCTTTAATGGACTCAGAAATTTAACTGAGCTGATTTGCCATGCCGTCGCAGTGAGTCCAGTATCGGCGACAATGGCATGGATGGCCTCATCCAGCAGCACTACTCCAGGCACGATGGGAGTGCCCGGGAAATGTCCAGCAAATGCGGGATGGTCTGCAGGGATTATTAACGGGGTCTGCTTTTTCATACAGTATTCTTCAGTTCCTGCGTATTACAGTTTAAATCTTGATTCATATGGCCTGCAAAAAGCTTTTGCAGTGCTTCACGTGGCAATTTACCCGTGCTGTTACGTGGTAGTGACTCCACAAACAATAGTGGTCTTGGCAGAAAAACTGGGTCTATTCGCAAGCGTAATGCTGCCAGTAAAGCTGCAGCGGTCAGGGTCGGGGCGACTACACAGGCGCTTAGACGGGTGACGTGATCGTGAGACACCTCATCTGGCATGAAAAAAGCGCCATCGAGGACACCCTCAATAGTATTCAAATGATGATTCAAGTTAGACAGTGAACTGCGTTTCCCAGCGATATTAATCAAATCCTGTTTGCGGCCGTGTAATAAAAAATGACTAGGCCGATTTGATTCAATCCCAGTTAATTCTATGATGTCATTGAGAGGCACTGCAGTTTCTACATGCCCTCCTTCTGCCCAAATATATTCCTCGCGTTGCGTCAACTGCACATTCGGTAATAGTTGCCATTCTGCCGTCTTTGTCGTGCGACGTGTGGCTATTTGCCCTGTTTCGGTACTGCCATATATTTCAATTAATGGTGCTTTGACGTCAGTTTCAACCTTATATGCCAGAGTCGTAGATAAAGGCGCGGTCGCTGACAACACTAAGGCTAGATCGGGCATCTCAAGCTCTGCCTCTAGTAATAATCGCAAGTGTAATGGTGTTGAAACTAGAATGCGTGGTGTAGGTATGGCAGCGACAGCACTGCAAATATCTGCGGGATAAAACGGTTGTGCACTACACAAAGCATTGCCACTCTGCAATGGTAACAACACTGTTGATTCGAAACCGTACATGTGTTGTGGCGGTATGGTACCAACAATGCTGTAATGCGTACCGGCTAACAAACCAAGCCGGTCTGCTTGAGCTTGCACATTGCGTACTAACGAACCCCAACTTTTTGAATGCGGAACAGGTGAGCCAGTGGAACCTGAGGTAAATACAATCGCCACCAGCTGTTGCACGTTAATCTGCGGTATTGCCATGTTCGTAGCATGAGGCTCAGGCATCGTCGGATAGCGCAACTGTGGCAACGCAATAGCACAATCGTCATTATCATGCAGGCAAAACACATCGGCAGAAAATGCTTGTAATTGCTGCACCATTTCTGGTGTGTGTGTAGGTGGTAGTAAGCTTACTTTGTTGCTAATAATAGCTGCAGCCAAACCAACGGTAAAATGGTAACGGTCACGACATACATTCAATATGTGTTTACCTGCGGGGAGTTTAGTAGCTAAATACGTGACATCAGCTAAAAAATTCTCAACAGTAATGGCCGTACCATTGCGCCAAGCAATTATTTCATCAAAAGAACTATGGGTGACTAAAGGCAAAGTTTGCATGAAAATTAAAGCTCAAAACTTAAACAAAAGGCCAAAATACTGTTGACCTAACGAATGCGGGCAGAGTTATTTAGATATGCCCTTACTGCATCAAGCATATGTCCATTAGGTAAGTCTGTTAGTACACGACGACGCACCATAAACTCAACTATAAACATGAGTGCAACGAGAGGAAGTGTAAGAAAATTCACAAAGATCGACCATATGGTTAACGGCGCAAGAAAAAACAATAAAGTAGAAATAAGGATAATCATCGCAAAAAACACTACCCAAGCTATCGTTACTTGGCGAGCATAATCCACATGGGCAGGTGGTAACGCCTCATCGCCATTGATGATTTCTGCAAAATGTACACATAAAGGTTTTCGGTCTTTTTGTAAAGTTCGAGCAAAAGTTAGCAATAAAATCAACATTAAACCAATATCCTGTATCCAGAACATATAGTCTGTGTGCTGCATAACAAATGGCCATGCAAACCAGAAAAAAACAGCGCTGATTGCTAATAAGCCGAACCCCTTTATGCGCGAATTTGCATGCAAAGCAAAGGTGATTACGAGCAAAAAAATAGGGATTAACGCCAATACTGCGCCAAGAATACTGACCTTGCCTGACACGTTGACGTGATGTACTAATCCCGCATAAATCACAATCATCAATGCTATGCTAAAACCATGCATAATTTTGAGGAATTTAGGCATCTAGCGTAGATGATTTATTTTGTTTTATGCATGGCAACATGCTCAGTCAAATTACGCAAAGAGCTGAAAATACGGTGATTATCTTCGCTATCGGATTTAAGTTGCAATCCGTAACGCTTCGAAACGACTAAAGCAACCTCAAGAATATCAATAGAATCTAAACCAAGCCCCTCCCCGTAAAGTGGCGCATCAGGTTCAATTTCAGTTGCAATGACGTCAAGATTTAATGCCTGCACCATCAGCTCGGCAATTTCAAGTTGCAAGGTTGGATTATTTTCTACCATATTCTTCTTTTGTAAAATTAACTCATTCTGTTTGGATGAGCGGTTGATTTGTAGATTTAATATTATATAGCGGACTTACCAGATTTCAGTAAACATTTAATAATGTTGTCCAGACTGCCCATCAACTTATCGGAGCCGTCGTTTTTCGTTTTAATGTACGCTAAAGCACAGACCAGCTTGGGCAGAAGTGGATAATCGGCGCAAAGTGTGATTGTTCGCGCAGGGGAGTTTATGTCGAAAACTGTTTCTGATGATGGCGTGAATGAAAAGCTGAGAGGCTCCGACGGCGTCATGGAATTTCAGCGTCAAAAAACACTGCTCAAGACGAGCACTTTGCAAGACGCCATTTTCAATAGTGCCAGCTTCTCGAATATCGCCACCTACGAAAAGTACGACACTTACGAACTGACCTATATCGGTAAGTACGCTAGCCTGATGAATTATCCAGGGGAAAATATTATATGAAATCCATCCCATCTCCTCTCGTGAAAGTGCCAACACAGTTGCCAACCCAGGCGCCAACCGGCACCTCTAGTTTCAATCTGTGCTGGATGCCGGATATATCCACGCCACTGCATTTGGTCATCCTGTGAACCTATTCTCCAACATGAGAAGAAGTCTCATTAGTGCCGTGCTTTTGCTGCTGGTCGCCGGAGGATGGGTCGCGTGGAAGCACTGGCAAGCGGAGGGGCAACCAATCAAAGTGGGGGTACTTCATTCGTTGACCGGCACAATGGCCATCAGCGAAACCTCTGTTCGTGACGCCACCCTGCTCGCGATTGAAGAACTCAACGCCGCCGGCGGCGTGTTGGGCCGGCGGATCGAGCCAGTTGTCGCCGATGGCAAGTCCGATTGGCCGACGTTTGCCCACGAGGCCGAGCGCTTAATCACCCGTGAGCAGGTCGCAGTCGTCTTTGGTTGCTGGACTTCCGCCAGCCGCAAAACTGTCAAGCCCGTGTTTGAAAAATACGATCACCTGCTGTTCTACCCCGTCCAATACGAGGGGCTCGAACAGTCGCCCAACATCATCTACACCGGCGCTGCCCCCAATCAGCAGATCATACCGGCTGTGAAGTGGAGTTTCGATCATCTGGGGCATCGGTTCTTTTTGGTGGGGTCGGATTACGTTTTTCCGCGCACAGCCAACGCCATCATCAAGGCTCAACTGCTGGCACTGGGTGGGACAATCGTGGGTGAAGAATACCTGCGTTTGGGAAGTCACGAGGTGGAGACAATCGTCCAAAAGATTGCAAAATCCAAGCCGACGGTGATTCTCAATACCATCAACGGCGACAGCAACGTGGCGTTCTTCAATGCCTTGCGCCGCGCCGGAATCACACCGGCGCGAATCCCCACGCTCTCGTTCAGTCTGGCTGAGGGCGAACTTCGTCACATGGACGCGCACACGATGACGGGCGATTATGCTGCCTGGAACTATTTCCAAAGCGTGGATAGCCCGGAAAACAGTCGCTTCGTAAAAGCATTCCGCACCCGCTACGGTCAGGATCGGGTGACCGATGACCCGATGGAAGCGGCCTACTTTGGGGTGCAAATGTGGGCGCGGGCGGTGACAGCCGCGGGAACAACGGACCAGCGGGAAGTACGCAAAGCCCTGCGCAATCAAAGTCTTGCTGCGCCGGAGGGAATCGTCACGATTGATGCTGACACGCAGCATACCTGGAAAGTCGTGCGAGTCGGCAAGATTCAGGCG
>DASQFK010000266.1:0-4681 GCA_035633175.1 Methylotenera sp.
GGATCGTGTGAAGTTTATTGGACGCGGTCGTACGATAGTCAATCCAATAGCACTTGATAATAGTGACTATCCAGCTAAAAGAACAAGCCATCTATCTAATACTGAGGGTTCTGTGCTTGATCCCATTGTAGCTATTCGCCGCATTGTAACGCTGCCGCCAGATGATTCCGCTACTTTGCAGCTCATTTCCGGCATGGCGGATACACGTGAGGAAGCCTTAGCTTTACTGGACAAATATTGCGATCGGCATTTTGTGGATCGTGCCTTTGAAATGGCTTGGTTTCAAAGCCAGGAGGTGTTACGCCGTATCAACGCAACAGAATCTGAGGCGCAAATATTTGGTCGACTCGCAAGCGCGGTTATTTACTCTAACCCTATACTACGTGCGTCTGCCAGTTTAATTGCACGTAATCAATTAGGCCAATCTGGCTTGTGGCGGTTTGGTATCTCTGGCGATTTACCCATAGTATTGGTACGTATTAGTGATATCAGTCGTATTGATTTGGTTAAACAAGCGTTGCAAGCCCATTATTATTGGCGAATGAAGGGTTTAGTGGTTGATTTGGTTATCTTTAATGATAACTTTTCTGGCTATCGTGCAGTATTGCATGACCAAATTATCGGCCTAATCAATACCGGGCCTGATGCACAAATAACTAATAAACCGGGAGGGGTGTTTTTACGGCGTGCGGAAGAGCTTTCTGAAGAGGCGCGCGTGTTATTTCATACTGTAGCTCGTTTAGTATTCACTGATACTTCTGGATCCTTGCTTGAGCAAGTAGTACGTAAACTGTCAGAAAACCGAACACTAGATCGCCTGCCAGAGCTTATTGTTGACAACTCCGAATCGTGGTTAAAATCTGCAGAGGCTACTCAGCAGCCATTGTCTGTAAACGAACGTATTTTTAGTAATGGCTTGGGTGGTTATACATCTGATGGGCGAGAATACGTGATTACCCTAGAGCCTGGTCAAAACACACCTGCACCTTGGGTGAATGTGATTGCCAGCCCGCATATTGGCACTGTGGTGAGCGAGAGTGGCGGTACATATACTTGGGTAGAAAATGCGCATGAATTCCGTCTAACGCCATGGCATAACGATCCAATCACTGATAGCAGTGGCGAGGCCATGTATATTCGTGATGAAGAAACAGGAAAATTCTGGTCGCCAACACCATTACCTGCACGCGGAAAATCTGGCTATGTCTGTCGCCATGGCTTTGGTTACAGTGTGTTTGAGCATAGCGAACACGGCATCGATTCGGAAATGTTTACTTACGTTGCAATGGATGCGGCTGTGAAATTTGTCGTAGTAAAGGTGCGCAACAATTCTAAACGCACCCGTCAAATCTCGTTAACCGGTTATTGGGAGCTGGTGCTTGGCGAGTTACGCCACGCTAATATGATGCATATTGTCACTGAAACTGACCCCCATACTTCTGCAGTGTTTGCGCGTAATGCGTACGGCCGTGAATGTGCGAACCGTATTGTCTTTGCACATGTAAATGGTTCTAAATCTGTACATTCGCAAAAGACTGATACGGATAGCTATGAGCCTAGACAAACTGTGACAGGCAGTCGTAACGAGTTTATAGGTAGAAATGGCACCCTGGCAAAACCTGCAGCGATGCATCGCAGGCGCTTATCTGGCAAAACAGGTGCCGGTCTTGATCCTTGTGCAGCGATACAGAGTCAATTTGAGCTTGTCAGCGGCCAAGAACGCGAAATAGTATTTATATTTGGCGCGGCAAAAACCGCGGAAGAAGCGCAACATTTTATACATCGATTTGGTGGTCCAGGCGGTGCGAGGCAGGCATTGGAAGCGGTTTGGGAACATTGGAATCGCACATTAGGTATGGTGCAAGTTGAGACACCAGACCCTGCATTAAATGTATTGACCAATGGCTGGCTGATTTACCAGACGATCTCTTGCAGACTGTGGGGTCGCAGTGGCTATTATCAATCTGGTGGTGCATACGGTTTTAGAGATCAATTGCAGGATACCATGGCTTTGATACATGCAGCACCGTGGCTTGCGCGTGAGCAGCTGCTTCGTTGTGCTGAGCGTCAGTTCCCGCAAGGTGACGTGCAGCATTGGTGGCATCCACCTAATGGTCAAGGTGTGCGTACCCATTTCTCAGATGATTATTTATGGTTAGCTTATGCCACCAGTCGTTATGTACTTGCGACGGGTGATACTGGCGTACTTAACGAATCTGTGCATTTTTTAGAAGGTCGCGAACTAGCGCCTGATGAAGAAGCTTACTATGACCAGCCGCAGCGTTCGGCCGAAGCTGCGACTCTGTATGAGCATTGCGTACGATCAATTAAACATGGTTTACGTTTTGGCGAGCATCATTTACCACTGATGGGCTGTGGTGATTGGAATGACGGTATGAATTTAGTCGGCTTGCATGGTAAAGGTGAGAGTGTTTGGCTGGCTTGGTTCTTATACGATAATCTAAACCAGTTTACAGATTTAGCAAGCAACCACGGAGACGAGGCCTTTGCAGCAGTGTGTACTTTACAGGCTGCATTGTTACTTAATCATATTGAATCCAATGCATGGGATGGTGCCTGGTATCGACGTGCTTATTTCGATGATGGAACTCCTTTAGGTTCATCTGAAAACGTAGAGTGCCAAATTGATTCGATTAGTCAGAGTTGGGCTGTAATCTCAAAAGGTGGTGATGCTGCGCGGGCGCTGCAAGCCATGACTGCGGTAGATAAACGCTTAGTGCTACGTAATGAAAAATTAATACAGTTGCTTACCCCACCGTTTGATACATCAGACTTAGAACCGGGTTATATCAAGGGTTACGTGCCTGGTGTGCGCGAGAATGGCGGCCAATATACCCATGCTGCGATTTGGACCACCATGGCATTTGCCATGATGCGGGACAAGGCGCGTACTTGGGAGTTGTTCGCTATGCTGAATCCAGTGAATCATGGTAGTACACAGGCTGATATCGAACGCTACAAGGTTGAGCCTTATGTGATGTGTGCAGATATTTATGGTGCTGCGCCACATACAGGTCGAGGTGGTTGGACTTGGTATACGGGAGCGGCAGGCTGGATGTACCGGCTAACGACAGAAACGTTATTAGGCCTACAGTTGGAAGTTAATCAGAAAGGCGCTTATTTAAGAATCGCACCTTGTATTCCTGCACATTGGGATTCCTACAAAATTCATTATCACTACCGCGGCACGCTTTACCATATCACAGTCAACTGTGTAGGCGAAAAAGGAGAGCGTATCATTCGCGTAACGATGGATGGGAAAAGGCTAACTGAAGATTTGCCAGATAGCGTAAGTCCAAATTTAACGGCGCAGCTACAAGATAGAATCCCCCTAGTAGATGATCACCAGGAACACTATGTGGAAGTTGATTTGAACTAAGGCGGTCTTTTAACTTAATCGTTTTAAAAGGCACAGAAAGCGCGGTCGATACACTCTATATTTTTTAGTTTTAAAACTAAAACAGTGAGGAATGTTCACTACTTACTTTAGCATCACTTAGTTTAGCATCGCAGTATCAAACAGCTTAGCCTGATTTTTACCATTTTCCTTTGCCTGGTACATGGCCATATCTGCGTTAATTATTAATAATTTCTCATCCTTACCGTGTTGCGGATAAATAGTCACACCAATACTGGTTGATACATATACGTCGGTTTTTGGATGATGATCGACTTCTGAAGTTGTACTGGTAATAGAAATCGGTTTAATCACAGCTTCAACAATTTTATTGGCCACTAAAATGGCATCACTTTCATTTTCTATTATTGGTAGCAAAATCACAAATTCGTCACCACCCAATCTGGCGACCGTATCTGATTCGCGTACACAATCAACTAAGCGTTGCGCAACTTGTTTTATCACAGCATCGCCCGCTTCATGACCATATAAGTCATTGATTTCTTTGAATTGGTCTAAATCTATAAACATGACGGCGAGCAATTTTTTCTCGCGTTTGGCATAGGCTAAAGCCAGTTTAAGCCTATCATTCAGCAATGTGCGGTTAGGCAAGTTAGATAAACTATCGAAATGCGCTAGATTTTCTAGCTTACTTTCAAGCAGTTTTCGCGCAGTAATGTCCGCATGCGTGCCGACCATGCGCACTGGCTTTCCATGGCTATCACGCTTTACGATCATGCCGCGCGATAACACCCATTTAATACTTTTATCTTTGCAGATGACTCTATGCTCATGTATGTATTTTTGAGATTTGCCTGTTAAATAATTATTAACTGCTTCATTCATTGAAACTACATCGTCTGGATGAATGCGGTTATTCCAAGCGAGTGAACTTGTTTTGATGTCATCGTCACTAAAGCCGAACATTTCTTTATAACGCCCAGACAAGTGCGCCATGTCGTGTTCAATATCCCAATCCCACACACCATCGCCAGCACCCTCTAACGCAAATTTCCATAGTTGCTCACTGGCTTTTAATTTTGTCGCATGTCTTATCCCACCTACAATTAAGCTCACTAGTAAGACTAGGACTACAGCAACTTCAATTAAATGTAGGCTGTAATTGGACATGATTAACTCATATGGATTGAATAGCTTTTAAGTCATCGATGATTTGTTGTGAATGCTTAGAGGTATCTACATTGGTATAGATCTTAGCTATCTTGCCCGCAGGGGTAATTAAAAACGTATAGCGTTTGGCAA
>DASQFK010000267.1:0-13178 GCA_035633175.1 Methylotenera sp.
GAGTAATTGAATATGATCAATCATAGTTTGAAACAGCTTGGCGAAATGCTCCAAGCCAAGAAGATTTCCAGTGTAGAACTCACGCAATCGTTTCTCGACAGAATTACGCAATATAACCCAAGTATTAATGCATACATTGCTGTAGATGAAGCCAAAACATTAGCACAGGCAAAAGCCGCGGATGTGCGTATTGCTGCTGGTAACGCTGCTCCATTAACCGGCATACCAATTGCGCAAAAAGATATTTTTTGTGCCAAGGGCTGGCAAACTACTTGTGGTTCTAAGATGTTGGCTAATTTTATTGCCCCTTATGATGCGTACGTGATTACACAGTTTGATGCTGCCGGTGCGGTGAATTTGGGTAAGACCAATATGGATGAATTCGCCATGGGCTCATCTAACGAAACCAGCTATTTTGGCGGCGTTAAAAATCCATGGGATTTTGATCGTGTGCCAGGCGGCAGCAGCGGCGGCAGCGCGGCGGCAGTAGCGGCTAGGCTTTGTGCAGCTGCAACCGGTACAGATACCGGCGGCTCGATTCGTCAACCTGCTAGCCTTTGTGGCTTTACAGGCTTAAAACCAACCTATGGTGTGGTTTCTCGTTATGGCATGATTGCCTTCGCGTCAAGCTTGGATCAAGCGGGCCCAATGGCCAAAAGTGCAGAAGACTGTGCCTTGATGATGAACGTGATGGCAGGCTTTGATGAGCGTGATTCTACGAGTTTAAATCGTGAAAAAGAAGATTACACGCGTGATCTTTACAAATCAAATGCGAATCAGCCATTGCAAGGCTTAAAAATAGGCTTACCAAAAGAGTTTTTTGCAGACGGTTTAGATGCAAGTGTTGGTCAAGTGATTGAAACTGCAATTGCGGAATACAAAAAACTCGGTGCGGAGATTGTAGAGATTTCACTGCCAAACACGGGTTTATCTATTCCAGTGTATTACGTGCTAGCGCCTGCCGAAGCCTCAAGTAATTTATCTCGCTATGACGGTGTGCGTTATGGGCATCGTGCTGCAGAATATACCGATTTGATGGATATGTACTGTAAGAGCCGCGCAGAAGGCTTTGGCGCAGAAGTAAAGCGCCGTATTTTAATTGGTACTTATGTATTAAGCGCTGGCTATTACGATGCTTACTATATCAAAGCACAACAGATTCGCCGTTTAATTGCCCAAGACTTTGTTGAGGCATTCAAGAAATGCGATGTGATTATGGGGCCAGCAGCGCCATCAACCGCTTTTAAAGCAGGTGAAAAAGTCGATGATCCTGTCGCGATGTATCTGCAGGATATTTACACGATCTCAACCAATTTGGCAGGCTTACCTGGCATGAGCGTGCCCGCTGGTTTCAGTAATGGTCTTCCAGTGGGTTTACAAATCATCGGTAATTATTTTGATGAAGCGCGCATGTTGAATGTGGCGCACCAGTATCAGCAAGTCACTAATTGGCACACAGATATGCCAGAAAGTTTGAAATAATATGGAATGGGAAGTCGTAATCGGGTTAGAAACCCACACGCAACTGCAAACTAAAACGAAGATCTTTAGCGGTGCGAGTACTGAGTTTGGCGCTGAGCCTAATACGCAAGCCTGCGAAGTGAGTATCGCCTTGCCAGGTGTTTTGCCAGTATTAAATAGAGAAGCCGTGCAATGCGCCATTAAATTTGGCCTAGCGATTGATGCTGAAATCGCGCCGCGGTCAGTGTTTAACCGCAAAAATTATTTTTACCCGGATTTACCCAAAGGTTATCAGATCAGTCAGTTTGAGTTGCCAGTGGTTGGTAAAGGCAAAGTGACGATTCAAGTGCCAGCAGTAGGTAAAAAGGCGGCTTATGAGAAAGTGATTAACATTACGCGCGCACATTTAGAAGAAGATGCAGGTAAGTCTGTACATGGTGCTGTTGAAGGTATGAGCGGTATTGACTTAAATCGTGCAGGCACACCTTTATTAGAAATTGTCACTGAACCCGATATGCGCTCGGCGGCTGAAGCAGTCGCGTATGCAAAAAAACTGCATGAGCTAGTGCAATGGATTGGCATTTGTGATGGCAACATGCAGGAAGGCAGCTTCCGTTGCGATGTGAACGTATCAGTACGTCCTAAAGGGTCAGAAAAACTGGGTACACGCCGCGAGATTAAGAATCTCAACTCATTCAAATTTATGACACAAGCCATTGAATATGAAACCCGCTGGCAGATTGAAACGCTGGAAGATGGAGGAACGATTCAACAGGCTACAGTTCTATTCAACCCGGATACTGGTGAAACGCGTTCTATGCGTAGTAAAGAAGAAGCGAATGATTATCGCTATTTCCCAGACCCAGATTTGTTGCCTTTAGTCATTACTGAAGCAGATAAAGCAGCGGTTAAAGCGCATATGCCAGAACTTCCAGAGGCCATGAAGGCGCGCTTTGAAGCGCAGTATAGTTTGTCTAGCTACGATGCAAGCGCACTGACGTCTTCAAGAGATTTAGCGGGTTATTTCGTTACTACTGTTGATGCGGGCGCGGATGCCAAACAAGCGGCTAATTGGGTGATGGGCACGCTTGCTGCTAAATTAAATGCAGAAGATAAAGGTATTAACGATTCACCAATTGTTGCATTACAGTTAGCCCAGTTACTAAAACGTATTGCTGACAATACCATTTCAAACAATGCGGCTAAGCAGGTGTTTGAGGCTTTATGGAATGCTGAAGGTGATGTGGATGCCATTATTGAAGCTAAAGGGTTAAAACAAGAATCCGACAGTGGCGCGATTGAAGCGATTATTGATGAAGTTTTAGCCGCTAACGCAGTGATGGTGGAAGAGTTTAAAGCAGGTAAAGAGAAAGCTTTTAACGCATTGGTTGGTCAAGCGATGAAAGCGTCAAAAGGTAAAGCTAACCCAGCGCAAGTGAATGAGTTGCTGAAGAAAAAACTGACAGCTTAGTTTTTTTAAGCGCTTGATGAGCTTTAAAAGCCTTATGATTTATAGGTTGTTGTAGAAATTTAGGGTTTTACAGGAGTTTCGGTGGAAGTGTTGCTCGTAGGGTTTCTAAGCGCAATATAACGTTTTTTATCATCATCAAAACGTTTGCGAATATTTTCCATTGAGGCTTTGCGTTCAGCAATTTGTTGGTCATGCTTTGTAATTTCTGCTTGACTACTTTTAATATCGGTACTTAAGTCAGTAGGCACTGGTTTTTTTCTTTTGATAAAATCGCTCGCGTATTTTTGATTTTCTAATAGCTTTTTTTGACTATTGGTTTTTTGCAGTTCCAGGCCTTCAATGGTCACTTTATCAAGCTGTAAATTACGATCACGTGCTAAATCAATTTCACCTTCCTCAGTAAATGCACTTAGCAAAGCTTTATCTTTTTTATCTTGTTCCTGTTTAGCAAGGTCAAGCGCTTTATCTTGGTAGCTAATCGGTTTGTTGCGCTGTACTGTAATACCTTGTTTGCTAATGACGGAGTTTTCACGATTTGCATATTGCGCCGGAACACTGTCGCCATAGTGTGTTGCGCCTTTATCGTCTTTCCATTTTACAATTTTGCTCGCATCAGCATGCGCATATTGCATAAAAGCCATGAGCACTAATAAACTCAGCATAGATAAGTTTATTGATTGTTTGGCTGTCCTGTTAATATTGCTGGCTAATATTTTAGTTTTTAATACTTTAGTCATTTTTATCCAGTTTAAAGTCAATCTACACCGTATTGTTGGCGATATATTTTGACTGCATGCAAACTGTGTGCCATATCTTGCTGGTTCTCCAAATAACGCATTAAATCGTGTAGATTTGTAATGGAACATACGGGAATTTGATTGATTTGTATCACTTCTTGCACTGCAGACAGCTCACCTAAGCCTTTTTCTTGCCTATCAATGGCAATCGCTACCCCGCAAGCGCTGGCAGCATTAGCATTAATAAGTTCAACAGATTCTCGTACCGAAGTGCCTGCCGAAATTACGTCATCAATGATGAGAACGCGACCTTTAAGTGGGCTACCCACAATGACACCACCTTCACCATGATCTTTGGCTTCTTTGCGGTTGTAGGCGAAAGGTACATTGTGACCATTTTTGGCAAACGCGATTGCAATACTTGCTACTAAGGTAATGCCTTTGTACGCTGGACCAAACAGCATATCGAATTGAATGCCGGAATTAGTAATCGCCGCTGCGTAAAATTCGCCTAGTTTCATCAAGCTTTCACCGTCATTAAATAGGCCGGCATTAAAAAAGTAAGGGCTTAAACGACCAGCTTTGGTTTTAAATTCGCCAAAACGTAATACCTCTTTTTTGATGGCAAATGCGATAAACTCTTGTCTGAACTGGTTTTGACTTTGGTCTTGATTGGTATGGTTCATAATTAAAGTAAATAAGGAATAAAGTTTTGAAGATTATATCGCTAAACCTAAATGGCATTCGCTCTGCAACAAATAAAGGTGTTCAAGCTTGGTTGAAAACACAAGATGCTGACATTGTTTGCATGCAGGAAATCAAGGCACAGCAGGCTGATATGACAGATGAGATGCTAAATCCGCAAGGGTATTACGGCAATTTTCATTATGCAGAAAAAAAGGGTTATAGCGGTGTAGGTATTTATTCTAAAGCTAAACCAGACAAGGTTATAGAGGGTTTAGGTAATTCAATTTTAGGCCATGCCCATACGAGCGTGGCGGATATTGATAGCGAAGGCAGATATTTAGAGTGCCAATTTAATAATACAAGTGTTGGCAATTTAAGCGTCATTTCGCTGTATTTGCCTAGCGGTTCTAGTGGTGAAGAACGTCAAACTTTTAAATTCAGTGTAATGGAACGCTTTTTGCCGCATTTGCAGGCGTTGGTTGCCAGTGGTCGTGAAGTTATCATTTGTGGCGATTGGAATATCGCACACCAAGAGATTGACCTTAAAAACTACAAAGGCAATAAGAAAAATTCAGGCTTTTTACCCGAAGAGCGCGCTTGGTTAACCGGTTTATTTAATCAAGTTGGGTGGGTAGATGTTTACCGTAGCTTGCATCCAGAAACTACAGACGAATGCTATACATGGTGGAGTAATCGTGGTCAAGCATGGGCAAAAAACGTGGGTTGGCGGATTGACTACCAAATCGCCACACCTGCAATGGCGGCTAAAGCAGCTACTGCAAGCATTTATAAGCAAGAGCGTTTCAGCGATCATGCGCCCTTGATTATTAACTACAGGTATGATTGATTTGCAAGCATTACAATTAACTACATAAAGGCAATTGCAGGCTTTGTAAAATCTCACCATTACGCGAATTCTGTACAAAAATCACCGCACCGGCATTACGATTTTTCCATTCAGGTTTTAACATGATTGTTTTTACAAACTCATTTTTATTATTCAATTGATACGCGCCCAAAAAATCACGCACAACATAGTCATGTTTAAGTTCGCGGCCATTATTTTCACCTGCCTTCACCTTACTCACTAATTTATTCTCATAAATGGCAATGAAGATATCCGAATTTTTTATATCACAGGTTTTAACGGCTTGCGCGGTCGCTTTAATTAATATTTCACCATTAGGCTGATTTATGGCATCTAAGGTTAAATTGGTACGAGCTGCTTGCTTTAAGCTATTTTCGATGCCTTGATTTAAGCGCGAATTATCTGAGCCTCTAAAGTCGCGGCCGTTGAATACGAATTGTGGCGTGTAAACAAAGCCTGCACCACCGAATGCGGCAGTTTTGCGTTGTCTCTTGCTGTACTTGGAATCTGAAAACCGATCTTTCCAGCCGATATAATCCCAATAATCCACATGAAAAGCGAGCGGTACCACTTTGTTGGCGCTTAACTTAAGACCGCTTAACCATTTGTCCGCGGGTGGGCAACTGCTGCAGCCTTCCGAAGTATAAAGTTCAAGTAGCGGCACTGTTTGCGCGCCGCTTTTTGCATGGCACTCTGCAGCCAAGCTTACTAATGGCTGGCTTAATAATGACAATATCACTAATAGACGACTCGCTTTTTTCACAATACTTCCTTAAGAGCTTTTAGTATTATTTAGTCGAAAACCTGTTCGATTGCTTACAGTTAATTTTGGCTGTTTGCATAATTTAGACGCTTACTGGATTATCTCTGCATGTTTATATTCCAAGTCCATCAACTTCACTCACTAAAATCTCAAACAATAATTACACAGCGGCAATTGTCTTTCGTTAGAATGTGGTTTTACTAATAAATATAAAGCCTCATGTTTAGTCACTTTCAGCGTTTACAAAGGCTCATTTCCATTTTATTTTTAGGCTTTGCATCTGGGCTGCCACTCGCACTCACAGGGCAAGCTATGCAAGCGTGGCTTATTACCGATGGCGTGACTGTGGCCACTATCGGTTTTTTGGCGCTAGTGGGTGTTCCATACACATTTAAATTTTTATGGGCGCCCTTGATGGATCGTTTCGAACTGCCATTGTTCGGGCGCCGACGTGGCTGGCTGATTGTGAGTCAATTGTTATTAGCGGCTAGTATTTACTACTTATCGACGCTTAACTTTAGTATTGCCCCTATCATTTTCGCGATGATGGCACTGCTAGTGGCTTTTTTATCTGCTTCTCAAGATATTGTGATTGATGCTTATCGTACAGATTTGCTGGCAGCCAATGAACGCGGCATCGGCGCCTCGATGTCAGTACTTGGCTATCGTATGGGTATGATCTTATCTGGAGGTATTGCGCTCATTTGGGCCGAGCAATGGCATAGCTGGAGTCGGGTATACGCGGTAATGGCTGGGTTAATGTTATTTGCAGCATGTTTTTCCCTGCTATTTTTGCCTAAAGTGCAAAGTGAAGCCAAACCTTTAAACTCGGAGCCAAAAAAAGAATTGCTGGGTTTTTTAGCCTTGGTGCTAGGCGTTTCAGCAGGAATCTACTTAACGAGGTTAGCTTTTACCTTGGCAGGAGTTGATCTAGGAGGTGCTGATAAATGGACGCAACTTGTATATATATTGGCCAGCATCAGCGTTGCATTGCCTTTAGGTATCAAAGCTTCGCAAATAGTCGGTTTCGCCACACTCAATCAATCGCTTGCCAGCTATTTTAGCCAAAAAAGTGCATGGGCTTTTTTAATGTTGATTATTTTCTATAAGCTAGGAGATGCTTTTGCAGGCAGTTTATTCACGCCATTTTTATTAAAAGGCATGTTGTTCAGCCAAATTGAAGTGGGTATAGTCAATAAAATCATCGGTATCTGGCTTACGATTATCGGGGCATTTGTGGCCGGCTTATTGATGCTGCGCTTAACATTATTTCAAGCTTTAATGAGCTTTGGGATATTGCAACTACTGTCAAATTTTGGTTTTTATGCGCTGGCTATATTAGGAAAAGGCGCCTGGGGTAGTTTTACATTAATGCCATTTGATTTAGGGTTCGTTTCGATTACAGACCCAACGCAAATAGACATTTTATTGATGAGTGCGATTGCGCTGGAGAATATAACCAGCGGCATGGGTACCGCCGCGTTTGTAGCGTTGTTGATGAGCCTATGTAATAACCAGTTTAGCGCGACTCATTATGCTTTATTATCGGCCTTGGCGGCGGTGGGGCGCATTTATGTCAGCCCGGTTGCAGGCGTGTTATCAGAAAGTATCGGCTGGGGAAACTTCTTCTTGTTTTCAGTCATGATGGCGGTACCAGGGATCGCTATGCTATGGTGGATGCGTAGTTCAGTCAATCAACTCGATTCAAGATAGCTTTAGCTTAACTAACTGACGCATTACTTTCTAGCCTGTACATGGCTAAACTGCCCATTAGATTTGGCATAAACGTCACTGGCTGGTTTTCTGTTAATACCAGGCGTTCTTTTACCCTGATATTGCAATCGATACAAAATTGATCAAAATCAGTGATAGTGCATAGATGCACATTGGGTGTGTCATACCATTGATAGGGCAGGTTCCTAGACACAGGCATTCTGCCGTTGATAGACTGCACGCGATGTCGCCAGTAGCCAAAGTTGGGGAAAGTGACAATCACTTCGCGGCCCACGCGCAACATTTCACGCACAATGCCTTCAGTGTTATGCATGGCTTGCAGCGTTTGCGAGAGTATCACGGTATCGAACGACTGATCTTCGAAACCGGACAAACCACTTTCTAAGTCCATTTGAATGACATTGATGCCGCTGGACATACAAGCCAGCCAATTCGCATCATCTTTTTCTACGCCGTAGCCCCGCACTTCCAATGAAGCTTTCAAATATTGCAGCAAGGTGCCATCGCCACAACCTAGATCGAGCACCTTGGCGCCAAACGGCAGCCAACCTGCAATAATGGCAAAATCGTGCCTAAATTTTGTAATGCTTAGATTTTTTACCTCATTCTGCATATTAGCTGCCAACCTCAATATTGCTTAAATAGCTGCGTAAAATCGCATGGTAATGCGGATCTGGCATTAAGAACGCATCGTGCCCATGTGCTGCAGTCACCTCCGCATAACTCACGGTACGTTCGTTATCCAGCAAGGCTTTTACAATTTCGCGTGAGCGGGCAGGTGAAAAACGCCAGTCGCTGGTAAAGGACAATACTAGAAACTGCGCTTTCACTTGTTCTAGCGCTTTGCTTAAATCGCCCTTATAGGCTAATGCCGGATCGTAATAATCCAGCGCACGCGTCATGCGTAAGTAGGTGTTCGCATCAAACTCGCCAGCAAATTTGTCACCCTGATAACGCAAGTAGGATTCCATTTCAAACTCAGCATCAAAACTATATTGAATGCCTTCTTTAAGTTTGCGGCCAAATTTGGCGCCCATTGCATCATCACTTAAATAGGTAATGTGCCCAAGCATCCGAGCAATGCGCAATCCTCGTCTTGGCACTACGCCATGCGCATAATAGTCGCCGCCATGAAACTCCGGGTCCGTGATAATCGCTTGGCGCGCGACTTCATTGAACGCCATATTTTGTGCGGTCAGATTAGGAGCAGAGGCAATCACCAGCGCATGCCGTACACGTTCAGGATAAGCGATGGTCCACTGCAATGCTTGCATGCCGCCTAGGCTGCCGCCGACTACTGCAGCCAATTGCTTGATGCCTAAATAGTCCGCTAATAGAGTTTGGGAGCTCACCCAATCCTCCACGGTTAAGACGGGGAATTGTGAGCCCCAAGGTTTGCCGGTTGCTGGATTAATACTAGCAGCGCCAGTACTGCCGTGACAGCCACCTAAGTTATTCACGCCAATGACAAAAAATTTATTGGTATCCAGCGGTTTGTTTGGACCTACTAAGTTGTCCCACCAGCCCGGATATTTATCCTCTTCAGCATATTTACCCGCCACATGATGGGTACCAGAGAGTGCATGGCAGATTAAAACCGCATTGGATTTATCGGCATTCAAGGTGCCATAAGTTTCATAAACTAATTGAAATTGTGGCAATACTGTACCGCTTTTTAATACTAGCGGTGTATTGAAGTGCGCAGTTTGGGGGGCAACAATGCCAACAGAGTTATTTACTTGCATATTATAATTATACTATGGGTTAGGTGAAGCGCACTGCACCTCTTCAGCCCTGACGTTAACCTGATTTATATTGATGAGCTCGGTAGTAGTTAATCCCAATGTGTGCTTACAATCAGTGGATTTCTAGCGATAGTAACGCGATGATTACCGCCCAAGTCTCTAAGTGTGGTGATATCTACCAAACCAGTTTCTGCCATTAAATCTGCAACTTGCACAGCTTGGTCGTAACCGTGTTCCAACATTAACCAGCCTTGTGGCTTTAAGTGAATCAGGCAGTTATCAATAATTTGGCGAATATCATCTAAGCCATCGATGCCGGATGCTAATGCCGATATAGGTTCAAAACGTAAATCGCCTTGTGATAGATGGGCGTCATCTTGTTCGATATAGGGCGGATTACTGACTATTACATCAAATCTTTCCCCGTCTAATTTATCAAACCAATCACTTAATACAAATTCAACATTCAAAAGATGTAAGTTTTGCGCGTTTTGCAGGGCGATTTCCAGCGCAGCTTTAGAAGCATCCACTGCAATGATAGAGGCGTTTGGGCGATGCGTAGCAATCGCCAATGCAATCGCGCCCGTACCCGTGCCTAAATCTAATATCGAGTAATTCGCATTATTTGGGATTTTCGCTAATGCAGCTTCTACCAGCGTTTCTGTATCGGGTCTAGGGATTAGCGTATCAGGTGTCACCATCAAATCCAATCCATAAAATTCGCGCTTACCTAATATGTAAGCGATGGGTTCACTCGCTAAGCGGCGCGCCAATAATAGGTGAAAAGCCTGTTCATGATGAATAGCCAAGGCATCATTTTCATGAGCAATAAGCCATGCACGATTCACTTTTAATACGAATTGCAATATGAGCTGAATCTCAAATTTAGCTTCTTTAATACTTAAATTATTGGCTTCACTTAAGGCTGACACATGGGCAGACAGTATATTTTTAATGGATTGCATTTCAATTTATCAAAGCGTTCTTTAGAGGGTTATTAATTTTTCACAAATCTTTACACAAGTTTACCAGTTTTGTACTTACATATACTGCCAACAATGGCATAATGAAAATGAAACGTTTTATTTTTATTAATGTATTGTTTAGCGTAATTTTAATACTGGTTTTCAAAAATGGTGCCACAACTAATCACTCAAGACTTAAAAATGAATCACACTCAGCCTAAGCCTAAACTAGGTCGTCCGCGGTCGGGGACGGAAAATGAAAGATTGAGTAACCTATTGGATTGCGCATTGAATATCTTCATGCATGACGGTTACGGGCTGGCCAGTATGGCAAAAATCGCCAGCACTGCAGGGTTTTCAACCCGCACTATTTACGGCTTATACAAAAATAAGGCGGATTTAATGGTGGCCTCCGTGGCGCACATGGTAGAGCGTGACGTTGAACAAATACAGTCTATTGCAGGTCTTGATGCTATGTCTGCAGAGGCTGGGTTGTGTGCTATTGGCGAAATGATGATGGCTCGGGTGACCAGTCCGCAGTTGATTTCCCTTTACCGCATGGGTGTCGCTGAAGCGGCGCGTTTTCCAGAAGTGACCAATAAAATGAAGGCGATAGGGCAGCAACGGATACAGGCGGTGATTGCTAATTACCTGCGTCAACAAATAGCAAAAGGCGAACTGCAGATTGAGAATGTGGAAAAGGCGGCCATTATGTTTTGCCAGATGCTGGTTTCTGAACCGCGTCACAATGCTTTGATGGGTTTACTGGCAGAAGATTGGGATGCAAAAGCACATATCAGCTATGTGGTAGAAATATTTTTGCACGGCGCATCAAAGACTAAATAACTCCACAAGCAAAGTAGCTAACAATAAAGAGTCACACAAAAAGACATGAAACTGAAATTAATATCTAACACCGGACTGATACTAAGCGCTGTTTTGCTGCTGAATGGCTGCAGTGTTTTTCCGGAATATATTAAAAAAGCGATCAAAATGCCAGATAGCTGGCAAGCCAAAACGCCGACTGCACTTGCCAAAGACAATCTTCCACACAACGGCAATGTAAGCCTGTTAATCGACTGGTGGGGGCAATTTAATGACCCTGCCCTTAATCAGCTAATAAAAGCAGCGCAGGCTGATAGTCCAAGCCTGGATATTGCGCTAGCGAATATCAAATCCGCCCGTGCCAGTAGCATTTCAGCGCGTGCGCAAGGCTTGCCCTCTGTGACGGGGAATGCTTCTGCCACTCGTTCACAATCTGCCACATCCACTGGCATAGGTAGTTCTAGCGGGATTAGTACCTCTACAGTTGGGGCGTTTGATGCAAGTTGGGAGATTGATTTATTTGGCGGCATTAAATTTGCAAAACAAGCAGCAGAAGCGAGAGTAGAAGCCAAACAAAGCGATTGGCATACTGCCAGAGTGAGTTTAGCGGCAGAAGTCGCCACCAATTATGTGGATTACCGCGCTTGCCAGTTATCCGTGGCTGCTTACCAGCAAGCAATGACCTCTAAAAGTGAAACTTCACGCTTAACAAAAATATTGGCAGATGCTGGTTTTTCAGCTCCTGCAGATGCTTCTCTAGCCGAAGCCAGTTTGCGCGCGACGGAATCCAGCCTGATTAACCAGCAAGCGCAATGTGATAACACGGTGAAAGCGTTAGTAGCGCTGACCAATATTAATGAGCCAAAAGTGAGGGAGATATTATCTCCACAGGAAATAACCGTATTGCCGCAACCGGCCGAATTCAATATAGATAGAGTTCCCGCCAATTTGATTACGCAACGGCCTGATTTAATAGCAGACGAACGCAATCTGGCTGCTGCCAGCGCTGATACAGGAGTGGCTACGGCAAACCGCTTTCCAAAGTTGTCTTTGTTGGGTTCCATAGGACATAGCAAAATCAGCGGCAGTACTTTTTCCAGCAGCGGGAATACCTGGTCATTTGGGCCTTCTATCAGCCTGCCTATATTCGATGGCGGAAAGCGTAAAGCCGACGTCACCATCGCTGAAGCGAATTACACCGTCGCGTTGGCAACTTATCAACAGGATGTTCGCGATGCGGTAAAAGAAGTTGAACAAACCCTAGTTAATTTGGATAGCGCCGTACGCCGTGAAAGCACAGAAAAAATCAGTACCGAGCAATATCGTCGCTATTACACAGCGGCAGAAATTAACTGGCGTGCTGGCGGTATTAGCTTGATTACACTGGAAGATACCCGCCGCCAACTGATTACAGCTGAACTTAGCCATATCACGCAACAGAAAGATCGTGTGCAATACTGGATCGCCTTGTATAAGGCACTGGGCGGTGGCTGGCAATATAGTGCAGCTAATACCAACGTACCAGAAAATACTAGCCGTAATGTCATTATCGGTAATGAATCCAAAAGCAATGAAAGCAAAAAATGATTAAAACGAACAATATCAAATCACGTTACTGGATTATTGCTGCAGTTGTAATTCTGTTGCTTGCAACTGCTTTATTCTTTATCTCGAATCGTTCCAGCAAGGCAACTGCTGATGAAAAATCGAGTGAAAGCGCAAAAGCAGCTTTAGCCGTAGAAACCGTGCAGCCGCAATTACAGGATTGGTCGGTCAGCATCACGATGAATGGTGCAGTGAGTGCCTGGCAAGAGGCGCAAGTGAGTGCAGAGATTGGCGGATTGCGTATCAAGCAGGTACTAGTCGATGTAGGAAGCCAAGTCAAACGCGGTCAGGATCTGGCGCTATTGGCAGATGAAACG
>DASQFK010000268.1:0-10526 GCA_035633175.1 Methylotenera sp.
AAAATGCTGAGGCGAAAAAAGCTTACGAAGAGGCCTTGCTAAAGTTAGATCCTAAAGGCAAATATCGTACGATTACACAGCAAAAACTTGAAGCACTAGGTTAATTTAACTACTGGCTTAATTGAAGTGCTAAGTTAATCAAAGCTTAAATTATTCTTTGCATCATTTAATCAAGCAGGGGTACAGATTGTTGTTACATAAATTTATTAAAACACCGTTGAGTCTTATTGCTCTATTGAGCATGCTAGCGCTGGCAGCTTGCAGCACAATCACAGATATTCAAACTAGTGTTTCCGAAAAAGTTTTTGGCCCAGAGTTAACGGATCCGCCTGAACCATTAACTGAGCTTAAAGAAACGGCTACCACCAAGGTGCTATGGAGCGCAAAAGTTGGTACATCTGAAGATTTTGAATTTACCCCTGTGATTGAAGCAGGCTATGCCTATGCCGCAAGCGCCGAAGGTGAAGTAGTCAAGCTTGATGTAACTAATGGCGCCCAAGTCTGGCGTGTGAAGGCTGGCGAGAAAATTTCTGGCGGTGTTGGTGTTGGCGGCAGCCTAGTCCTGGTAGGGACACAGGCGGGTGCAGTGTATGCTTATGATATTGCAGGCAAACTGCAATGGAAATCTAAGCTTAGCAGTGAGGTATTAAGCGCACCAAAATATTTTGATGGTACGGTGATTGTTCGTACTGGCGATAGCCGCATTTATGGCATTAATGCTAATGATGGTAGCCGCAAATGGGTGTATGACCGCAGTAGTCCATCACTCACTTTACGTAGTAGCGCTGGTGTGGTGGTTGATAGCGGTGCAGTGTATGCTGGTTTTGCAGGCGGTAAGCTGGTTGCCGTACGTGCTGATAATGGCAAGGTTTTATGGGAAGCTTCTGTGGCGCAACCTAAAGGGGTCACTGAAATTGAGCGGATCGCAGATATTACTAGCTTGCCCGTGGTAGATGGCCCGCTCGTGTACGCAGTAGCATACCAAGGCAGAATTGCAGCGGTAGATAGATTAACTGGCCGGGTGGTTTGGAATCGTGATATTTCAAGTTTGACTGGTTTAAATGTAGAAGATGGCCGCATTTTTGTATCTCACTCACTTGGTTCCGTATATGCCCTTGATTACACGACGGGCAAAAGCTTTTGGCGCCAAGCTGCGCTCAAAAACCGCCGCCTCAGTGCGCCGGTGCCAATGGGTAGCTTGGTTGCAGTTGGCGATATTGAAGGCTACGTGCACTTTTTAAGCCGTGAAGATGGCGCATTAGCTTCTAGAATTAAAACTGACGATAGCCCTGTAATGGCGCAAATGGCGCTGATCAATACCAATACCGTTTTAGCGCAAACTCGTGATGGTGGTTTATATGCCATCCAGATTAAATAAAAGTTATAAAATTATATAAACCAAATAAAAGTAACCGTATGTAATTAAATACATAATCTGATTAATTACATACGGTTACATCCTCAAGCATCACTTAGTGCAAGAATCATTTAGAATAGTCGCATGATACCCACCATTGTTTTAGTTGGCCGACCTAATGTCGGAAAATCCACCTTATTTAATCGCTTAACCAAAAGCCGTGATGCGCTTGTGGCAGACTTGCCTGGGCTTACACGTGACCGTCATTATGGTCGGGGTGTGGGCGCCAGCCAGCCTTATTTAGTGGTCGACACAGGTGGTTTTGAGCCAAATACTGATAGCGGCATTCTCAAAGCCATGGCGGTACAAACTTTATTAGCGATTGATGAAGCCGATGTGATTATCTTTTTAGTGGATGGTCGCCAAGGTGCAACGCCACAAGACATGGAAATCGCGAATCGCTTACGTCGAAGCAAATGCCCGGTATTGTTGGCAGTGAATAAAACTGAAGGCATGAACAGAGCTGTAGTCAGCGCCGAGTTCCATGAATTAGGATTAGGCGACCCGCTGTCGATTTCTTCTGCGCACGGCGAAGGCGTGAAAGATATCATTGATTTAGCGTTAGAAAGCTTTCAGGTGGTGGATGATGAGCCTGAGCAGGATTACACAGGTGATAGAGTACCGAAAGTAGCTATTGTAGGGCGTCCGAATGTAGGTAAGTCAACTTTAGTAAACGCATTGCTTGGTGAAGAGCGTGTGATTGCATTTGATGAACCAGGCACTACACGTGATTCTATTAGTATTGATTTAGAAAAAAATGGTAAACATTACACCTTAATAGATACGGCTGGGGTACGTAAACGTGGTCGTGTATTAGAAGCAATTGAAAAATTCTCTGTCATTAAAACCATACAATCCATTGAAGAAGCCAATGTAGTGATTTTGGTAGTGGACGCGCAGGAAGGCATTACCGAGCAAGATGCGCATGTGGCAGCCTATATATTAGAAGCAGGGCGTGCATTAGTGGTGGCCATCAATAAATGGGATGGTTTAAAAGAAGAAGAGCGTGACTGGGTTAAACGTGAAATCGATAGAAAATTAATGTTTCTTGATTTTGCTGAATTTCATTATATTTCAGCCCTACGTAAAAAGGGTCTGCCAGAGTTGTTTGGCTCAGTGGATATTGCTTTTAAAGCAGCGTTTGCCAAACTGGCAACGCCACAACTTACCCGTGTATTGATTGATGCACTTCAACAACATCAGCCGCCCATCAGCAAAGGCATACGACCTAAATTGCGCTATGCGCATCAGGGCGGTAGCAATCCGCCAATTGTGGTGATTCATGGTAACCACGTAGATGGCGTGAAAGATGCCTATACGCGCTTTTTAGAAAAAACTTTTCGCAGAACTTTTCAGTTGTCCGGTACACCGCTACGCGTGCAATATAAGCAAGGCAGCAATCCATTTGCTGAAGATGAGGATAAACGTAAACCTGGTGAAGGTATCGTGAGTATGCGCCGTCGTAAAACGGCCCATCGTGCTGAATTAAAAGCGAAAAGTAATGCTGAAGATAAAGATAGGCGCGCTAAAAAACATTAGTTTTTGCCATTAACTAGTTGAAATAAAAAAACTCACATTGAATGTGAGTTTTTTTATAACTTAAGTAACACTTAGTTAAGTATTTTTAATACAGGCTCTCCCAAAACTTCCACCATACACGCTCGTCTGTAGGTACGCCTTTACCAAGCATCGCACTGTCAGGATAGTTGATCTTCAATATACGTAGCGTATCGTTTTTTAGATCCTCTAAACTTAACAGATCGTATGCGCTAATCATAATGACCAATGCCTCTTCAATGCTTGGGGATTGTGGGTAATATTCCAGCACATATTTAGTACGATTTACCGCTGCCACGTACGCTTGGCGCTTCATATAATAGCGTGCTACATGAAGTTCATGTTCTGCCAAGCTATTGGCTAAATACACCATGCGTTGCGTTGCGTCTTTTGCATAACGGCTATTTGGGTAGCGTGTCACTAAATCTTTAAAAGTAACAAAGGAATCGCGCAATGAACGTGGGTCACGATCACTGATCTGCTGTTCGGAGAGTTTTTCTATAATGCCGCGTTCGTTAAATACCGCCAAACCTTTTAAATAGTAAGCATAATCAACATTTGGATGATTTGGGTGTAGTTTAATGAAACGATCTGCCGCTGCAACGCTTAGCACCGGGTCTTGCTTTTTAAAGTAAGCATAAGCCGTTTCAAGCTGTGCTTGCGCGGCAAAACGGCCGTTAGGATAACGTGATTCCAGCTTGCCAAAATAGCCAATCGCCTTGTCATAGTCTCTATCACGCATCTTGGCTTCGCCTTCTTGATAGATGCGCTCTGCTGACCAGCCTTTGGTATCATCAAGTTCAGTTGGCGCTCCAAAAATCGCGCAGCCATTGAGTAAACAAGCAAACATTAAAATTAAGATATACTTCATGCCAAAATCCACTTTAGAAATTATTTATAATTATAACCGATGACTGACCCGACTGAACTATCTCTTACTAAAGCACTTAGTAATGCACTTACACTTACCATTCCTCACGATTTAGGCGGTTTACGCTTGGATGTTGCCTTGCAACGTATGTTGCCAGAACATTCTCGTTCACGCCTTCAAGCTTGGATTAAAGAAGGTTTAGTCACTGTAAATGCCCAACCTAGCACTTCCAAGACTAAAGTATGGGGCGGCGAGCAAGTGGTAGTGCAAGTGCAGGTTAAACCTGAAAGTTATGCATTTACCGCAGAAGATATTCCACTGACTATTGTATTTGAAGATGAGCATATTTTAGTGATTAATAAGCCTGCTGGCATGGTAGTGCATCCTGCTGCGGGTAATTGGAGCGGTACACTGTTAAACGCGTTATTGTTTCATGAGCCGAAGTTAAAAGATGTGCCTCGTGCGGGTATTGTGCATAGGCTAGATAAAGATACCAGCGGCTTGTTGGTGGTGGCGAAAACATTGGCAGCACAAACCAACTTAGTGCGTCAATTGCAAGCACGTACTGTAAAGCGTGAGTATCGGGCGATTATTTGGGGGCAAATCTGGCGTAATGGGGTGATAGACCAACCGATAGGCCGTGATCCACGTTCGCGTACTAAAATGGCAATTAACCGTATGGGTAAACCTGCAGTGACACGTTATGAAGTATTAGAGCGTTTTTCAGTGCAAACCTATATGCGATGTAATTTAGAAACCGGTCGTACGCATCAGATTCGCGTGCATATGCAGTTTCTAAAAGCGCCGATTGTGGGTGATCCTGTGTATGGCTTCCGCGGCATCGTGCCGATTCGCGCCATGACGCAGACACTGCGTGATGAAGTCAGCAAATTCAATCGTCAGGCATTGCATGCGATTAAGCTGGGATTATTACATCCTGCCACCAATGAGTTTATGGAATGGCAGATTGAACTTGCAGATGATATGAAAGCCTTACTGGAAGCGATGCGCCATGAAGATCCTCGCAAAGAAGAAGATGACTTAGAGTTTAGTTTTGGTGGATTAAGTACTGAACCTTACCTAGCGGATGAAGACTATGAAGATGACGAAGATTTTGAAGACGGCGATTATGATGACAACGATATCGATGCAGATGATGGTGATTTAGAGCCAGAAGATGAATAGTTGCTATGAATCAGCCTAGCATTAATTCTATTAACTTCATTCACCCTGACTGGCCTGCGCCAGCTAGGGTTAAAGCCTTGCAAACAACACGTGTTGGTGGTGTGAGTATTGCGCCCTATGCAAGTTTGAATTTGGGCACACATGTGAATGATGATGGCATTTCAGTGGCTAAAAACCGCCAATTGTTAAGCCCATATTTGCCAAGCGAGCCTGTGTGGGTGAATCAGGTACATGGTATTGACGTGATTGATGCTGCAAATAGCGGCTGTCTGGCCAATAATCTAACACCAAGCGCTGATGCTGCATTTACCACGAAAGATAATGTTGTATGCGTCACCATGACGGCAGATTGTTTGCCCGTGCTGCTATGTGATACTGCAGGTACTGTGGTTGCCGCCGTACACGCAGGTTGGCGCGGCTTATGTGATGGCGTGATTGAAGCGGCCATTCGTAAAATGCATGTGCCTACGAGTGAAATTCTAGCGTGGCTGGGTCCAGCCATAGGCTCCACTGCATTTGAAGTGGGCCACGATGTGCGCGAGGCTTTTATAAAATATGATACACAAGCAGAACAAGCATTTAAAGCAATTGGCGAACATAAGAATGACCATGAAAATGACAAGTGGTTATGTGATATGTATTTAATTGCAAAACAACGTTTAAATAAACTTGGTGTGACGCAAATTTATGGCGGCAGTGTGAATGAAGATTTTTGTACTTACACCGATGAGGCGCGTTTCTTTTCATTCAGACGCGATAATGTGACAGGGCGCATGGCTAGCCTAATCTGGCTCAGCGATTAATCAAGTAATTTTTTATTAACTCACTTACTGATAAATCACGCTGCGCATGCTAAGCGACCCTAAGTCAAAAGTCTCGGTTAAGAATCGTATTTCGTCATCGGCATGTCGTACGGCAGCAATATACAACAGTGGTAAATAGTGCTCGGCTGAAGGTACGGCCAAGTTAACGGAATCCCCAGCCCTCGTAATATCCATTAGCGCTGCATCATCACCGGTTTCCAGTGCAGTTTTAATATAAGCGTCAAAATTGAAAGCCCAATCAGTCACACCATCCTGCGGGTTTAATCTTGCAAGATTATGCACAATATTCCCGCTACCAATGATCATCACGCCTTGTTCGCGTAAGCTGGCCAGCTGCTTAGCTAATGCAAAGTGCGCAGCAAAGTCTAAATTAACATCTAAACTAAGCTGAAAAACTGGCACATCAGCAGCAGGAAATAACGATTGTAAAATAGTCCAAGCACCATGGTCTAAGCCCCATTCTAGCGTAGGCGTTACTATGCCTGCAGTAAATAAATCGCATACTATTTGAGCGTACTCTGGAGCGCCTGGCACTGTATATTGTTGTGCAAATAATTCGGCGGGAAAACCACCAAAATCATGAATGGTTTTAGGGTGTTCTGCTATGCATACTTGGGTGCCACGCGTTTGCCAATGAGCCGAAATGCATAAGATTGCTTTTGGTCTAGGTAGTGTTTTACCTAATTGCAGCCAAGTTTCGCGATAAGGGTTATCGGTAATAGCGTTCATTGGGTTGCCATGCCCGATAAATAATGCGGGCAAGCGTGCTATTAGTGTATTTAAGGCGTCAGGTTTGGTTAACATATTCGTAAATATGGTGGTCCAGGTTTGGTTTAACAAGGGGTAAGCTGATTAAACAAGGTATCAGCATGTGACGATGTCTTAGGTTGTTTATGATGGCTCGTTTATAATACGCACTTTAGTTTTAGTCAGTTTAGATCACTTTAATGCAACTTTTAAAAACTCCATGTTGAGCTTCGCATCTACTACAGCATCATTTTCCACGCTGACATGGATTATATTATCCAGTTTAATAGGCGGCATATTGAGCGTAAGCTTGGCGGGATTGTTCGCACTCAGTCTACGCGCCACATGGGTACCCATGTTAGTAAGCTATGCAATCGGGGCCATGCTGGGCGCAGTATTCTTAGAGATTTTGCCCCATGCTTTTAATGAGGCTAGCAGTGTAGAAAGCATTTCTGCCACGCTATTACTTGGTCTCTTAACGTTCTTTGTACTGGAAAAACTAGTGATTTGGCGTCATTGCCACGGCGACCATTGTGAAGTACATGCAATACATACTGAAGAAAACTGCCCAGAAACGCATCCCAATCTAAAACAGCCAGAAAATGCCAAAAAATATAAAGCAGTGGTCGCAAAAGCACCTTCAATACAACCGTCAATTTTAGGAATTCATAGCCACGGGCATGGGCATGCTCACGATAGCGGCCGCAGCGGCATGATGATTATGATAGGCGATACTTTCCATAACTTTATTGATGGTATTTTAATTGCGGCTGCGTTCATGGTAGATGTGAAACTTGGGCTAGTCACTGCGCTGGCGATTATTGCACATGAAATTCCGCAAGAAGTAGGCGATTTTTTAATTCTGTTACATTCTGGCTATAGCAAAAAACAGGCGTTGATATTTAATCTAGTTTCAAGTTTAGCCACGATGGTAGGTGGTTTAATGGCTTACTATGCCTTGCAATATGTACAAAGCTGGATACCGATTATTTTAGGTTTAGCGGCATCTAGTTTGCTATACGTGGCAGTGGCAGATTTAATCCCAGGCTTACATAAGCGCACTGAATTAAAAGCCACCCTAAGTCAGGTGCTACTCATTAGCCTCGGTGTGGGAACTATCTGGCTGGTGCATATCGTCATCGCCTAGATGTTTAGTGCGTTGTTTAGCGATTTTTTTATGGCGTCGGTGCTTTACCCCAAGAATCCATAGCAATAAAGCACAAGGTAGTAGCCCGTAAAATATGAAGGTGAGCAAACCAGCCGTTATAGTTTTTTCAGTAGCTGCCATCAGTACAGTGACATATAACCAAGCAATTGCGATTATGTACATAAGTTAGAATTTATTTATTAAGTATTTTTAAAATTAGAGTCAATATTCATGAGTTCAGTCATCACTAAAAACACTGTCAAAACCACAAAAGGTGCGGTTATTCCTAAAGTCGGTTTTGTATCGCTAGGCTGTCCCAAAGCGGGTTCAGATGCAGAGCGTATTCTCACCCAATTACGTGCGGAAGGCTACGAGATTTCAGCCAGCTATGAAGACTCTGACTTGGTTGTCGTGAATACTTGCGGCTTTATTGATTCTGCAGTGCAGGAGTCTTTAGATGCGATTGGTGAAGCGATTAACAAAAATGGTAAAGTGATTGTTACTGGTTGTTTAGGCGCTAAAAAAGGCGTAGTAGAAGCAGCTCACCCTAGTGTATTAGCCGTGACTGGCCCACACGCGCTTGAAGAAGTGATGACACATGTTCATGCTAATTTGCCTAAGTTACATGAACCATTTATTGATCTAGTGCCGCCACAAGGCATACGTTTAACACCCAGCCATTATGCCTACCTTAAAATTTCAGAAGGCTGTAACCACAGATGCAGCTTCTGCATTATTCCAAGCATGCGCGGCGATTTAGTCAGCCGTCCGATTGGCGAAGTGCTGAATGAAGCGGAGAATTTAGTAAATGCTGGCGTTTCTGAGATTCTAGTCATTTCGCAAGATACCAGTGCTTATGGTGTAGATGTGAAATACCGCCCTGGTTTTTGGAATGGCCGTCCAGTAAAAACACGCATGACCGAGCTTTGCCAAAGCTTAAGCGAGTTAGGTGTTTGGACGCGTTTACACTATGTATACCCGTATCCACACGTGGATGAAGTTATACCGTTGATGGCTGATGGCTTGATTTTGCCGTACTTAGATGTGCCATTTCAACACGCCAGCCCGCGTATCTTAAAAGCAATGAAGCGCCCAGCGCATGCTGAAAATAATCTGGCACGCATTAAAGCATGGCGCGAAATCTGCCCAGATATTACCGTGCGTAGTACCTTTATCGCAGGTTTTCCTGGCGAAACAGAAGATGACTTCAAAATGCTGCTCGACTTTTTAGAAGAAGCACAATTGGATAGGGTAGGCTGTTTTACCTATTCAGCAGTAGATGGCGCAAAAGCCAACGACCTGCCAGACCACGTGCCGCAAGAAGTGAAAGAGGAGCGCCTAGCACGATTCATGGAAGTGCAAGAGCGCATCAGTGCAGCAAAACTGCAAGCTAAAATTGGTAGCATGCAAACTGTCTTAGTAGATGAAATTAACCAGTTAGAAGACGGTAGTTTTGAGGCGATTGGACGTACTAAAGCCGACGCACCAGAGATTGATGGTGTGGTGTTTATGGAAGATGCTGAAGGTTTAACGCCTGGTGATTTTGTAGAGGTGGAGATTTATAGTGCAGATGGGCATGATTTATGGGGTGGACCGCCGAGGGGTTGAGGGTTATTTTCAGATGAGTAAATTATTTATGAAGTTTAAAAAATTCACTTTTTTCGAAATATTTATGTATTGTCTTATTGTAATTCCGTCTATTTTTTTTGCGCTTTCTAGTGCAGAAACGACTTTAAAAGCTTTATCCCATCAAATATATGGTTTCCCGCCTCTCGAAAAATTCGAACGCATTGAAGGTAATCTTGTATCTTTAGATATCTGCTTTAGCAGTAGAGTTGGGAGTGGATCCATAGCAAAAGTAATAACCAACCATGTTGTAGCAGAATTGCGCACAGCCTGTCTTATTAATAAATATGTTGATATATTTCATTTAAAAAATGAAAAAATAGTAGCCTATGTAGATAAAAGTGATTTATTTTCTATTTCTGCGCCCAATGTAGTTGAGTTGTATGTAAATGGGGTTGAGGTCAAAAATTACGCGCAGCTTATAAAACACAGAAGAGATCAATATCTTTTGATTGTTTTTATGGGTGTATTTTCATTTTTATTTAGTATCTTTTTTGCATGGTTTGGGGCGAAATACGTTATTAAAAGCTGTTTGTCAAAGTAACTATTAATATTGGCATATTAGATATTTTTTTTGATAACATTTCTTTTCGCCACTAGGCGAGTTACTTTATTTTGCTTGCCCAAAACAAAGTAACCAAATAAAAGGGCACCCCACTTCCGCTGGTTCCCTGTGCTGCTCACCATCATGGGCGTCAATCGAAAACTCGCCCTAGCGTCTTGCAAAAAACGCAAGCCACCGCGGAACTCAAACAATCGATTGCCGAAAACTCCCATGATGGTTGCGCTGCTCGGCGCGGCAGAAGGGGATAAAAGTCTAGTTAAGTTTCACGGTTGATTGTTTATCCATACAGTTTTCAAACTCCGTCATTCCGTGCTTGACACGGAATCCAGCCGAAACAAAAAAGTCTTTGCAAAAGCAAAGCACAAAACCAGAAGTCACTAGATTCCGTGTCAAGCACGGAATGACAGTAAAGATAATTGGTGGTTAGCCCGTAGGTTGGGCTAAATGTAATGCAGCCCAACGTTCACCGTGATTGTTGGGCTTCGCAAGCTTCAGCACCAACCTACAAAACTAATTAAATAAATCTGGCAATATCGGCGCGGGCCTTTGGCTATCGGCGCGGTCTTCCAGAAAATCAAAAGTGAGTG
>DASQFK010000269.1:0-7592 GCA_035633175.1 Methylotenera sp.
GGATGGAGATTTCAATATGCATAGTGAGTTATTGTAGCCGACCTGGCGATTGTCGTTAAGTCGTCCCAATTGCCGTCCGCTTTAGGCGAGTAGTTTTTAATGTTTTTACGCATAGCCGCAAATTGGCCTTCATACCAAAGCGGGATATAAGGTAACTCGTTATGGATACGCATTGTTGCTTGAGACCAATCTTCTTTCACCAGTAGTTTATCCAACTCTTTATCTGTATAGCGTCCACGATTAAAGCCATTAGGCGGGAAACTATCTGATCCTAATGCTTTGCTGTAAATTTCCGGTGTTTTGATACCAACCCAAGTAAGGCCAAATAATTGGAATCTTCCTTGTTTTACATCCTCAAAAAAAGTACCCCAGTCTAAACTTCGAATTTCCAAGTCAATCCCTGCAGGTTGCATCTGCGCCTGCATGATTGTGGCAAAACGTACGCGCTGTGCATCAGTCGATGTTTTATAAACGAGTTTAAGGGGCAATTTTACCCCTGCTTCTACCAGCAATTGTTTAGCTAATACTGGATTGTAACTATAGGGTTTTAATTGGAGGCTGCTTTCATTTGTATAATGCTCCGGCGGTAAAATCGCTCCGGAAATTCGTGTATTTGTAGACATCACTTTTTGAATGATCGCATCGCGATCAATGGCATGGGCGATGGCTTGCCGTACATTGATATTTTTCAATACCGGGTCTTGCATATTTAAACCAAGATATGAAAAATTAGCGCCTGCCGTCGTTTTAACGCTAATTTCAGGTTTAGTTTGTAGGTACTTAACCAGCTCCGGGGGCAATTCCCCCTGCAATAGATCCACCTCGCCACGTAGCAGTTTTAGCACGCGCACAGTAGGATCTTTGACCTCAACCAGACTAATTGATTGATTATCTCTTATACGTTTTAAAGTGAGTTTATTTTGCCATAACACAAACTTCACACTACCGCTACCAATTGGGTTGTGAGAGAAATCATGTTTTTTTGTAATCAAATCGGCCGGCAATATGCCAACAATCAACTTAGCCGGAAAACTCCTGTCTGCCTGTTTTAATTGAAATATAACAGTGTCATTATCGACAGCTTGAATCGCTTGGATATTCAAAAACTCTGCTGATTGCGGCGAATCTTTAAGTGCGATTAAAGATTCGTAAGTCGCTTTAACGTCATATGCAGTCAGCGGTAGATGATGATGAAACGATGCCCGGTTTTTATTAAGCGTGAAACGATATTCTGTAGGGCTTATCTGGACCCAGGAAGCTAAGCTAGGGACGACTTTTGATTGTGCGTTGAAATCTACCAGACTTTGATAGACTAACCGGTTAACGCGCGCGGAGGCTGCATCAGTCGCATAACGCGGATCTAAATTAAGCGGCATTTGTGCAATGGCAAATACAATTTCCTGCTTACTTGCCGGTACTGCGCTTTGATTTATTGAAGTATCAGTCTCTGCGATAGCATGCGTAAAAATTAAACTTAAACAAACTCCAGCCATTAATCTAAATGCATTCATAGCATTCAATTTTACTAGATTATGCAATCCGTATGAGGTTTGTTTATATGTATATATTTTTAAAAACGTTCACTGATGCCCAAGAACTAAATAACGGCACGTTCAAAAAGTGCAATCGACTCGACGTGGGCTGTGTGCGAAAACATATTGATAACGCCTGCTGCTTTAAGTGTGTAGCCTTTTTCATTCACCAGCACACCGGCATCCCGCGCCAATGTGGCAGGGTTACAAGAAACATAAACAATACGCTGCGGACTATTGCTGTCGTCTAAGGACTTAATCAGTTCAAACGCACCGTCGCGGGGCGGATCTACCAGCCATTTATCAAAATGGCCTAAACTGGTTAAAGCCTCAGGTGTCATTTTGAATAAATCTGCCACGCCAAATTCTGTATGCTGAATATTATTGAGTGCTGCACTTTCATTCGCACGGTCTACCAGATTCGCCAAGCCTTCTAAACCTAGCACTTGCGCGCCGCTACGTGCAATAGGCAATGTAAAATTACCGATGCCGCAAAAGAAATCTGCTATTTTTTCATGTGCTTGCGGTTTAAGTAACTGCATGGCACGGCGAATCATCACTTGGTTGATCTGCGGGTTCACTTGCGTGAATTCATTGGGTTTGAACGGATATGTCAGGTCAAACTCAGGCAGGCTATATTGCAATTGCTGACCTTGCGCTGCATTTTGTTCTTCTGTGGGCCAAAACGGCTTGATAGTCTCTGGGCCTTTGGTTTGTGTCCACACTTGTACAGCATAGTCATCTGCAAAAGCTTTTAACAAAATTTCATCATCAGCACTTGGCGCTGCCATTATGCGGAAAATCAGCACAATTACTGGCTTAGTATTGACCGTCTCACCCACTGCCAACTCAATCTGCGGAATCTGTTCACGCAAGCTAAGCTTAAATATCAGATCTTGTAACGGCGCTATGAGCGCTGAGACCTCAGGCGTAAGCACTTCGCAGCTATTCATATCCGCCACGAAGCGCGTACCTTTTTCGTTAAAACCCACTAGCACGCGTTGTTTTTTTTCTACATATCGAACGCTCAAACGCGCTTTATGGCGATAGCCCCAAACGGGGCCATATAAAGGCGGCAACATATTTTCAGGTTTAACTTTACCGATGTGCCACAAATCATTTTCGAGTAGCCGCTGTTTGGTGGCTACTTGGCCAGTAAAATCCAAATGCTGAAGTTTGCACCCGCCACACACGGAATAATGAATACATTTAGGCGTAACGCGTAAATTGGATTGCTTTATAACCTGCACTAATCGGCCCACTTCATAACTAGGTTTGACTTTGTACGATTGAAAAGTCACCTTCTCAGTCGGAAGTGCACCTTCAATGAAGATAGTCTTGCCTTCTAAATGTGCAACACCGCGCCCTTCCTGGTCTAGCGATTCAATGACGGCAGTTAAGATAGGTGACTGGTTGATGTCTACAGCGGATTTGTTGCGTCGTTTTCTCATGGCGGCATTTTACCGCAGAGCGTAGATTAGAGGAAATGGCTATTGGACGCGGTTGACTATTTCCAGGCTGCTAAAAACTCCAGCCAATGTGAAGTGCTGGTATTTGTCGCGCTGTAACTCGTCAATGTTTCACGCACCAGTTTAATTTCAGACTCATAAGCTGCTTGTGTGAGATGGCCACGCATGAGCTGGTAACGTAAATAGACCAGATGCGTATTGGCCACATCGGTTTCACAATAATTGCGTATTTCGTCTATCTTGCCTGCTTTGTAGGCATCCCAAACTTTACTGCCGTCCATGCCGAGCTTGCCCGGGAAACCACATAGCTTGGCTAAATCATCCAACGGCGCATTCGCACGTGCGTTGTACATCGCCATGACGTCCATCAAATCCAAATGGCGTGCATCATAACGTTTAATATAATTATTCCACTTAAAGTCTTTATCGTCTTCACCCATATCCCAATAACGGCTAGCGTTTACGCCATGTATCAGGCCACGGTAATGCAGCACGGGCAGATCAAATCCGCCGCCGTTCCACGAGATGATTTGCGGCGTGTATTTATCAATGCCATCATAAAAACGCTGAATAATTTCTGCTTCTGATGAGTTAGCATCGCCCAGCGTCCAGACTTTGAAGTTATTACCTTCACGCAGTGCGCATGAAATCGCACAAACGCGATGTTGATGTAATGGCAAAAACTCGCCACCGTTTTGCTGGCGCCGCTGATGCAAAGCAATATTGCCAACATCCTCGGCTGAAGTATCTTCCGGCAAATCATACAAAATACGCAGACCATCGGTATCAGGAATGGTCTCAATGTCGAATACAAGGGTTGGCGTCATGTTTGATACTTACAATAATGGTCGCATTTAAAAAGGTGAAAGGTGAAAAACGTACGGGAAAAATAATTACTTTTTCACCCAGCTACCATTATTTTGATACCACCAGCCGCCTTGTGCCTTTTCTATCCAGCGCCCCGCAAAAGTATTGCGAATATCACCTTCCCACTCAGGATGATTATTTGCCACGGCAATCTCTTTATACAGCTTGTTACGATCACTGTTTTCGGCTGATACTAACGCATTGATCCCCTGCCTGTCTTTAAGCGGCACTGCGGTTGTGTCACGCACTGCAATCATGCCGTCCATGGTTAACCCTATAGCGCCACTTGAATAGTGAGGAGCAAGCTGGTTATGGCGCGCTTGCATACTATTTTTAATCGCAGAAATCGCAGGCGTATTAACATCGATATCTGCCGCCGCACTTACCCAGGGAGCCGAGAATAACGTAGCTGCAATAACTAAAAAACTCACAATCAATTTTTTCATGATATTTCCTTTAAATGTTGCTTTTTGAGCATTGTGTTTATTTAGATTGCGTAGGTGCTGGCTTGGTAGCTGGCACTTGTTCGCCATCTTTTAGCTGCCAGACATCATTAATGATTTTATCGGCTGCTTTTTCTGCTGCCGCGGCAGGGAAATAAATATTAATAGTCACACATGCACTTAACATGGCCATCACCATTAACGCGAAAATATTTAAACTTTGTTTCATTATTTGTCCTCTTTTTATTGCAGTACTTATTTAATTTAAGACTATATCAATTGCAGTTTATTGCAACCTGCCTTTATTTTGCCAACGCCTTTAGTTCACAATCACTTTAGTATTGCTGTCGGTAATACGTTTTAATCTACTCAGCAAATCTGACAAACTTACTTTTTGTGTATAGCCATTCACATTAACAGCAGGGATGCCTTTACCTTTAACGATGATATACCCCGTTGCGGTTGACTCAACCCCGCCCATTTCGCATACATCTTGCCGTAATTTACAACTTAAGCCAATTTTATCGTAATTAAATTCTTTAAAAAATCGCAAGAAGGTGCGCTGTAAGGCAACTGCTACACCTGGACCACCCAATGCGGCAATATTTTCTACCGCCCTTTGCGATATTTTTTTAAGATGTTTACCTGGACTAGTTTGTATCGAAGCATCTAAATAAACTGGCTTCCAGTTTTCTAAAACCATATTTTTCACATCACCATCTAGTTTGCCTTCAATATTACCAAAGCTAAATGTGCGCGTTAAATCACCGAGATCTAGATTACGCATGGTTAAATCTGCATTCAAGCGCGGCACAACCCCTAGCGGGTCATCAATCTTCAAGTTGTTCATGCCAATTGTGCCGCTAAATACATTAAAAGTCATGGCACCGTCCATATTCAGCTGTTTATTGGCATAGGTAACAAGCGGAATTTGCCCGGAAATTTTTCCCTGCATGCGCGGCCAGCCTAACGCTTTACTAAATTCGTTCATAGAAACTGGCTGTAGCTCCATACGCAAATGCCAATTCCAATTGTCGCCAAGGCGTGCTGCTGAAATATCAGTCAGATTTAAAGCACCGTCCATGATCGGCAAAACAAGTTGTGGGCTTGTGAGTGAAAAGCGATTGATTTCCGCCGTTAAATTTGTATCGCCCAAAGGCATTTTGAGCAAATGACCACTTTTATAGTTGAGTTTAAGCATCTTCACATCGTCATAATCCCACGGTAAATGGGCATTTATCTGACTGAACGCAAATTTGCCATTTTTATCAACGATATTGGCATCGCGCAAATTCAATTCAAAACTCGTCGGCGATAGATTCTTAATCTCAAATTGCCAATCTGCTTTACCAGAAACTTCCAAATTACCAAAAGCAGATTTTTCAGCCATCGGCTTTAAAAAAATCGCATACAGCCCGGCAAAATCTACATCATTAGCACTGACCTTAATATCTTCTACGGCGTTGGTTTTGAGATTGACTTGTCCTTTTGCGGTCATTTTTCCTACTTCGTTCACTAGTAGGCTAGCATTTTCAATATTAAGCATGGGTTGCTTAAAAGTACCGTTAATCGCAAGCGAATTACCTGCTTTACCAAAATAAAAAGGCTGCCAAAATAATTCACCCTCAGTCCAGCTGATTAAGCCGTTCCATCGCCAGGTGTCATTAATATTTTTAGCGGCTAATTTAACTTGGCCTGTAAGCTTCTCACCTGCATGCAATCCAGCTTCATCACTAAAGTTGGCGCCTTTAAATAAAATGTCCGCAGAAAAATCAGACTTACCCCTGATGAAGTAAATAGAAAATGGCGCTTTAATATGCTGGGAATTAAAATTTCCGTTTAAACAATTCGTTTGGCCTACTTTCTCAGTGCTGAATTGGTCGCATGTTAAATCGAAAGGCACGAACTCTTTTTCATTCGTCGGTTTAATTTCAGCATGCAGCTTAAGCGTAGGCTGAGCACTTTTTAAATCCATCTGAAACTTCGCATTTCTAAGCTGGCCGATAGGCGCATCAATTGCACCCACTTGAATTTGAATAGCACTCACCGCCATGGCCTCCTGGCAGAGCAGGCTATTTATTGCAAGCGAAGCAATCAATAAAAAACGAAGCATTTTTAAGCAGGAAACACCCCTGTAGATAAATAGCGGTCACCACGGTCACAAACAACACTCACAATGACTGCATTTTCTACTTCTTTGGATAATTGTAAGGCCGTATAAAGACCGCCACCACTTGAAATACCTGCGAAAATACCTTCATCTGTGGCTAGCTTACGGGTGATATGCTCAGCATTCTTCTGGCTGACATAACGTAATTCATCCACACGTCTGGCATCAAAGATTTTAGGCATATATTCAATGGGCCATTTGCGAATGCCAGGAATTTGGGCGCCTTCTTCAGGCTGCACACCGATAATTTGTATATTGGGGTTTTGTTCTTTTAAATAACGTGAAACGCCCATAATCGTGCCGGTTGTACCCATACTTGCTACAAAATGCGTGATTTTTCCACCAGTATCACGCCAAATTTCAGGGCCTGTGCCTTCATAATGGGCAAGCGGGTTATCTGTATTGCCGAATTGATCCAGCACGATACCCTCGCCCTCCGCTTGGAGTTTCATTGCTACATCACGCGCCAGTTCCATACTGCCGTCTTTTGGCGTTAACACCAACTCTGCGCCATAGGCACGCATACTTTGGCGGCGCTCAATGCTTTGATTTTCTGGCATCACTAGTATCATTTTATAACCACGCATGGCAGCTACCATTGCTAAAGCAATACCCGTATTACCACTGGTCGCTTCAATCAAGGTGTCTCCAGGCTTGATTTCGCCGCGTGCTTCTGCATGGGTAATCATGCTGTAGGCAGGCCTATCTTTCACCGAACCGGCTGGGTTATTGCCTTCAAGTTTCAGTAAAATAGTGTTGCTGGTTTCACCAGCCATGCGTTGCAATTTAACGAGGGGCGTATTGCCGACAAAATGGTCTATTGTTTTAAAATTCATTTTTATTTTTTAATCAAAAAGTGTGCTAAGAATGTGACGCTTGCAAAAAGAATAGGTCCAGCAAATACCCCATAATAAAGGGCATGCGCGATACTTGAATTTAGGCCTGCATCTGCAAAGGCATGCCAAAAAGTAAAGTGATTAAACCAACCATAAACAATACATCCCAACAATAAAATCATCACTGCGTAACCACCTAATTTTATACTTGGCAACCAGCTTTTTAATGTGTCTGTTTCATCACTCATAGTTTGTTACTTTTTTAATAACCAAAT
>DASQFK010000270.1:0-5117 GCA_035633175.1 Methylotenera sp.
CAAAGCAATGACGTGAAAAGCAAAGAAGCGGTTTAAGGTAGCATCAGAAACCAAATAATCACCACGTAGCCACTCAGAAACATCTGGTCCGATAAAAGGAATGGCTGAGAACAGGTTCACAATGACTTGCGCCCCCCAATAAGACATTTGACCCCACGGTAAGAGATAACCAAAAAATGCTTCGCCCATCAGACATAAGAATATACCGACACCAAACAGCCAGATAAGCTCTCTAGGATTACGATAAGACCCGTAAATAATGCCACGGAACATATGCAAATAAACCACGACAAAAAACATAGAAGCACCCGTGGAGTGCATATAACGAATTAACCATCCCCATGGTACATCACGCATGATGTACTCTACAGAACCAAATGCTAACTCAGCGTCAGGCTTGTAATGCATTGTTAAGAAGATGCCTGTGACGATTTGCAGCACCAATATTAATAGTGCTAACGAGCCGAAAAAATACCAGAAGTTGAAGTTTTTTGGTGCGTAATATTCAGTTAAATGCGCTTTGATATTACTGGTAAGTGGAAAACGCTCGTCCACCCAATTGAGGCCGTCATTTAACGCATTCGATAATGCTGATTTGTTCTTATCGGTCATGATTAGGCCTTCACTTCAGTATCAACGCCAATAACTAAGGTATTGTCAGTTAAATATTTGTAAGGCGGAACGACTAAATTAATCGGTGCTGGAGAACCTTTATACACGCGACCTGCAAGATCGAACTTAGAGCCATGACATGGGCAGAAAAAGCCGCCCGCCCAGTTATCACCCATATCACCACCTGGCTCTAATTTAGCTGAAGGAGAGCAACCTAAGTGCGTGCAAATACCTACAATGACCGCTAAATTTGGCTTGATGGCACGATCAGCATTTTTGCAATAGCTGGGCTGTTGTGAAGTGACTTCACTATTTGGATCTGAAAGCTCGTCATTATGTTTTGCTAATTCTGCCGTCATCGCATCAGTACGGTTAATAATCCATACTGGCTTACCACGCCACTCTGCGGTCATCATTGTACCGGGTTCAATTTTACTAATATCCACTTCGACTGGCGCACCTGCTGCCTTAGCACGCTCACTTGGTGTCATGCTGGTAATAAATGGCACAGCTACTGCCGCGACACCTATTGCACCCACAGTGGATGTTGCAATTAAGAACTTACGCTTTTCTGCATCTACCTGAACTTGACTTGATTCTGTGGAATTCACTTCTTGGGAACTAGTTTGATACTTGTCATGCTGATTGTCTGACATGCTTTCCTCATGATGAGTTGAAAAATGAAATTTCGTCCTTTTGGGACTTGCCTCATTATTGCTTAACAAAAATTACTAACGTTTTAATACAAACTGGTCTAAAAACTAGATTTAATCCATTATCTCTAGTTTAATAAATTCGGGTTGCAGACACGGTTAACTGCAACGACTTCGCCTCACTGGCTTCAATTTTACAAAGCCAGAATATCTTGCATATCGAGAAGCGCGAGATTATACAGTTTTTTGCTGCTTAATTAAAGCTTTATTTTATAAGTAACTGAAATAAAACAATTAAACAGGATTATGGATGTCTATGAACTCATGAGTTATTTTAAATTTCTCAGCTAGATGCTCACCTAAAGCTTGCACGCCATAACGTTCTGTTACGTGATGACCAGCTGCAATATAAGATACGTTATTCTCGACTGCTTGATGCGTGGTTTGTTCTGAAATTTCACCACTGATATAGACATCTACACCCAGCTCAATTGCTGTATCGATATAACTTTGTGCCGCCCCTGTACACCATGCGATGTTCTGCACCATTTTTTGCGGATCACCAATGACTAATGGCACGCGCTCAAGTGCCGCTTCTAAATGTTTTGCAAAATCATGTAGGCTCATAGCATGGTCTAAACGGCCATAAGCGACCATATTGGATTCGCCCGCAAAGCCCTTTGGCACTATACCTAGCACTTTACCTAGTTGAACATTATTGCCTAATAACGGATGCGCATCTAAAGGCAAATGGTAAGCCATTAGATTTAAGTCATTTTGTAATAAAAATGCGATTCTGTTGCGCTTGATACCAACAATCCTCGGGTCTTCATTGCGCCAAAAATAGCCGTGATGTACTAAAATCAAGTCAGCATTTGCCTGATAGGCAGCCTCTAACAAGGCCATACTTGCAGTCACACCCGTGACAATCTTGCGAATCTCGGTTTTTCCTTCAACTTGCAACCCATTAGGGCAGTAGTCCTTGAAACGCTCAACTTCCAAGAGTTGTTGGGTATAATGGAGTAACGCATTGATTTTTACCATGTGCCTTGCCTTTTTATGATTACCTTTATTTTAGAACCACTCTATTGATTTGGAATATCAAAGCCTTATAAACAATTATACGGTTCTATTAATGTCATATTGGTATAAATATTTATATGTAAAAACTTTGTAAAAATCTTAATTACTTTAAAGCTTAATATTAAATACTATGAATAACCAGTTAGCTAAAAAATTATGGCTTATCTTTGCCCAAGTAGTGACCGCCAGCTTGGCAATACTATTTGTTGTGCGCATGTTTTATCCAACTCTGTTGAATAAAACGAATAACGCCGTAGTAGTCAAGCAAGTTACGTCTAGTTCCACTGCTAATGTAGCAGGCTCATACAGTGTCGCTGTAAAAAAAGCCATGCCTGCGGTCGTCAATATCTTTACCAGTAAAAATGCACCAGTCAATCCACATCAAAAATATTTGGATGATCCTGCGTTTCGTCAGTTCTTTGGCGATCAATTAGATGGTATGGATGGCCCAGCACAACCTGAAAATAGTTTGGGTTCTGGTGTTATCGTCAGTGAGCAAGGTTTAATTTTAACTAATAACCATGTCGTAGCGTTAGCCGATGAAATAGAAGTGGCGCTCGCGGATGGCCGAAAAATGAGCGCTAAAGTGGTAGGTACTGATCCAGATACGGATTTAGCAGTCATTAAAATTGAGGCGGAGAATTTACCTGCAATCACTTTTGCCAGCTCTGATAAGTTAAGTGTAGGGGATGTAGTACTCGCCATTGGCAATCCATTTGGTGTTGGACAGGCTGTGACACAAGGGATTGTTAGCGCGCTTGGACGTAGCCATCTAGGCATTAACACCTTTGAGAATTTTATTCAAACTGATGCTTCGATTAATCCAGGCAACTCAGGTGGGGCACTCATTGATACCGAAGGCAATTTAGTAGGCGTGAATAGTGCCATTTACTCACGTAGCGGCGGCTCAATGGGCATTGGTTTTGCTATTCCCGCAACCCTAGCACGCCAGGTAATGGAACAAATTGTCACACAAGGCAATGTAACGCGTGGCTGGGTTGGTATTGAAGCGCAAGATATCACGCCAGAACTCGCTGAATCGTTCAAACTGAATGTTACACAAGGTGCATTAATCGCAGGCGTGTTAAGCAATAGCCCGGCAGACAAAGCAGGGCTGCGCGCCGGGGACATTTTATTAGCTATCGATGGCAAGCCAGTGCTAGATAGCGGCAGTATGTTGAATATAATTGCGGGCTTGATTCCTAATCAAAAAGCCATCCTCAAAATTGCACGCGCTGAAAAAACACTTGATATTCCCGTCATGATTGGTAAACGACCTAAACCAGTGCTGGCTAGTGAATAGGAATTAAATTAGGGGGAGTTAACCTCAGCTTAATATCAGGTTGATATTAAGCTGGCGGTAAAATCTTAGGATCAGGCGCTTGCTTAGTAAACTTTGCAACAATGATGCCTAATTCATACAGTAGCCACATAGGCACGGCCAACATAAATTGGGAAATAATATCAGGTGGCGTAAATATGGCGCCAATCACAAAAGCGCCAACAATGACATAACCACGCGCTTCTTTTAACATTTGCGTGGTCACCCAGCCAAAGCGTACAGCCATCACTACAGCAATGGGTATCTCAAATGCAAGGCCAAACGCAAAAAATAGCGTGATGACGAAATCCAGATAATTACCAATATCCGTCATTACCGCCACACCCACTGGCGCCGATCCTACAATAAAACCAAATACCACTGGAAATACTAGAAAGTAGGCAAATGTCATACCCATTAGAAACAGCAAGCTGCTGGCGACTATCATCGGAATCATGAATTTTTTCTCATGCGCATATAATCCTGGTGCTACAAACGCCCATACTTGATACAAAGTATGCGGCAATGACACAATGAAGGCGGCCATCATCGCCACTTTCATCGGTACAAAAAACGGGGTAGTCACTGCTGTTGCAATCATTTGCCCACCCGCTGGTAATTCACTTAAAAGCGGTGCTGCAAGTAATGCGTAGATTTTGTTGGCAAAGGGGAAAAATGCAATGAAGATGACAATAAAACCAAGCACAATGCGCAATAATCGATTGCGCAGTTCAATTAAATGTGAAATAAAATTATCGGTGGGTGTCACTTGGTATGCTTATGTTTTACTTAGGTATTTTTACTTTGAGGGGGTTTTACTGCAGGTTGGCCATCATCTAGATTAAACTCTGAAGTAACTTCTTTGGTTACTTGTTTACTTTCATTACTTACTTCTTGAAAATTAGCCTCCTGATCATTTACATCTTGAAAATCTAACTCTCGAGTCAATCCATCCGCTTTGCGCTGAAGAGTAGCTTCTGTTTTAGTGACGGTTTCCTGAATCTCTTGCTGTAACTGTTGCAACTCTTCAAATCGTACTTCACGATTCACTTCTTCTTTCACTTGTGCTACATATCTTTGCATACGCCCAGTCAACGCACCCAATGTACGCGCTACTTTAGGCAATTTTTCTGGGCCAATGACAATCAGTGCAATCACCGCAATCACCATTAACTCAGAAAAAGAAACATCAAACATAGAGGTTACAACTTAATAAAAAAGTATTGCCCAAAATTTTACTTGGTTTTGCTAGCGGTAGTTGCTTTCGGTTTAGCAGTGGTAGCTTTTTTTACAGTAGGTTTTTTAGCAACCGGCTTGGCGGCTGGCGCTCTCTTTTTAGGCGCTGCCTTTACTGCTGCAACTTCAACTACTTCAGCTTCAATTAAATGAGATGATGTATCATTTTTGATAGTATTTAGTTCCTCAATATCTGTCCCGGCCTTTTCTGC
>DASQFK010000271.1:0-4491 GCA_035633175.1 Methylotenera sp.
CGGCAACCAGATATTATCATCGGCTCATGGTGCGGTAAAAAATTTCAGCCCGAGCAAGTCATGGCGCGTGAAGGTTGGGCGGATATTCCTGCGGTTAAAAATGGTTTTGTGCGTGAAATAAAGTCGGCCGACATTTTGCAACCCGGGCCGTCGCTTATTACGCATGGCTTGAAACAACTGCAAGCCATTATTCAGGAATGGAGTATATTTAATGCTCAGCAAAAACAGCACGACGAGCTGATACCAAAGGCTATAGGAACAAAATAATGTCAGTACATTTAATTTTAGGTGGCGCACGTTCCGGTAAAAGTGCCTATGCAGAGAAGCTTGCTTTAGAAAGTGGCCTTGCCGTAAGTTATGTAGCCACTGCGCAAATCTACGACAGCGAATTTAAAGCGCGTGTGCAACATCACAAAGATAGACGCCCTGCAGATTGGGCACTGGTCGAGGAACCGCACTACCTTGCACAAACCCTCAGCCGTTTGGCTGCACCCAATCAATGTTTGATTGTAGATTGCCTGACGCTATGGTTAGCGCAGTGGATATGCCCGGACTGCAATCCACCGCAAGACTCAAGCTGGCTAGCAGAGCGCGAGGCGTTGCTATCAGTGTTACCTACGCTACCGGGCACGATTATTTTAGTCAGCAACGAAGTAGGCATGGGCATCGTGCCTTTAGGCGCAATCAACCGCCAATTCCAAGATGAACAAGGTAGGTTAAATCAAGCCATCGCGGCGATAGCTAATCAAGTGACTTTTGTTGCAGCTGGTTTGCCTTTAAAACTTAAAGGTTTATAAAGGACATCCACTTTGCATGTCCCAAACCGGCCAGAAGCAGTCTCTCGAATATTCAGAATTTTTTACATTCGATAGCTGTTGAAAACCCAGCAGCTATCGAACAGACTGACTAATTTATCAATGATGCTGAAATTACTGAGCTATATGGTGTCGTAGATCGACCTATGAGATTGCTAAGTTGATGGCTGTCATCAAATAGACCACCTTTTGATGCACCAACATCAGAGTCAGCTAGAAGGTCAGCAAAAGGCTTCGGCAAACCAGCCCCCTCCAAAGCTGCCGCAAAACCAACTTGCGGGAGATTTACATAACTCACATCTTTGCCAGATTGCTTTGCAATCTCCTTAGCAAATTCTGCTAATGTGTATACATCATCGCCTGCAAGCTCGTAAACAGTGCCTGATTTTGGAGGATTTAATAAAACTGTTGCCGCGGCCTCTGCATAATCTTCACGTGCGGCAGATGCAATCTTTCCATCACCTGCACTGCCAATGAATGCGTTATGTGTTATGGCAGCCTGAATACTTGCCGCATAGTTTTCTGTGTACCAACCATTCCTCAGCAGTACAAATGGTATGCCTGATGCTTTCAGTGCCTTTTCGGTTTCTAAGTGTTCACTTGCTAAAGCCAGTGGTGAGCTGTCTGCTTTAAGAATACTTGTATAAGCAATTAACTTCAAGCCGCACTGTTTTGCGGCATCAATGACTGCAAGATGTTGCGAGGCGCGGCTACCAACTTCACTAGAAGATATTAACAAAAGCTTTTCTGCTCCTTTAAATGCTTTAGCTAACGTACTAGGTTGGTTGTAGTCTGCTTGCCTAATTTGTAGGCCCAAGTTAGCTAAATCCTTAGCTTTCTCTGGATTGCGGACTACAGCAATGATTTCAGATGCCGGTATCTTTTGTAATAGAAACTTAATAACAAGCCTACCTAATTGACCTGTAGCTCCAGTAATGACTATCATATTTACCTCCTTATTGATGGGAAGTGATAATATATCTTTTAAACTAACTTAAAGTAAGTACGTACAAAAAGGTAAGTGTTAAAATGGATCATCATATGAAAAAGCCTACAGAGTCAATATCGTTAGCTTTACGATTACAACGAGGAGAGCTATTGGTGGCAGAATGCCCTTCAAGAAGCGTACTCAAACACGTTACAAGTCAGTGGGGGGTACTTGTTTTAATGGTATTAGTAGAGGGTACAAAGCGATTCAGTGAGATTCGTAAAAAAGTAAATGGTGTAAGTGAAAAAATGTTAGCCCAGACTTTACAGAGTCTCGAAACAGATGGGTTCTTAAAGCGTAAATCTTTTCCAGTGGTGCCTCCTCATGTGGAATATAGTCTTACGCCATTAGGTGAAGAGGTGGCAGCTCACGTTACTGCACTTGCAGACTGGATAGAAAGTAATCTAGACAGAGTAATAGAAGCAAGAAATAACTCAGCACATAAGTGATGTTTAGCGCCAAATAATTAAAACCAAGTGTCGACTGTGGGTCGATAGCAGACCAACTCAAATAATTTTTGTGCTTCACGCCTCAGCATAAACGTGCTGGCAAGATAAATAGCTTTTCAGTAAATCCCAATCTAAGTGCTGCTCTAAGCAGTCAGCCAAGTGCTCCAGCCCTGCCTCGCGTAACTGTTCGTAATCAAATTGCGATTCCACACTTTCTAAACCTGCCCATGTTAACCAAGCGGCGCAAGATCGTGCATGGTCAAATAAGCCATGTAGGTATGTACCTGCGATTTGATTATCATCTGAAATAGCGCCCTCTGGCTTACCATTAAGCATTAACGCAGGATTACTTAAAGCAGCGCCGACACTGACCCCCATGTGAATTTCGTAACCAATCACATTTGCATCAGTAAAAGACAACTTGCCGCTTACTTGGGCAAGATGTTTTTCTTGTGCCAGCGTAGTTTCCATCTCTAGCCAAGCAAAACCAGCACTAGTGCCCGCCTCCCCTTCTAAGGCATGTGGATCATGAATCAGTTGGCCTAGCATTTGAAAACCACCACAGATACCCAATAATTTTCCACCGTAACGTAGATGCTTAGTGAGTGCTTGCTCCCAGCCATTGGTTCGCAGATGCTCAATATCACCGCGTACATTTTTGCTACCGGGTAAAATAATCAAATCAGCCGCAGGAATAGCTTCATTGATCTTAATAAACTGAAAATCTACCTGCGGGTGCAGTCGCAGTGCGTCAAAGTCAGTGTGATTAGAGATGTGTGGGAGAATTGGCGCAATGATGCGCAACTTTTTCTCGGTACTTCTCCCCGATTGCAATGAGGTATAGGGTACGGCATCTTCGGCTTCTATGTGCAAATCATGCAGATAAGGCAACACGCCAATGACAGGCTTGCCAGTTTCTGCTTCTAGCCAATCCAGCCCAGATTGCAACAACGCAATATCACCGCGAAAACGGTTAATAACAAAGCCGGCGACACGCGCTCTTTCACTCTCGGAAAGCAAGGCAAGCGTACCAACAATATGCGCAAACACCCCGCCTCGGTCAATATCGGCAATTAGAATCACGGGGCAATCCACCGCTTCAGCAAAGCCCATATTGGCGATGTCACGTTCACGCAGATTGATTTCTGCTGGACTGCCTGCGCCCTCCACCACGATGCACTCGTATTGGCTGTTGAGTCGCTGGTAAGAGTCCAGCACCGCGCGCATGGCAGTTGGTTTATAGGCATGATAGCCAGTCGCTTCAAGATTGCAGACCACCTTGCCATGAATAATCACCTGACAGCCAGTATCTGAGTTGGGTTTAAGTAATACGGGGTTCATATCGGTATGCGGTGCCAAACCACAAGCTTGCGCCTGTACCGCTTGCGCACGACCAATCTCACCACCATCGACCGTTACCGCTGAATTCAACGCCATATTCTGCGGCTTGAATGGCGCAACTTTGACGCCCCTGCGATACAATACGCGGCACAGCCCTGCCACCAGCGTACTTTTGCCAGCATCCGAGGTAGTGCCCTGAACCATCAATGTTTTCATACCCTGATTATCTCATAATGCCATCTATTGCTATTGTTGCAGTAGCGCTGGATTTTATACTCGGTGAGCCGCGCCGTTACCATCCACTGGTAGGTTTTGGTTGGATTGTTAATAAACTGGAAGCTTGGTTTAATCCCATTAGTAAACAGAATTTATCAACACAACGTTTGATTGGTGCATTTGCATTAGTTTTACTAATTACTCCTTTCATTATTTTGGCGTATTGGTTATGTCACATAACGCTCACTAGCGTTATTGCAAACACATTGCTGCTTTACTTTGCCATTGGTCACAAAAGCTTGCACGACCATGCAAGAGCGGTGACAAACGCACTTAACAACCATGATGAAGCTTTAGCCAAAACCGCTGCCTCTCATATGGTGAGCCGAGATTCAGCAGCCATTGAGCCTATTCCAGCTACCGTAGAATCAGTGCTTGAAAATGGTAACGATGGCGTGTTTGGTGCATTGTTCTGGTTTTTTATTGCGGGTGGCACAGGTGCGCTGCTGTTTAGACTAGCTAACACGATGGATGCCATGTGGGGCTATAAAACACCACGTCACTATTATTTTGGCTGGGCCGCAGCAAGATTAGATGACGTTTTAGATTACATCCCAGCGCGGCTTACTGCGTTTACTTATGCAATCCTTGGCAAGACAAAACTAGCACTAAGCTGCTGGAA
>DASQFK010000272.1:0-3840 GCA_035633175.1 Methylotenera sp.
TAATTGCTTAGCACATGCACGCGCACGTACTACACCGCCAACATCTGGTGACACCACCATTAAGTTGTCATGATTTTGCAGTAATAAATCGGCTAGCAAAATGGGCGTAGCGTAAATATTATCTACAGGAATATCAAAAAACCCTTGAATCTGATCCGAGTGCAAATCCATGGTTAATACACGATTCACGCCTACACCTGTCAACATATTCGCTACGACTTTTGCAGTAATTGCCACGCGCGCTGAGCGTGGGCGGCGATCTTGACGTGAATAACCAAAATAAGGAATCGCTGCCGTAATCCGTCCAGCAGATGAGCGGCGTAGCGCATCTACCATGACCATGACTTCCATCAGGCTGTCGTTAGTAGGATGGCTCGTTGATTGCAATACAAAAACATCACGTCCGCGTACATTTTCCAGCAACTCAACGGTGATTTCACCATCACTAAAACGCCCTACGTGTGCATGGCCAAGTTCAATGCCCAAGTGAGTAGCAACTTCTTGGGCCAGCACTGGGTTGGCACTGCCAGTAAAGACCATCATGCTGCCGTTAGACGCCATTTATATTTCCTATTGTGCTAGTGTTACACGCAACAGCGTGAAGCTGTCAATAAATGCTTAAAAATACTTACTAAAAAATAAAAGCGTGTAAATCAAATAATCTACACGCTTGCTATTTCAATCTATGCAGACTGTTATCCGCATTTTTCTTATATGCAGGCCAACGCCTACATCGTAAATTTTGGCTGAGGAGGAAGGACTCGAACCTTCGGATGCTGGGATCAAAACCCAGTGCCTTAACCAACTTGGCGACTCCCCAATATATTTATCAGACTATTTAAAATCAAAAGATTCAAAATCCAGATTCTAAAATAAAGGATGCTGATTCAATCCTTTTGCAACAAAACCCTGCATTTCTTCAGGTTTTTGACTGCATATATCCAATGCAATTTGTTCGTTTGCCACTTCTAAAAATACTGAAGCGCCAGAACCGCTCATTCTCGCATCTCCAAACTGCTTTAACCATGTTAAACAGGCTAAAACTGGCGGATATTCACTGCACACTATTTTTTCCAGCTGATTTGTAAACTCGGCGTTTATATTGCCTACGACTGAATTGCTGCCGCTTGAATTTGCCATCCCTAAGAAGGTCGACATTGTCTTAGAAATCGTATTTTTTGTCAATTGCTTATTGGCAAATATTTGCGCGGTAGACACATGCACATTGGGATTCAATATCACGTAATAAGCATCACGCAGCTTAATTGTTTGTAGCTGCTCCCCAATACCTTCTGCCCAAGCATTGGTGCCGAAAATAAAAAATGGAACGTCAGCACCTAGTTTTAAACCAATACCCTGCAATTCTGCCCGACTAAGATTTAGGTTCCATAAGCTGTTTAAGGCCAATAACACAGTAGCTGCGTCTGAGCTGCCGCCACCTAATCCGCCGCCCATTGGAATGTTTTTTTCAACGAAAATCTCTACGCCCTGCTGATAGTTGGTGTGTTGCTGTAAAAGCTTGGCAGCTTTTATGCATAAATCTTGAGCTTCTGGCACGCCTGTTACATCATTTACCCGCCTAATATCTTTGGTTTGTGTCGGTTTTAGGTAAATAGTGTCATAAAAATCGAGTAACCTGAACACAGTCTGTAGTAGATGGTAGCCATCTGCACGCTGCCCAATAATGTGCAAAAACAGATTGATTTTTGCTGGCGCCAGGAATTTTTGAAAATCTTGAAGTCTTTGAGAATCATGCATAAGCAGCATTTTAGCTGATGCAAATATGACTGAGAATAAAATTGTTAGCTATTCATTGCTTGCGGCATGAATTATGCATAAATAATTGCATATGTAAGCTATTGTTGTGTTGAGTGACTAAAATTAAAAGGTGCGTTTTAGCCATAAGCTAAATGAGGTGAACTATGTGGTAGGTATGGATTCAAATTAAATGTGTTTCATGCACCTTTCAAAGGTTGGAGTTAATCTATAATATATTAGATGTTTTATATAAGACATAAGTATTCTATAATTACGCGCTTCACATGTAGCCATGTGAAGGAATGCTTCTGATGAATTAAATGGAGTTTAGGTAATGCCAGTGTTGTGCGCGCTTTACCCTAGTGCAATCTCAACGCTGGTTAGCCACGGCCTTACAAGACTAGTAACAATAAACGGACTTATTTTTTAATTATTTAAGAGTACATTATGGCACTGGTTTCCCTGCGTCAATTGCTAGATCATGCTGCTGAACACGACTACGGTCTTGCTGCGTTCAATGTCAATAATATGGAACAAGTAATCGCTATCATGCAGGCGGCAGACGAGGTGAATAGCCCGGTTATCTTGCAAGCCTCAGCGGGTGCGCGTAAGTATGCGGGTGAGCCTTTTTTGCGACATTTAGTATTGGCGGCTATTGAATCTTATCCGCATATTCCTGTGGTCATGCACCAGGATCATGGCCATACGCCAGCCGTGTGCATTCAAGCCATGCGATCAGGTTTTTCTAGTGTGATGATGGATGGTTCACTGATGGAAGACGCCAAGACACCTTCAAGTTTTCAATATAATGTAGACACCACAAAAAAAATTGTCGAACTAGCGCATGCAATTGGCGTTTCTGTAGAAGGTGAATTAGGCGTACTTGGCTCATTAGAAACTGGATTGGCCGGAGATGAAGATGGCTCAGGTGCGGAAGGCAAATTAAATCACGACCAATTGCTCACGGATCCTGAAGAGGCAGCAGATTTTGTGCGACAAACAGGTGTAGATGCATTGGCAATCGCCATTGGCACTTCACATGGCGCTTATAAATTTACTAAGCCACCGACTGGCAAAACTTTGGCGATTAGCCGCATTAAAGAAATCCACGCGCGAATTCCTAATACGCATTTAGTGATGCATGGCTCTTCTTCAGTGCCGCAAGAGTGGCTACGTATTATTAATGTATTTGGCGGCGATATGGGCGAGACTTATGGGGTGCCCGTGGAAGAAATCGTAGAAGGGATCAAGCACGGTGTACGTAAAGTCAATATTGATACAGATTTACGTATGGCCTCTACTGGTGCATTGCGACGCTATTTTGCGCAACATAGAAAAGAATTCGATCCTAGAAAGTATTTAGCGGCCACTACAATTGCCATGCGCGCTATATGCAAAGCACGCTATGAGGCGTTTGGTTCCGCAGGTCAAGCATCCAGTATTAAACCAATCTCATGTGACACGATGGCTATGCGCTACAAAAGTGGCGAGCTACATGCAGTGGTTAAATAACGCACTATTTGTAGTCAGTGATGGACTGAATATAAAGAAGCAAAAAGAATTGAGGAACAGAAAATGCGCCGTAACCTAGTAGTAGGTAATTGGAAAATGTATGGCAACATGCAGAGCAATCAACTTTTGCTCAATAGTCTAATCAAAGGGCTAAGTGGCTTTAAAAGTGCAGACTATGTAGTTTGCGTCCCGAGCCCATACTTGTTTCAAGCAAGATTGTTGCTGGAAAACACAAACATCGCCTGGGGCGGACAAAATGTTAATCAGCATGAGCAAGGTGCTTTTACCGGCGCTGTTGCTGCAAATATGCTCGTTGACCTTGGTTGCACCTATGTGCTGCTTGGGCATTCTGAGCGCCGCAATTTATTTCATGAAAATAATTTAACCGCTGCTGCCAGGTTTGATGCCGCCATTAGGGCTGGTTTAACACCCATTATGTGTGTAGGTGAAACAGCAGCAGAACGTGATGCTGACTTGACTGAAGTGATAGTGGCGAGCCAGATGGATGCAGTATTAGCAAGCATGGGTGATCAAGAGTTTGCTAAAGCCATGCATCTAAATATGGTGTTT
>DASQFK010000273.1:0-19625 GCA_035633175.1 Methylotenera sp.
CCCATCAAAGGCAATAGTTTAAATGAATACACATCATAAATTTTAGACAGCGGCTGCCACACTTTTGAAAACTCCAGTACTAGCAATCTACCGCCTACTTTAAGCACGCGTTGCATTTCCGCCAATGCTAACTCTTTGTGCGTCATATTGCGTAAACCAAAAGCGACAATGACACAGTCAAAATGATTGTCTGGAAATGGTAGTTTTTCAGCATCACATTGCAGGGCAGGTACGCTTAAGCCTGCATCTAGCATGCGGTCGCGACCGACACCCAGCATAGAAGCATTGATGTCTGTGAGTATCACTTGGCCTTCAGCGCCTACTTTTCGTGCGAATAATTTAGATAAATCACCGCTGCCGCCAGCGATATCCAACACCTTATCACCTGGTTTAACGCCACTAATTTCGACTGCGAAGCGTTTCCAGCCGCGATGCAATCCTGCAGACATCACATCATTCATCAGGTCATATTTACTGGCGACAGAATGAAAGACTTCGCCGACTTTTTTTGCCTTTTGAGATTCAGCGACTGTTTTGTAACCAAAATGTGTGTTTTTTCCAGTTGTCATGATTTTTTGCTCAATTGATAATTTTCAGCACTCGATTAATAATTTGAACGTAGCCATTATTTACGTTTCACGCCAGCGGCACTTAATTTACCTAAATATTCTAACCAAAGGGCTTCGTAATCTCGACCTAAATCATACAGGTAATCCCAAGAGTATAAGCCTGTGTCGTGACCATCGGAGAACACTAGCTTGACCGCATAATTACCAACAGGTTCTATGGCAGTGATAGTCACATCTTCCTTACCGATTTGCAGCGTTTCCTGTCCGTGACCATGACCGCGCACCTCTGCAGAAGGCGAGTAAACCCGCAAAAACTCGCAAGACAACATGCATTCCATATTGTTATCGAATTTTATTTCTAATAATCGAGATGCCTGATGCAGACGAATATCTACCGGACGAGGTGAGTTTTGAGTAAGGCCGCTCATAATGATTGATTAATCTATAAAATAAGATGATAACAGAACCGCATAGTTGCTGCGTTCGCTACAAGCCTTATCACTGACATAAAACTCCTTAAAATTTATAAAATTCTAAGCAAGATTTTTTAAAAAATAGTCCGCTTATCAAGTAAATTTGTCCGCTTGTCTGAATTTAGACGAAATTCCATGAATTACAGACTGAATCAGTTGATTCTTCTTACAATAATGATAAAGTTCCGATACATATAAATGGGTTAGGACCATCATGGCTAAAAGTATGAGTAATACTAAGTCTAATAGTAAATTAGCATATCAGTTTGAAGCATATTCTGAATGGCGAAAAGCCTTGGTGGATACTATCTGTGACTATCGTAACTGGCTGAATGAACAAGAGCTTAACGATGCGCAAATCGATCAGCGCATACATCAGCTGTTAGAGCGCTTACGTGAAGATAAACTGAATGTGGCTTTTGTGGCTGAGTTCTCGCGCGGTAAATCTGAACTCATTAACGCTATTTTCTTTGCGAATTACGGGCAACGCCTATTGCCGTCAAGTGCTGGCCGCACGACTATGTGCCCAACAGAATTGTTATACGACAAATCTAAACCTAGTTCAATTATGTTGTTGCCAATTGAAACACGTCTTTCAGATGCAACTACTACCGAATACAAACGCTATCCTGAAGAGTGGAAAACTGTTCCTTTCGACATTGATAATAATGACAGCATGGTTGCTGCATTTAGGGAAGTAAGCAATACAAAAGCTGTCACATTACTGGAAGCTGAAAAGTTTGGTTTGTATGACCCTAACAGTGCAGACGATGCCATGGGCGTTAATAAAGACGGCAGTATTGATGTGCCGTGCTGGCGTTATGCGATGATTAATTTTCCCCACCCATTGCTTGAACAGGGTTTGGTGATTTTAGATACGCCGGGTTTAAATGCAATTGGTACTGAGCCTGAGTTAACCCTCAACATGTTGCCTAATGCGCATGCGGTGCTCTTTATCTTAGCTGCTGATACTGGGGTGACCAAGTCTGAAATTGATGTCTGGCGTCAATACATTAGCGGCACGCGTTGGAAACAAAAAGGCCGTTTGGCGGTACTGAATAAAATCGATGGTCTTTGGGACGAGTTAAAGAACGAAGACGAGATTGAAAAAGAAATCACAAAGCAAATCAAAACCAGTGCAGAACTGCTTGGTTTGGAAAATAGGCAAATATATCCAATTTCAGCACAAAAAGCGTTGTTAGCTAAAGTAAATGGTGATGATGAGTTGCTGGTTAAAAGCCGTATTTTAGAACTGGAAAAAGCGTTATCTGATGAGCTAATTCCGTCTAAAAAAGAGATTGTGCGTGATAACACGCAAAATGAGATTGAGGATTTAATTGCTAATTCACACATCATTCTTGAAGCGCGTTTTTCCGGCATCAATGATCAGTTGGTTGAGTTACGTGGTTTGCGTGGAAAAAATGAAGATGTTGTAGAGCATATGATGAACAAAGTCAAAGTTGATAAAGAAAACTTTGAAAAAGGCCTCCAACGCTTTCAAGCATTGCGTAGTATTTTCTCGCAGCATGCGAATCGTTTATTTACTTTATTAGGTATGGAAGCCCTTAAGTCACACGTGCACGGAACGCGTGAAACGATGATAAAAGCCAGCTTTACCAAAACGATACGTGGCGCAATGGATGGATTCTTTAGTGAATTAAAAGGGCGTTTACTTTCATCTGATACTCAAATCGATGAAATTAAAAAAATGATGGATGTGATGTACGATAAGTTTGCTAAAGAGCACGGCTTACGCAAATCAGAGCCGCCGACTTTCTCAACATTGCGCTATCAAAAAGAGTTGGCGAAATTAGAGCGTGCTTACAAAGAGCAATTTAATACTGCGTTCAATATGATCGCGAATGAAAAAATGACGCTGACTAGCAAGTTCTTCGAGACGTTAGCCAGTCGTGTGATTCACGTTTTTGAAGTGGCCAATCGTGATATTGAAAACTGGTTAAAAGCGGTGATTGCGCCTATGGAATCACAAGTGCGCGAGCATCAATTGCAATTACGCCGCCGTTTAGAAAGTATTAAGCGTATTTATAAAGCGACCGATACATTGGAAGATCGTATCTTGGAGCTAGAAGCGATTGAGAAGAGTATCCAAGCGCAAATGGATGACTTAAAAGTATTGCGGATGCATATGAATAATGCCTTGGCATTTGAAGTGGAAGAAACCGTTAAAGCAGCATAATGTTATAAATGAATTACACCAATAAAAAAGGCTGCAGTGCAGCCTTTTTTATTTATTAAACAGAATGAAAAATTAGCTACTCGCTAACATGAGCGTTTTCATTTTTTGCATCGCTTTTTGTTCAATCTGGCGAATGCGCTCAGCAGAAACACCAAACTCATCGGCTAATTCATGCAACGTCATTCCACCTTTATCCTGTAACCAGCGTGCTTCAACTACGCGACGACTACGGTCATCAAGGTTTTGTAATGCGTTCGCAAGGCCAGTTGTTTGAGCTTCTTCAGCTTGCTTGGCTTGAATCACTTCAAGTGGTGCAAGACTTTCATCTTGTAAATAAGCAATTGGGCTATAGTGCTCATCGCTGTCATCATCAATATTCGCTTCCAACGAAATTTCATGACCATCTAAGCGTGCTTCCATTTCAAGCACTTCTTCAGGTTTTACATTGAGTTCACGTGCAATATGAGCCACTTCACTTGGTTGAAGGCTATTCAGGCCGGTTCTCATGCTGCGTAAATTAAAGAATAATTTACGTTGTGCTTTAGTTGTCGCGATTTTTACTAAGCGCCAGTTACGCACGATATATTCGTGCATCTCTGCTTTAATCCAATGCATTGCAAAGGAAACCAGGCGTACGCCGCGCTCTGGATCAAAACGTTTCACCGCTTTCATTAACCCAATATTACCTTCTTGGATAAGATCGGATTGTGGCAGGCCATAGCCGTTGTAGCCACGCGCGATGCTTGCTACTAAACGTAGGTGGGAAACAATAAGTTGCCGCGCGGACTCCAAGTCATTTTCTTGTTTGAATTTGACGGCAAGCGTGTATTCTTCTTCTGCGGTGAGAATAGGATATGACTTAATCACTCTAGAATAATGCTCTAGGCTGTCAGTTGCGGTTAATACTGGTAATGTTAATGCGTTACTCATTAAAATTTAATCCTCCAATAAGCTATATTTTAGCACTCTACATCAGAGAGTGCTAGAGGGAAAAAGTTTCAATTAACTTTAAAAGATGCAATCGCTTTGGTCACAGCCAAATAAGAAGCAAGCCAACCAATGAAAATAGCCGCGCCTATTATTATGAGAGAAAGGTTGCCATTGAATAAGTTCAAACTTAAATCACTGTTATATAAATTGGATATCTGTGCAACCGAATAATTAAAGAGTTGTATGACTGCAGCAATCATTAGGACAGCAAGTATGCCGCCTGCCAGCCCATATAAAATTCCAGCGTATAAAAAAGGCGTTCTGATAAAGCTTTTGGTTGCGCCTATAAGGTTGCTGACTTCAATTTCATCCTTTTGCGTCAATATTTGCATGCGCACGGTATTGCCGATAACTACTAGCAAAGCAATTGCAAGCAATACAGCAATAAATAATATGATTTTTTTAGTCAATGCTAATAGCGTAGATAACCGTTTTGCCCATTCTGCATTGAGCAAGGCCTGCTCAACGCCTGGAATGTCTTGCAACTCATTTTTAAGTGCATCCAGAGTCGCAGGATCGTTTGATTTAGGCTGAATAAAAAAAGCATCAGGTAGCGGGTTTTTAGTCAGTTTATGAATAGCATTATTCGTATCAGATTTTTCTAGCAACTTCTGCCAGGCTTCATCTTTAGTCACTAGATGATATTGTTTGATTGCTTCATTTTTTGCTAAAAGGGTATCAATTTCTGCAATGGTTTCAGGCGTTGTATTGAGCTTTAAAAAAAGACTAATCTCAGTCTCATCTTGCATGTGATCAGTAAATTTAGAAAAGTGATCAACACCTAAGTAAAAAATACCGGGGACACACATCGCAACGGCAACGACCAAGCAGATCATTAATGAAGACAGCATATTATGATGCATACGTGCGAGCACCAGCTTGATGGCTTGTAAATGATGATTGATTAAATTATTCATGAAGTTTTGGCTCGCTATACTTTAAGTTCATCAATGCTAGGTGAACTGGCAACTAATGCACCCTGATTAAGATGCAAAATTCGATTGTTATTAGCGCTCATATTGCGTGCATCATGCGTAGCAATCATTACAGTCACGCCCACTTGATGAAAAGCATGAAAAATCCCCAAGATATCTGCTGCGTAACTTGCATCCAGATTACCTGTAGGTTCATCTGCGATAAGGATAGAAGGGCGGCTCACTACGGAGCGTGCAATGGCAAGGCGCTGTTGTTCGCCGCCGGATAACGATATGGGCAATGCTTTTTCTTTATGCAGCAAGCCTACTTTATCTAACGCTGCGCGCACACGTTTAGCGGCTTCAGTGCCTGATACGCCATTGATGCGTAATGGCAAAATAACGTTTTCATAGCAATTGCGGTCATACAGTAACTTATGATCTTGAAAAATGAGGCCAAACTTGCGACGCATAAATGGGATCGCGGAGCTTTTAAGTTTACTGGTATTTTGATTGGCGATTAGCACAGTGCCACTGGTAGGCCTTTCAATGGCGGCCATTAATTTGAGCAAGGTGCTTTTTCCAGCGCCTGAATGACCTGTTAAAAATACTAATTCGCCTGCGTTAATAGTGAAGCTGACATTTTTCAGTGCTTCATCGCTGCCGGGATAGCGCTTAGTCACTTGGTCAAATTGAATCATTATTTAGTGTATCTTTATTTAGTGTATCTTTTATAAAAGATTAGAAGTCTACTGATGCTTAATCAAACATTGCATCTATAAACTCGTTAGCATTAAAGGGTCTTAAGTCGTCAATTGCTTCACCAATACCAATATAGCGAATCGGAATAGGCCGTGCCTCGGCAATCGCAGCAATTACACCGCCTTTGGCGGTGCCGTCAAGTTTACTCAATACTAAGCCTGTTACGCCTAAAGCATCATCAAATGTCTTTACCTGAGTGACCGCATTTTGGCCTGTATTAGCGTCCAACACTAGCAATACTTCATGCGGCGCGCCGGGTAGGGCTTTATCCATCACACGTTTTACCTTGGCGATCTCTTCCATTAAATGCATTTGCGTGGGTAATCTACCCGCGGTGTCGGCTAAAACAATGTCAATATTTTTGGCACGCGCTGAGTTAATCGCATCAAACATCACAGCCGCTGCATCGCCGCTGGTTTGTGAAACGACATGTACGTTATTACGCTCGCCCCAAATTTGCAATTGCTCGCGCGCCGCCGCTCTAAAGGTATCTCCAGCAGCAATGAGTACAGATTTACCTTCTGCTTGAAAAGCATGCGCGAGCTTGCCTATGCTAGTCGTTTTACCTGCACCGTTCACACCAGCCAGCATAATGACAAAGGGTTTGTGTCCGCTTGTATCTAGTGGTTTTTGCAGTGGAGTCAATAAATCAGACATGGCCTCTTTTAAAGCGGCTTTTAGTTGTACCGTGTCATCTAAATTTTGTCTTTTGACACGATTTTTTAAATCGTTCAACAAGTTTTGTGTGGCATTTACCCCGACGTCTGAGGTTAGCAAAATGGTTTCCAGCTCACCATACACATCGGCATCGATTTTCCCGCCGCCGAATAAGCCGGCTAACTGGCTACCAAATTGTTTACGTGTTTTGCTTAAGCTTAGTTTAACGCGCTCAGAAAAGCTGGGTTTTACCGTTGGCTCTGCTACAGGCGTAATAGCAGGTTCAACAGCAGGCTGATTGCTAGGGTTGTCTTCAGGAACGGGTGTTTTTTTAAATATATTAAACATGATTGGGCATTAAATTGAATAACATCATTTTAGCGTAAACTAACAGGCTTGCGCGTTTGTTATTGATTATAGAAACTTGCTGTATCCAAAACAAAACTTAAGTAATCATCTGTTTTTAGTGTGGCTAATCGCGTTAAAGTTTAGAACTAAATGTAACTTCATTTGGTCATCAGATTAGCCTTATCATCAAAACATTAAGTAAAGTTGTAGTTCAAAATCGTATTACCTATCTTTGAAAGTAATTATTTATGATAAAAAAAATACTCATTATTTGTGCATTACTGCCTGGTTTTTTCAGCACGGCGGCCAATGCAAAAATAGAAGAATTTACACTTAAAAATGGCCTAAAAATTATTGTACAAGAAGATCATCGCTCTCCCGTAGTTGTCTCGCAGGTTTGGTATCGGGCAGGCAGTATAGATGAAGTCAATGGTAAAACAGGTGTCGCGCATGTGCTTGAACACATGATGTTTAAGGGCACCAAGTTGATCAAGCCAGGGCAATTTTCCCGCATTATCGCGGAGGCTGGCGGAAAAGAAAACGCCTTCACGGGCACTGATTACACTTGCTATTTTCAGCAGTTAGAAAAGTCGCATCTGCCGTTATCCTTCAAGCTAGAGGCAGACCGGATGGCGAATCTACAGCTCACCAAAGCTGAATTCGATAAAGAGATCAAGGTGGTGATGGAAGAGCGCCGCTGGCGTACGGATGATAAGCCGCAATCTATGGTGAATGAGGCTTTTCAAGGGGTCGTATATCGCGCGCACCCATATTCACGGCCGGTAGTTGGCTTTATGAATGACCTTGAGAATATGACCTATGAAGATGCACGTGAGTGGTATCAAAATTGGTATGCACCCAATAATGCGACACTTGTTGTAGTGGGTGATGTTAAAGCACAAGAGGTATACAAATTAGCGCAGCAATATTTTGGAAAACTTAAACCAAAAGTATTGCCTGTGCGCAAACCGCAGGTTGAGCCAGTTCAATTGGGTGAGCGCCGTTTAGTGGTTAAAGCGCCAGCTAAACTGCCTTACTTGCTGATGGGCTATCATGTGCCGGCCTTAGTTGACCCTGCAAATGATTGGGAGCCCTATGCACTTGAGGTGTTAGCTGGTGTATTAAGCGGCAACCCAGCGGCCCGATTGAATCAGAAATTAGTCCGCGAAACGCAATTAGCCATAGATGCAAGTGCAGGTTACGATATTCTGTCCCGTGGGCGTTTGAGTTTATTTGAGTTAGACGGTACGCCTAGCGAGGGTAAAACCGTAGCCCAGCTTGAAGCTGCATTGCTGGAACAAGTGGAAAAGATTAAAACTTCTGGCGTGACTGTGGCTGAGTTGGATCGCGTAAAAGCAGGTGTGATTGCTGCAGATGTCTATCAGCGCGACTCCATGTTCTATCAAGCAATGCAAATAGGTACTGTTGAAACGATTGGATTTTCATGGCGTATTTTGGACGAGTATCCTGGCAAATTACGCGCGGTGACACCTGAACAGGTGCAAGCTGTCGCTAAAAAATACTTGATTCAAGACAACCTAACAATCGCAACATTAGACCCGCAACCGCTAGACCCAAATGCTAAACCGCAAGGCAAACCGCACGTTCATTAATACTGCCATATTGCGTAAGGCGCTAATGAAATTATCTATCGTTGAATACGTTGCAGCATTAAAAATTGAGGTAATTAAGTAATGAATTTAAAGAATATAAAAAAAGTACTGTTATTAAATTTAGCATTATTAGTGTTCAGTGCCAGCAGTTATGCGGCAGTTAAAATCCAGCATTGGCAAACTCCGGCAGGGGCTGAGGTTTATTTTGTTGAAGACCATGATTTGCCAATTGTGGATGTAAGCGTTAACTTTGCGGCAGGGAGCGCACGCGATACTGCTGAAAAATCCGGCGTGGCGGGCATCACTAAATACATGATGACACTAGGCGCGGCAGGTATGAGCGACGAAGTGATTGCTAACAAAATGGCGGATATTGGCGCTATTTTAGGCGGTGAGTTCGATACAGATAGAGCCGCTTTCAAATTACGCACCCTCAGCAGTGAGCGTGAGCAAAATCAGGCGCTTGACGTATTCATTAAAATATTACAAAAACCTGACTTTCCTGAAGCGGTCTTAAGCCGTGAAAAAGCGCGAATCATTTCAGGTTTGCAAGAGTCGGCAACTCAACCGGAAAGCATCTCAAATAAAGCTTTCATGAAGGCGATGTACGGAATTCATCCTTATAGTCTGGATGAAAGTGGTGAGGTAGAAACCGTTAGCAAAATCAAACGTGAAGATCTGCAGGATTTTTACAATAAATATTATGGGGCAAAAGGCGCTGTGATTGCCATGATAGGTGATTTAACCCGTGAGCAAGCCAACAAGATTGCAGAGAATATTGCCAGCGGTATGCCGAATGCTGCTGAAGTGCCGCCAATCGCGCCTATTAGCTTACCGACTCAGCCAAGTGTGCAGCGTATTACACATCCCGCTTCGCAATCACATATTTTGCTAGGCTACCCGGGTATTAAACGTGGAGATCCGGATTTATTCCCCTTGTATGTAGGTAATTATATTTTAGGCGGTGGTGGTTTTGTATCACGCTTAACTGAGGAAGTGCGTGAAAAGCGCGGCTTAGTATATAGCGTTTATAGTTATTTTATGCCGATGGCTGAATTAGGGCCGTTTCAAATTGGGCTACAAACCAAAAAGGACCAAGCGGATGCTGCAATAAAATTAGTGCAGGAAACATTAAATAATTTTCTCAAAAACGGCGTAACTGAGGCAGAACTTAAAGCGGCTAAAGCCAATATCATTGGCGGCTTTCCTATGCGTATTGATAGCAATAGCAAAATTTTAGATTATTTAGCGGTGATTGGCTTTTATAAATTACCGCTCAGTTATTTAGATGACTACAACAAAAAAGTAGCGAGTGTGACTACTGCACAAATTAAAGATGCGTTTAACCGTCGCATTAAGCCCGAAAATTTTGTGACTGTTATCGTAGGTGACCCGAATGCTAAGTAAGGAATTAGCGATAAAGGAATAGTAGTAAAATACAGCTTTATTGAACCCATAAAGCCGAGCTTTAATTTTGAGTAAACCCGCAGAGAAAAAACAGAATACCATTCGCATCAATGCGGGAGAGTGGCGTAGCCGCATTATTAAGTTTCCAGACGTTACTGGCTTGCGACCAACGCCAGAGCGTGTGCGGCAAACGGTATTTAATTGGCTGGGGCAAGACTTAACGGGTTTAACCTGCTTGGATTTGTTCGCTGGTACAGGCGTGATGGGTTTTGAAGCGCTGTCTCGCGGCGCAAGCTCAGTAACATTGGTAGAGAAATCTACGCCTGCCTACAGAGCGCTAATCGAAAATAAGCAGCTGCTTAAAGCTGAGCATGCACAAGTGTTGCATCAGGATGTCATGCAGTTTATTCAAAGTAATACATGCAAGTTCAATCTTATTTTTTTAGACCCGCCTTATCATCAGGATTGGCTACCTAAAGTATTGCCCTTGTTGTCTACGCATTTAGCTTCTGATGGATTAATCTATGTAGAAGCTGAGTTTGCTTTAGACAAAGTGCCAGACGCTGCAAATAGTTGGGCTAGGGAGTGGAAAGTGCTTAAACAAAGCAAAGCAGGTAATGTTTTCTATCATCTGCTAAAATTATCCAATGACACATTCATCGCTTAAAGTAGTTTATCCAGGCACTTTTGACCCTGTTACTTTGGGGCATGAGGATTTAGTACGCCGCGCAGCAGACTTATTTCCGCATGTGGTAGTGGCCGTAGCAGGTAGCTCAAATAAGCGCACGATGTTCAGTCTAGACGAGCGCGTAGCGATGACGGAAAAAGTGTTTAGTAACTTGAGTAACGTTGAGGTGTTAGGTTTTTCAGGGTTATTAATGCAGTTTGTACAGTCACAAAATGCGCAAATGGTAATACGCGGTTTGCGTGCCACTGCAGATTTTGAATATGAGTTTCAGCTGGCGGGTATGAACCGTAAGCTCTACCCACAATTTGAAACCGTATTTTTAACGCCTTCTGAGCAATTCATGTTTATTTCATCTAGCCTAGTGCGCGAAGTTGCCACATTGGGTGGAGACGTACACGCGTTTGTATCATCAACTGTAGAAGATGCGATCAAACAAAAGTTGGGTGATTAATTTTGGCCTTGATGATTACAGATGAGTGTATTAATTGTGACGTTTGCGAGCCTGAATGTCCTAATAATGCCATTTATCAGGGCGAAGAGATTTATGAAATCAACCCAAATTTATGTACCGAATGCGTCGGACATTTTGATAAACCGCAATGTGTAGAGGTTTGCCCGATTGATTGCATTCCATTCAATCCAGATGTGGTTGAAACTAAAGAACAATTGCTACATAAATATTATCAATTAACCTCCGTTAAATAACATTTCTAATCAGTCAGGGATATTCATATGCGCATGTTACACACTATGTTACGTGTAGGTAATTTGGAGCGATCCATTAAATTTTATACTGAAGTGTTAGGCATGAAAGTGTTGCGCCAAAATGACTTCCCGGAAGGTAAGTTCAGTCTCGCATTTGTCGGTTACGGTGCTGAAAGCGACCATACCGTACTGGAACTCACGTATAACTATGGCACTGAAAGCTACGATATGGGCAAAGCTTATGGGCATATTGCCTTAGAGGTAGACGATGCCTACAAAGCCTGTGAAGCGGTCAAGAGCGCGGGAGGTAAGGTGGTACGCGAAGCTGGGCCTATGATGCACGGCACTACGGTGATTGCCTTTGTAGAAGACCCAGATGGTTATAAAGTGGAATTTATTCAGGCAGGAACTTATTAACATAGTTTGATGGTGGAATAGTATGACGTGGTGCTTATATTTACTTGAATGCACTAACGGCGCTTATTACGCAGGCATTACTAATAATTTAGCCTCGCGTTTTACCGCTCACCAGTCAGGTAAGGGAGCTCGCTATACGCGTGCAAATCCACCAGTTAAAATTATAGCTTCCAAACTATATCCTGACCGTTCCACCGCTAGCATTGCTGAAGCGCAATTAAAAAATCTGCCTAGAAATAAAAAACTACAATATTTTGAAGTGGCTAATGAGTTAAGCTAAAGTGAACAAAGCTAATTTGATGATAGCGGTAAAAGCCGCACAAAACGGTGATTGGGAAGGCGCTCACAATATTGCCCAAGATTACAGCGATGCGACAGCAAATTGGTTGCATGCTGTATTGCATAAAATAGAAGGTGACGAAGGGAATAGTCGCTATTGGTATGCAAGAACACAAGGTAAAAAGTTTGAAGACTTTAGCGATGTAAGCTTAGAGTTGATGGCTATTGCTGATTCCTTAGAACAATAAAGTACTTGCTCATTGGCACATAAAATAAAAGGCTCAATGTGAGCCTTTTATTTTATGTGAAATCAACGCATGAATTTATTGAAACATGCGAAGCTTATTTATCCGTACTTAGCCAAAAAACTCTTTCGCTTTGTCCACCCAGCTTTTGTTTCTCGGGCTGTGTTTCCCCGCATCACCTTGCGTACTCGTTTCAAATTCACGCAGTAATTTCTTTTGGTGTTCTGTCAGTTTGACTGGTGTTTCCACTACTACATGCACCATTAAGTCTCCAGGTTCAGATTGACGCAGCGGTTTAATGCCTTTGCCACGCAACCTGAATACGCCGCCAGTTTGCGTTTCTGCAGGAATCTTCATCTTGGCTGAGCCGCCTAAAGTAGGCACTTCGATCTCGCCGCCTAATGCAGCAGTACTAAAGCTAATTGGCATCTCGCAATGTAGATTGCCACCTTCACGCTGGAATATTTCATGTTCTTTCAAATGAACGACCACATATAGATCACCGGTAGGTCCGCCATTCACCCCCGCTTCGCCCTCGCCGCTGAGTCTGATCCTGTCGCCTTCATCAACCCCTGCTGGAATTTTGACGGATAAGGTTTTATTCTGTTTAACGCGGCCAGCACCATGGCAAGTACCGCATTTATCTTCGTCTTTAATGACTTTTCCTGCGCCATTACATTTAGGACAAGTTTGTTGTACAGAAAAGAAGCCTTGCTGCATGCGTACTTGGCCGTGGCCATTACAAGTTGAACAAGTGACAGGCGATTTGCCAGTTTTTGCGCCGGAACCCTTGCAAGTTTCGCAAGTGGATTGCACAGGAATACGGATTTTGGTCTCTGTGCCTTTAGCTGCATCTTCTAGGCTGATTTCCATGTTGTAGCGTAAGTCTGCACCGCGATACACATTATTGCGTTGTCCACCTCGTGCGCCACCACCAAAAATATCACCGAATATATCACCAAATGCATCACCAAAACCTGCACCGCCAAAACCACCGCCATTCGCGCCATGCTCAACCCCTGCATGACCATATTGGTCATAGGCCGCGCGTTTCTGGTCGTCGCTTAACATTTCATAGGCTTCTTTTGCCTCTTTGAACTGCTCTTCTGATTTTGGATTATCTGGATTGCGATCTGGATGAAGTTTCATCGCCAGTTTGCGATAAGACTTTTTTATTTCCTCTTCAGACGCGTCTTTCTTAACGCCTAATACTTCGTAGTAATCTCTTTTGGTAGCCATAATTTGTGTCAATAATCGGTATAGTTAATTGGCAGTTAATAGCGAAAAGTCGTTAACATCATTTGACGATGTTAACGACTATTCATTAAAAACTAAGGGTGATACTTAGTCTTTTTTCACTTCTTCAAACTCGGCATCCATTACTTCGGCATCCACAGTTTTTTCACCTTCTTGACTTGGCTGCGCACTCTGCGTATTAGCTTTTGCCTGTTCTTCAGCATAGACTTTTTCACCCAGTTTTTGCGAAGCTTCCATTAAGGCATTAGTTTTAGCTTCAATCGTCTCTTTATCGTCAGATTGCAACACATCTTCTACGTCTTTTATTGCAGTTTCAATCGCAGTTTTTTCAGCTTCATCTAACTTGTCGCCATGCTCAGCGAGAGATTTTTTCACAGTATGCACCATGCCATCTGCCGCGTTACGCGCATCGACTAATTCGCGATATTTTTTGTCTTCATCGGCATATTTAATCGCATCTTCTTCCATCTGCTGAATTTCAGCTTCAGACAAGCCGCTGTTTGCTTTAATGGTAATTTTATTTTCTTTACCAGTCGCTTTATCTTTAGCAGAAACATGCAAAATACCGTTAGCATCAATGTCAAATGTCACTTCAATTTGCGGCATGCCACGTGGTGCTGGTGGAATATCGCTTAAATTGAATTGGCCTAGCGATTTATTGGCAGAAGCCATTTCGCGCTCACCTTGCAACACTTGAATCGTCACTGCATTTTGGTTGTCGTCTGCAGTTGAAAACACTTGTGATGCCTTGGTAGGAATCGTGGTGTTTTTCTTGATGACTTTAGTCATCACGCCGCCGAGTGTTTCAATACCTAATGACAATGGCGTTACATCAAGTAGCAATACATCTTTAACATCGCCTTTAAGCACGCCGCCTTGAATTGCCGCACCAACTGCGACGGCTTCATCAGGGTTAACGTCTTTACGTGGCTCTTTACCGAAGATCTCTTTTACTTTTTCCTGTACTTTCGGCATGCGGCTTTGACCGCCCACTAAAATCACATCGGTAATATCTTCAATTTTAACGCCTGCATCTTTAATTGCAGTGCGGCAAGGCGCCATGGTGCGTTCGATTAAATCTTCTACAAGCGATTCTAATTTAGCACGTGTGATTTTCACCACTAAATGTTTAGGGCCTGTAGCATCTGCAGTAATGTATGGCAGATTAACCTCAGTTTGTGTAGCGCCAGAAAGCTCAATTTTTGCTTTTTCAGCTGCTTCTTTAAGGCGTTGTTTTGCCAATAGATCCTTGCGTAAATCTAAACCGCCATTTTCTTTTTTGAACTCATCAGCTAAAAAGTCGATTAAGCGATTATCAAAGTCTTCACCGCCTAAGAAAGTATCGCCATTGGTACTTAACACTTCAAATTGGTGCTCGCCATCAATATTTGAAATCTCGATAATAGAGATATCGAATGTACCACCGCCTAAGTCATACACAGCAATCTTGCGATCACCTTCTTGTTTATCTAAACCAAACGCTAGTGCAGCAGCAGTAGGCTCGTTGATGATACGTTTAACATCTAAGCCCGCGATACGGCCAGCATCTTTAGTCGCTTGACGTTGACTATCGTTAAAGTATGCAGGCACGGTAATTACCGCTTCAGTCACTTCTTCGCCAAGATAATCTTCAGCTGTTTTTTTCATTTTGCGTAATACTTCAGCTGAAATTTGTGGTGGTGCCATTTTCACGCCACGCACTTCAACCCATGCGTCACCATTATCTGCTTTAGCAATGGTATATGGCATGAGTTGAATATCTTTTTGCACTTCTTTTTCTTCGAAGCGGCGACCAATTAAACGCTTTACTGCATAAAGCGTGTTCTTAGGGTTAGTCACTGCCTGGCGTTTAGCCGGTGCGCCCGCTAAAATTTCACCATCTTCTTGATAAGCGATAATTGAAGGCGTGGTACGTGTACCCTCTGAGTTTTCAATCACACGCGGCTTACCGCCTTCCATGACTGCAACGCAGGAGTTTGTTGTACCTAAGTCAATACCAATAATTTTTCCCATTTTTCTATTCCTTTAACTATTTTTAATTAACTACCGATGATAGAAATGCGCATTTAAACTTTTTATTGCTACATTGATATACAGTTCGGTCGTTATGATTTGATAACCTTGTTTGTAAGATGGTGACTGTTTTTATTAATTCAAGTCTGTAATTATCTGTTTTTAGCTTGAATTTTCAGTCAAGATTAACTCAGTTTATTTAGCTACCATTACCAATGCTGGGCGTAATACTCGGTCATTCAATGTGTAACCTTTTTGCAGTACGCTAATGACAGTATTGGGTTCGCCGCTATTTTCCAACATACTGATGGCCTGATGTTTATTAGGGTCAAATTTTTCACCGACTGGATTGATTTCAGCAATATTGAATTTATCAAACACTGAACTTAATTGCTTGGCGGTGATTTGAACGCCATCTTTATAGCTTTGAACATCTGTAGCCTCAATCAATAAGGCCGCGTCTAAACTATCTTTTACTGCAAGTAATTCATTGGAAAATTTTTCTAAAGCGAATTTGCGCGCTTTTTCAATATCATCCATGGCACGGCGACGAATATTTTCACCATCCGCTTTAACGTATAGAACCGCAGCCTTAGCCTCTGCAAGTTCTTTTTCTAGTTCTGCAATGCGCTCTTCTACTGAACCAGCAGCACCATTTTCTTGGTCTAGTTCTACAAAATCTTCTGCCACTTCTGGTATCTCTATTTCTGGATTGTGATTTTCCTGTTGCATGTGTTTCCCCACTAAACTTGTTTATTGAACAAATTGTTTTAATTGAATTGCTTTGTCAGATTGAATAACAATGTTTTAAAAATGGGGGTAGCTGAAATGATTTCAAGCCCGCCATATAAAAATTGTTAATTTGATTGACTAATGGATGATTACTTATTTATCGTACTTGATTTAATGCTGAAAGAACTTCATTAACTGTGGGTATTTGGCCAACACCGCCTAAATTAACAGCAGGCGAAAAAGCGCCTGCGTACACGCCCGTTAAATAGGGATTAGTGTCAGTGTAGATTGCAATAGTAGGAATATTCAGTGCCGCCGCCAGATGTGATAATCCAGTATCAACGCCAATCGCAGCTTGTGATTTGCTGATGACCAAGGCGAGTTGAGCAATGGATAGTTTAGGTAACACGACTGTATTTTTAAGCGCGCAGGCGATTAATTGGGCGCGTTCTAACTCTGCCGCACTTGCCCAAGGTAATAATAGATTGAGTTGCTGGTCAGCGAGCGCCTCACCTAGCTGAATCCATAGATCGGTGGGCCATAGTTTGCTGTCCCGGCTAGTGCCATGCAGGCCAATAATATAAGGCAGCTCTAAATCTACACTATGTACTTCCTGTGACCCGGCTTGAATTCCATAGTCGGGTGAATCAACGGGTACGGGATAACCAAAAGTCAGTGCAGCCAAAGTACGATTACGTACCACTGCATGCTGTGCACGTGATACTTGATGGGTCGTATTATAGAAAAAACTAGCGAGCGGTTCGCGAGCGGAACTTTTGTGATAGCCATGTTTATGCCCTTGACTAAAATAAGTCAAGGCGCCACTTTTGAGTAAACCTTGAGTATCTAATACTATATCGTAAGCTTTTAATGATAACTGTCGTTTTAAGGCAGTGATTTCTTGCCAGGTAGATTTATCCAGCAATGCTTTACGCCAACGGCGAATAGCAACGGTAATGACTTGATTCACTGCTGGGTGTAATTTGGGAATATCTGCGAAACTCTCTTCTACTAACCAGTCAATTTCTATGTCTGGGTGATGCGCATGGATGTCCGCAATAATCGGCAGATTATGAATTACATCACCTAAAGAGGAAGTTTTAACGATAAGCAATTTCAGCATAGGCGTGATTTTCGCATACAATTTAGTTTTTATGACTGAAGCGCGCAATTTTGAAGTTTGCATTTTTAATCTTTAAGTACTTTCCATACGGCGGTATGCAGCGAGATATGTTGCGCACAGCCAATGAGCTGGTAAAGCGCGGACATACTGTTGAGATTTTTGCAATGTCTTGGCAGGGTGACTTGCCTGATGCGAAAATTAAAATACATGTGAATAAAACTGCGGGGCTCTTTAATTACCAGCGCTACCAAAAATTTATCAGTCAAGCCCATGAGGCTATTAGAAACGCTGGAGATTTTGATTTCATCTTTGGCTATAACCGCATGGTTGGGTTGGATGCACATTTTGCTGCAGACCCTTGTTTTATAGAGCGTGCGCATAAACAGCGCAGCTTTTTATATCGCTTATTGCCTAGAGTAAAATGGTTTGCAGATTGTGAACATGTGATATTTGCTAAAGATGCTAACACTGAAATCTTAATGGTCTCTGAAACTGAAAAAGCCCATTTTCAGCATTGGTATGAAACGCCTAGTGAGCGTTTTCATTACATTCCGCCTTTTCTTTCTGCCGAGCGCTTTAAGTTGCAAGATAAACAGTTGATGCGCAAGCATCTAAGAGATACTTTTAATTTTGGACAAGCTGATTTTGTATTCATGTTAACTGGCTCAGGCTTTCACATGAAAGGCTTGGATCGCGCAATTAAAGCCTTGGCAGCTTTACCTAAAGAGATGCTTGCTAGAGTTAGGGTGCTGGCAGTTGGACAAGATAATCCTAGGCCGTTTGAAGTCATGGCTAAAAAATTAGGTGTTGCAAAGAATTTAGTTATTTCAAAAGGCCGCCCCGATATTCCGCAATTGATGCAAGGCGCTGATGTATGTACGCATCCAGCATATCGCGAAAATACGGGCTTAGTGATACTGGAAGCGCTGGCTTGTGGGGCACCTATGCTAGTGACAGAGAGTTGCGGCTATGCAAAACATGTGACAAAAGCTGATGCAGGTATCGTGATTGAGATGCCATTTGAGCAAGACAAATTTAACCAAGCATTTTTGACGATGATTGAATCACCTAAAAAAGCAGAATGGGCTAACAATGGCTTGGTATATGCGAAAACTTTGATGGATGAAAATGATGGCAGTGCTGAGGCGAAGATTTTAATTGCACTTGCCGAACGTAAAGCAGAGCGACAAAAGTTGCAAGCTGCTGCATGAGAGAGTCTATGAATCGCTGTGCTGAAGTAACAGAAATACCTGCCGAGATTGCCCAATATTTGGGTGAGGGAGACTTATTTCAGCAAGTGATGCGCATGCAAGGCAAAGCATTTCGCGATGTGCGTGGACGCAAAACGATACAAGTTAAGCTAGGTGACAATAGCTACTTTATCAAGCAGCATTTTGGGGTAGGTTGGGCAGAGATTTTTAAGAATCTGCTGACCTTGCGTCTGCCAATCCTTAGTGCTAAGACTGAAAAGCTGGCGATAGAAAAGCTCAATGAAATCGGCATCGCAACCACGCCTTTAGTGGCGTTTGGTGAACGGGGCGGCAATCCGGCCAGGCTACAGTCTTTTTTGGTCACCAAAGATTTGGGCGATATCCTTTCGCTGGAAGAATTATGTGCGACCTGGAAACAGGATTCGCCAACACTGGCGTTAAAGCGTAAACTCATCATTGCAGTGGCTGAATTGGCGCGTAAACTCCATCAAAGCGGCATGAATCACCGGGATTTTTACCTGTGTCATCTTTGCCTGGATGCTGCAGCGTTTCATAAGGGTCACATTCATTTGTACCTCATTGATTTGCATCGTATGCGTGTGCATCGGCATCCTGACATTCAGGATAATATGAAAGATATGGCCGCTTTATATTTTTCCAGCATGGATGTGGGCTTAAGTGCCCGAGATTACCTGCGTTTCAGGCATTATTATGCTAATTCTAGGAATTCAAATAAGCCCAATGCGGTCTTTTGGCAAAAAGTGATTACGCGGGCGAATAAATTGTATGCAAAATTTCATAGCGATAAATTCCAGCATCGGTTGCAGCTGGAAAAGAACGCGTTAAACCATGATTAATACTTTTACCAATCCGCAATTTCAATCATTACTTGAGCGCTATCAACTGAATAGCTTTAGCGCGCTATGGGATGTAAAGGTCAATTGGTTTGAAGAGCCGAATGTGCGCCGCGGCGGCTGGAGCGGCGTAGGGCAATTACGCCTGAATGAGGAAAACGGCAACGAAGT
>DASQFK010000274.1:0-15013 GCA_035633175.1 Methylotenera sp.
AAAGGGCGCGCACATTAAAATAAGCCAAATTGGCTGACTAAACATTTGAATTCGGTTAATAAACGTAACACCATGGATCACTAATGGAATGACCACCAGAGCACTGACTAAATAACCAATGTAAAGTGGCAAATTAAAATATAGCTCTAGCGCATAAGCCATGATGGCTGCCTCTAGTGCAAATAAAATAAAGGTAAACGAAGCATAAATAAACGAAGAGATGGTGGACCCAATATAGCCAAAACTTGCACCACGCGTGAGCAAATCCATGTCTAGTCCATACTTGGCGGCGTAAAAGCTAATCGGCAGCGCGGTTAGGAAAATAATTAGGCCCACCGCCAATATTGCCCAAAGCGCATTAACCACACCGTAGTTGACTGCAATAGTGCCGCCGATGGCTTCTAATACTAAGAAAGAAATGGCGCTTAAAGCGGTGTTTGAAACACGAAAAATTGACCATTTACGAAATGATCTAGGCGTAAAACGAAGGGCGTAATCTTCTATCGATTCATTTGCGACCCAAGTGTTATAGTCGCGACGCACCTTAGCGATGCGTTGCGTTGGCTCAACTTTTTCCAACAAAGGTGTAGCAAAACTCCCGTTATCCAACTGTAATCCCCATTAAATCAACACCGCTATTCAGCATGTATATTGCATATATATTTTTTGCAGCAACAATCATGCCTTGGGTTATAAAATTACCCAAATGTATAGTAATTAATTTAGATTAAATAATCTGTACGCAAAATGACGTATGTGCAGGTGCAGATTAATACTTGAGAAATTTGAATGAGCTAGCTGATTTGCTAACTTGGTGCTGAAAAAAATTGCAAGATCTTAAACCTGCTACTTAAATAAAAATCACCTCAACACCATACGCTGGCCTTGAGGTGATCACATTAAGCTAAATACCAGATTAACTTAATACTAGCCTAACTTAGCAACAAATAACTACCTGTAAACAACATTAACCAAGCCAAACCCGTGTGTAGCCATTTTGCTAGTTGATCGCGATGTGAGCCAAGTAGCAAACCAGCGCCGTGTAGTAAAGCGGTAGCGAATAACATGCCACCCAGCGCCATATAGCTTTGTTGTGAATATAGCTCAACACCATGCGCCATGCCATGAAATACCGCAAATATTGCCACAATACCCAACCTAACATTAACATTTATAGGCAGGCTCATCATTAACAGCGCCCCCAGCGCCATCACACTAGCAGCGATAGCAGTTTCTACCCCTGAAAAAGTTAAACCAGCCAAACCAAACATAGCGCCTAAGCTCATCATTGACATAAATGTAAGCGGTAATTGCCAGCACGCTTTGCCACCAAGCTTACTCGCCCATACGCCAATGGCCAGCATTACCAGCAGATGATCCCAGCCTGTAAGCGGATGCATAAACCCTGCATATGCGCTAAATAAGCCGTGATCAGGATGCGCGCTAGCAATGCTAGAAATAAGTGAGAATAAAATACCAACGACGATTTGTTTTTTCATATCCATGTTCCTTTTAAAGTATCAGCCCTTTTAAAGCATGAGCCCTTGTTTTTCGATAAACTTCACAATTTCTTCTAACCCTTGCCCAATTTTTAGGTTAGTAAAAATAAACGGACGTTCTCCGCGCATGCGCTTGGCATCTCTATCCATTACTTCTAGTGATGCACCAACCATGGGTGCTAAATCAATTTTATTAATCACCAGCAAATCTGATTTAGTAATACCAGGACCGCCTTTACGAGGGATTTTCTCGCCAGCTGCAACATCAATCACGTAAATAGTGAGATCTGAGAGTTCAGGGCTAAACGTCGCTGCTAAGTTATCACCGCCGCTTTCTACAAACACAATATCCAAAGTTTTAAAACGTTTGCTCAGTTGCGCTACGGCCTCCAAATTCATTGAGGCATCCTCACGAATGGCCGTATGTGGGCAGCCACCCGTTTCTACACCTATAATACGTTCTGGCACCAATGCTTCATTGCGGGTTAAAAATTCGGCATCTTCTTTGGTATAGATGTCGTTAGTCACTACAGCGATGTTATATACATCTCTCAAGCGCTTGCATAAAGAAAGTGTAAGTGCCGTTTTCCCTGATCCTACAGGCCCACCGATGCCTACACGTAACGGCTCTTTGTATGTAGTTGACATTGGGATTTCTGCAACTTTTACTGTCATGTGATTACCTTGTAATTTAAGATCTAAAAAGTCGGCTGTATTGCGTCTCATGCAAACATCCAGCTATTGTTAGCAGAGGGTTAAAATTACTAATTTCATCATCTTCTAGCGCTATCGCGTTTTCTACGATGCTTGGCAACATTTGCCCCAATGCAAACAGAATCTTCTGTCCTGCCACTTGCCCCAAAGGTACAGCTTTCATAGATGCACTAGCCTGATTTTCTAACCAACCCCAAGCATAACCTTGCAGCGTATCGCTCACTGGAATCTGCCAATAATGTGCTATTGCCGCATATATAGTAGGGAAAGCAGGTTCGTGCAAGCCACCAATATTGGCGAGCAAATCCTCCGGAAACTCTTTTAAATCGTTCAGCAAGCGCACCAATGAGTAACCCATTTGTTTGGTTTCAGCCCAAGCTTCTGCGGTATCGCGCCCAGCTTGATAGTAAGCATCCCACTCGTACACAGCCACCATATCGTTTGCCAGCCAAGCTTGAGATAAGCGGTGTAATACTGGCAACTCAAAGTTTGCTTGATAGGTATGCAACGCATCACCTATCCATGTTTTTGCGCTTTCTAGGTCTTTCACATCACCACACTCAATCGCCCACTCTAGCCCTTGTGAATAACTATATGCACCTACCGGCAGCATCGGGCTAGTAAGTTGAAGTAATCGACTAAGCGCAAGTTGATTAGCCATTTTTTAGTCTAGCAGATGAACGTAAATTTGGGCTGCGTAAATTTTCTGTCGCATCGTCATCATGCCCGTGACGATGACCACCACCGTATGCACCTGCTTCTGGCTCAAACGGGGCGATGGTTTCACTCACCTGCATACCCAAACCCAATAGCATTTCCTTGAGCACATAATCTTGCTCAAGACGCAGCCAACCATCACCAATTTGTAAAGGCACATGACGGTTGCCCAAGTGGTAAGCCGCACACATGAGCTCACGTGCTGTTGGCGCAATCACGTTATACACAGGCTCTTGCGCGGCAACAATTTGCACAACTATACATTTTTCTTTTGGCCCATCCTCAGACTTTAATAAATCGCCGCCGCGCAAAATAATCCCGCGCGACAAAAATAAAGCGGCTTCTTGGCCTGATGACAGTTTTACGCGCAAACGGCTTTTTTGTCGTAAATCAAAAGGCAGTTCTAAGGTGTCATCAATATGCCCAGCAACTGTAATGCGTTCTGTTAAATGAATCATAATTATCAAAATAAAAAATAGCGTTGTGCCATCGGTAGCACCGTCGCGGGCTCACAAGTTAAATCTAAACCATCTGCCAACACTTGATAAGTCTCTGGATCCACTTCAATTTTGGGCATCCAGTTGTTATGAATCATATCTTTCTTTTTTACATGACGTGTGCCGCTAATACCAACTAATGGTTTTTGCAAGCCAAGCGCAGTCACTGCTGGGTTTTTCAATGCGGCTTGCGACACGAAAGTCACTGAAGTTTTTAAGCCACCGGCAAACGCACCAAACATAGGGCGATAATGCACAGGTTGCGGGGTGGGAATAGACGCGTTAGGGTCGCCCATGGCCGCCGCCGCAATCATGCCACCTTTTAAAATAGTAGAGGGTTTAACCCCAAAAAATGCAGGGCGCCATATCACCAAATCTGCTAGCTTGCCTACCTCTAAAGAACCAACAATATGTGAGATGCCATGTGTGAGTGCAGGGTTAATCGTATATTTGGCAATGTAGCGTTTAACGCGATAGTTGTCGTTGTCTGCACTATCTTCTTTCAAAGCACCACGTTGAATTTTCATTTTATGTGCGGTCTGCCAAGTACGAATAATGACCTCCCCCACGCGCCCCATGGCTTGTGAATCGGAAGACATCATCGAAAATGCGCCTAAATCATGCAAAATATCCTCAGCGGCAATCGTCTCGCGGCGAATTCGGCTTTCGGCAAAGGCAATATCTTCAGCAATTGCAGGGTCTAAATGATGGCAAACCATGAGCATATCGAGATGCTCATCGATTGTATTGATAGTAAAAGGTCGCGTTGGATTAGTGGATGACGGCAACACATTAGCATAGCCTGCGGCCTTGATAATATCTGGCGCATGCCCTCCGCCAGCACCTTCGGTATGAAAGGTATGAATAGTACGGTCTTTAAACGCACCTATCGTCGTTTCCACAAAACCTGATTCATTCAAAGTATCCGAGTGAATCGCCACTTGCACGTCCATTTCCTCCGCCACACTCAGGCAATTATCAATTGCGGCTGGCGTTGTACCCCAATCTTCATGCAGCTTTAGGCCAATAGCACCAGCTTCTACTTGCTCACGCAATGGCTCTGGCAAACTCACATTTCCTTTGCCCAAAAAGCCTAAATTCATGGGGAAAGCATCGGCTGCTTGCAACATTTTATGAATATGCCAAGGCCCTGGTGTACAAGTGGTGGCAAATGTGCCTGTCGCTGGACCTGTGCCTCCACCTATCATGGTGGTGACGCCCGACATCAGCGCCTCTTCAATTTGTTGTGGACAAATAAAATGAATATGGGTATCAATGCCGCCTGCAGTAACAATCATCCCCTCTCCCGCGATAATTTCGGTCCCTGCACCGATAGCAATCGTCACGTTAGACTGAATATCAGCGTTGCCCGCTTTACCAATAGCGGAAATATAGCCATTTTTAATCCCAACATCTGCTTTAACAATGCCCCAATGGTCGATAATCAGCGCATTGGTAATCACTGTATCTGCTACCTCTGCGGCAACCAGTTGACCCTGCCCCATCCCATCACGGATGACTTTACCGCCGCCAAACTTCACTTCTTCGCCATAGAGTGTGTAGTCTTTTTCGACTTCTATCCATAATTCAGTATCCGCCAGGCGCACTTTATCACCCACCGTCGGGCCAAACATTTCAGCGTAGGCCTGTTTATCAATTTTGACGCTCACCTGAGTGCCCCCATGACTTTGCCAGCAAAACCATATACTTTGCGGTCACCACCCAAAGCCACCAACTGTACAGTCCGTGTTTGGCCAGGCTCAAAACGTACAGCGGTACCTGCAGCAATATCTAAGCGAAAGCCATAAACCGTTTGCCTATCAAAACTTAAAGCTTCATTGGTCTCAAAAAAATGATAATGTGAACCGACTTGTATTGGGCGGTCGCCTTTATTTGATACGTCTATCGTCACGGCAGCTCGCCCTGCGTTGAGGGTAATGTCACCTTTAGCAATCTTCATTTCACCTGGAATCATATTTTTAACCTTTACGGAATAGGATGGTGAACAGTGACTAATTTAGTACCATCAGGAAACGTCGCTTCAATCTGTATATCAGGAATCATCTCAGCAATACCTTCCATCACATCATTCCGTGTCAATAAGGTTGCCCCGTAACTCATGAGTTCAGCCACGGTTTTGCCATCACGTGCGCCCTCCATAATGGCGACTGAAATATAAGCAATGGCCTCTGGATAATTAAGTTTTAAACCACGCGCCATGCGACGTTCTGCAAGCAAGCCTGCAGTAAAAATGAGGAGCTTATCTTTTTCTCTAGGGGTGAGTTCCATGCTGTTCGCTTTTTATTTTATGTATTCCAAATACGTGGCCTTAAGACGTTTTTCCCTGCATACCAAGGGCGCAATATATGCCAAAGTTGCTCAAAATATTGTCTTGCACTTTGTGCTGATTGCCCGACATATCTTGCAGAAAATACTTCTGGCAAAGCGGTGACGGCATATTTAGCCTGCACATCTAATGCCGACCTAGGCTGAATTTCTCTACAAGCAGCCAACAATTCTTGCGGCACTAACCCTGCGACAATCACAAAGTTAGCCGAAACAGCTTTGCCAAATAAACCTACTATCGACTGCATTATCTTTTGTTCTGGATTTAAACAAGTACGCTCATTCCAAATTAATTTACCAAGCCGGCTAATAACTAAACTCTGGTGCATGTAACCCGTTTGCCAAAGTTCATTTTGGGCCTGGCGTCCAAAACACAAAATTTCCCAGCCTGCATAAGTAGCGTCTGCATCTAAATTCACCTCGGCACTAAACTTGACTCGAGCACCATCGAACAAAATATTCTCTTGCGGCAGCCATTCAAAACAAGCCCCATTTTGCAGATCAAACTTTAGATGCTGACTGGCTAACTGCCCATTAGCCTTGTACCATTTACCAGCGCCCGGTGTGGTAAGTAGCGCATGCGAGTTTTGGTTTAACCTGACTTCCAGTGTTAATTCATCCCCTCCGGCAACGCCACCAGGCGGATGCACCACCACACCATGGCAGACCCCCTCACCTTCTGGGTGCAGGGTTTTTTGTATTACAAGCGGTCCCGTGTGTTGACGTTTGGCTAAATAACTACGACCATCTTGCTTAGCAAAATCTAGTGTTAAAGTTGCTTGCCATCGACTTGCAAGTTTGCTGGCGCTGTTAAGTTTATTGGCACTATTAATTGACAGTGAGTCATCCATATCTCCATCATGCCACAAAATTTACAAAGCTTTGTATAGTGCTTTGCATCATTCATTAAACCGACAAATAGCCTTTAATTTTGGCTGCATCGACATTATCACGTGTATCTTCATGAATGAATTTACCCTTATCTATGACAATAATGCGGTCTGCTATTTCCATAGTAAAACTCAACACTTGCTCAGATACAATAATGGTGATTTCTCGCATTTTGCGAATCTCATTCAAAACTTTAGCTATGTCTTTAATAATGGACGGCTGTATGCCTTCTGTTGGCTCATCCAGTAACAACACCTTAGGATTAGTCACCAAGGCGCGCGCAATCGCTAATTGTTGCTGCTGACCGCCAGACAAGTTACCGCCTTTGCGTTTACGCATATCGTAAAGCACTGGGAAAAGTGCGTAAATATCATCTGGGATTTCACGCGTTTTAGATTTCTCTAAACCAGTTTCAATATTTTCTTGCACGGTCATACTAGGGAAAATCATACGGCCTTGTGGCACATAAGCTAAACCTTTTGCTACACGTTGGTAGCTATCAGCACCGACTAAACTTTCGCCATCTACCACGGCCTTTGTAGCCTTGCTGGGTAAAATACCCATCAAAGACTTGAAAAGTGTAGTTTTACCCATGCCATTTCGCCCCATAATGGCGAGCGTTTCATTTTTATTGGCGGTAAAGTTAAGACCATGAATGACTTGACTTTGACCATAGCTTACTTGCAAATTTTCAATTTCAAACATATCAAGTCCCCTTAATGGCCTAAATAAACTTCAATCACTTTTTCATCTTCTTGCACTTTATCCATGGCGCCTTCAGCTAGAATTTTACCTTGATGCAATACAGTCACTTTATGGGCAATTTTCTTTACAAACTCCATATCATGCTCAATGACCAACACTGAACGGTTATTACAAATTTTATTCAGTAGCTCGGCAGTTTGATCACGCTCTTTAGCACTCATCCCAGCCACAGGCTCGTCTAGCATTAACAACTGAGGATCCTGCATCAATAACATGCCTATCTCTAGCCATTGTTTTTGACCGTGACTCAAAAGAGCAGCTTCCATATCTAAAAAATTCATTAGCATGATTTCTTCTGCAATTTTAAGTACCTGCTCTTTCACTGCTTCCGAGCGTTTGAAGAATAAACTACCCCAAACATTTCTCCCTTTCGGGTAAGAGACTTCTAAATTTTGATACACCGAAAGATTTTCATAAATTGACGGTGTTTGAAACTTACGCCCCACACCTTCCCGAACAATTTCATGCTCTGAGAGCTTAGTAAGCTCTTTGTTCATAAACTTGATGGAGCCATTAGTTGATTTAGTTTTACCACAAATTAAATCTAATACCGTCGTTTTACCTGCGCCATTTGGCCCAATTACCACGCGGAGCTCATTTTTATCTATATACATCGTCAGGTTATCAACCGCCTTAAACCCATCAAACGATACAGTTAAATCTTCAATAGCTAGCACAAAGTCTGTATTACTCATACTTTTGCTCCTTTAATGTTGGTAACATCAATATCCTTCACTGCTTTTTTTCTAGCGTCTTTTTTTGCTGGGTCGGTTACTGCTGAAAACTCTGTAACGGCTTCAGTTATTACTGGCTGTGCATTTTTTTCCGAAGTCACTCTAGACTTTTTTTTAAAGAAGTTAAGTTTATGACTATATTTTTCCCAAATACCTGCTAAACCATTAGGGAAAAACATCACTACAGCAATAAACAAACCACCCATGAGGAATAGCCAAAGTTCTGGATAACTTTCTGAGAAAAACGTTTTACCAAAATTGACAAATAAGGTGCCGTATACTGCACCTATGAGAGACATACGACCACCAACAGCGCAGAAAATTACCATTTCAATCGATGGCACAATACCCACAAATGAGGGTGACATAAAGCCCACCTGTAGGGTAAACATGGCTCCACCAACTGCTGAAAAAATAGCTGCCAAGCAGAAAATAAATATTTTAAAGTTTGATACATCATAGCCAGAAAAACGCACGCGTTCTTCTTTATCACGCATGGCTAAGAGCAACATGCCAAATTTACTATTCAGTACATATTTTGAAATCAATATTGCACCAAACAACAAAAAGCCATTTAAATAATACAAAATGTATTTCGCGCTATCATTGCGGGTATCCCACCCCCAAACAGTTTTAAGATCTGTAATGCCGTTGACCCCACCCGTAAAGCCTTGCTGACCAACAATCAAAATGCTTAAGATGAGCGCAATCGCTTGCGTAATGATAGCAAAGTAAACCCCACCTACACGGCGCTTAAACATGGCAAAACCAATGAGATATGCAAACAATGCTGGCACTGTCAATATGATAAGTATCGTTAAAGGCAAGCTCTTGAACGGCTCCCAAAACCAAGGCAAAGCAGTGATTTGGTTCCAATCCATAAAATCAGGTATGCCAGGTGTGGTTTGTATTTTGGTGGTAATAGGGTCTGATGCCTCTAGCTTCATAAACATCGCCATACCGTAGCCACCTAGGCCAAAGAAAATACCTTGGCCCAGACTTAAAATGCCGCCATAACCCCACAACAACACTAAGCTAACAGCCACAAAAGCGTAAGTAAGATATTTTCCAACTAAATTCAACCTAAATATATCTACGCCTAATGGTAATACCACAAAAATTATTGCAGCGAGTACGGCTAGGCCTATTAAGCCTTGTTTACCACCCACTAGTTTACTTAAGGATGCGTTCATGTACATACTCCTGTCTGTTTACTTACGAAGCCATTTATTTACGAAGTTTGGAAGCAAACAAGCCTTCTGGTTTCATCATCAATATGCTTACAATCACTAGCAAGGTAGTAACCTTGCCCATTGAGCTAGTCATAAAAAATTGAAGGATTGATTGTGCTTGTGCGATACCGAAGGCCGATGCAATCGTACCCATCAAGCTAGCTGCGCCGCCAAATACCACCACCATAAAGCTGTCTACGATGTAGAGCGTGCCTGTGGTTGGCCCTGTAGAGGCGATAGTAGTAAACGCTGCACCTGCGATGCCTGCAATACCGCAACCTAAAGCAAACGTGACGCGGTCTACTTTTTTGGTATTGATGCCAACCGCACCCGCCATCACACGATTTTGCACAGTCGCGCGCACTCTTAAACCCCAGCGTGAGCGATACATAAAGATATAAACGCCTGCGGTTACTAAAATAGCAAGCACCATCACAAAAACACCATTAATCGGAATATCAATATCAGGGGTCGGTTTAAATGAGCCTAACATCCATTCTGGCAGTTCAGCACTCACCTCTTTCGCGCCAAAGCTTGAACGAAACGCCTGTTGCATCACCAAGCTTAAACCCCAAGTTGCCAACAAGGTATCTAAGGGCCGCTTATATAGATGTCGAATCATGATGAATTCAACAAAATACCCTAGCGCAAAGGCCAGGATAAACGCCAACACGATGGCGAAAAGAAAGTAATAGTTTACAAAACCATAAGTGGCAGCCACTTTTGACAGCATTACTGTGGTGTATGCACCTATGGTCATAAACTCACCATGCGCCATGTTAATCACGCCCATTTGCCCAAAAATAATGGCAAGTCCTAATGCCATCAGTAGCAATACAGTGAACATACTGAGGCCAGAAAAGCCCTGCATCACCATGATATTGCCTATATCTGCCATTGAATAATCAAACATACGGCCTCCTACTTAGTTGCTGCTAGAAAATAACTATGCTTGCACACTGACTATTTACAGACCGCGGCAGCCTATATTAAAACTGCCGCGTCATTAAACCGTTACTAGACTATTGATAACCTTTTGGGAATGGATCTGGTTTGATGTAAGCAGAGGTGTAAACCACTTTGGCTTGACCATCTTTGCCCCATTGGCCAATACGTAACTTGGTAGTTAAGTGATGGTTTTTCTCTACGGTAACTGGGCCTTCTGGTGCATCTTTAAATACATAACCAGGTAATGCAGCTTGTACTTTATCTACATCAAAACTACCTGCACGTTCAACAGCTGCTTTGTAAAGCCATGGACCTAAATATGCAGCTTGCGTTACGTCACCAATCACAGCGTCTTTACCATATTTCTTTTTGAAGGCTTCTACGAACTTAAGGTTTTCTGGGTTGGTTTGTGATTGGAAGTATTTCATTGCTGAGTAAAATCCAGCCAAGTTTTCTCCACCAATACCTAGCACTTCATCTTCTGTTACAGAGATAGTCAACATCGTTTGTTTGGCTGAATTCAATCCTGCAGCATTCAATTGTTTGAACCATGCAACGTTACTGCCACCTACCACCGCCGCATAAATTACATCAGGTTTTTTAAGTTTGATTTTATTAATCACAGAACCAAACTGTGTATCTCCTAAAGCAATATATTCTTCACCCACCACTTTGCCTTTAAGGTTTCTTTCAATGTGTTTACGGGCAATTTTCATTGAAGTACGTGGCCAGATGTAATCAGAACCAATCAAATAAAAGCTCTTTGCTTTTTTCTCTTTAGCAATCCAATCTAAACCAGCAAGAATTTGTTGTGTCGCTTCTTGACCAGTGTAGAACACGTTTTTAGATTGCTCTAAACCTTCGTAGAAGGTTGGATAAAACAGTAAGCCATTTTCTTTTTCAAACACTGGCAACGCTGCCTTACGAGAAGCTGATGTCCAGCAACCCATCACTGCAGCTACTTTGTCTGAAGCAAGTAATTTTTTTGCTTTTTCGGCAAACGTTGGCCAATCTGAAGCACCGTCTTCTTGAATCACTTCAATCTTACGGCCCAAGATACCACCCATGGCATTAATTTGTTCAATGGCTAATTTCTCAGCTTGAATAGAACCTGTTTCACTAATCGCCATCGTGCCTGTGGCAGAGTGCAAAATACCCACTTTGACAGTGGTATCTGTTACCGCCAAACCTGTTGTCATCACTTTTGCAGTTGGAAAATCCGCGGCTAGTGCATTGCTGGTGATGATGCCAGCCGTCAATAATGCGCCCACTAAGGCACTCACTATCCCACCGCCCACTTTCATAAAGCCACGTCTATTTAAAGTACTCATTACGATCTCCTATAATATTAAAAAAAACAACTTTTACTTCGAAATCAAACTCAACTACTTAACCTGCTTAAAATCTCAAAAAATAATCAACTAATGTGCTAATCTAATCAGTGACCTAGCATGCCATTCAATGGCCTAACATCCATGGCCTTGCGGTCTTTTTGGTTTGCATCTGCAATGCAGGCACGCCAGTAGCCGGATTCAGTTTTTGTGCTGGCTTTGAAATGCTGCCATCCTTACCCGATTTACAAGTATGTGAGCCAGAACAGCCACAACTAGACCGTCTTGCAACGCGTGGTTCATTTGCAGATTTTTCATTGCGCTCATGCGCGTCACGTTGTGTTTTACCCAGCACCGCCAATCTTGGCACTGACAAAATGCGTGGACTCTCGCAACCACATTCATCACAGAATGCAGGTTCACTTGATTCACTCATTTTTCTTAATGCTGTAAACACACCGCAAGAATCACATTCATATTCATAAATTGGCATTGAGATCTCCTTATGAAGCCTTAGCCGTATCAATGCCCTGCTTCACCATCACTTTTGGTCCATCCGCATTCGGCTTCATATCAAAGTCAAAAATTTCTGTTGGCAACCATAAAGTGGCGCATGCGTTGGGAATATCTACAATGCCACTGATATGACCTTCTACAGGCGCAGTCCCTAAAATAGAGAGCGCTTGGGCACCGCTGTAGCCAAATTTCTTCATGTACTCAATGGCATTTAAGCAAGCTTGACGATATGCCACATGCACATCTAAGTAATGTTGCTTACCCTGTTCATCAACAGAGATGCCTTCAAAAATGATGTAGTCTTTATAGGTTGGCGTGAGTACGCTTGGTTGGAATATAGGATTTTTAATACCGTATTTTTTCACACCGTCTTTAATCAAACTGACTTTTAAATCTAAATAACCTGCCATTTCAATCGCACCACAGAAAGTGATTTCACCATCGCCTTGAGAAAAATGAAGATCGCCCATAGACAGTCCACCATCTTTAACATAGACAGGAAAATAGACTTTTGAACCTTTAGTCAGATTTTTGATATCACAGTTACCACCGTGGTCACGCGGTGGCACAGTACGCGCGCCTTCCATAGCCGCTTTTTTGGCTACATCACCACTTAACTTACCCATGACGGCAGATTTTGGTTCTGGGGGCAATGCTAAGGCTGGCACACGGCCTGGATCGGTGGCAATCAAGTCACCTTCACGTTTGTTCCAAGTTTCAAGCAACTCTTTTGAAGGCAAGCAGCCAATTAAACCTGGGTGCATGATGCCTGCAAATTTAACATTAGGCACATGGCGTGAAGTCGTAAAAATCCCATGAAAATCCCATATTGACTTACGCGCGTCTGGATAATGATCAACTAAGAAACCACCGCCATTTTCTTTGGCGAAAATACCGTTAAAGCCCCACTGCTGATCTTCAAATGTTCCAACGTCTAAAATCTCAACCACCATCAAATCGCCAGGCTCAGCCCCTTCAACACCAATCGGGCCACTTAAATAGTGCACTTGCGTTAAATCTACATCACGCACATCATTCGCACTGTCGTTGTTACCGATCTGCCCGCCAGTCCAATCCATACATTCCACACGAAATTCATCACCAGGCTTCACCATTGCAATCATCGGTAAATCTGGGTGCCAACGGTTATGGATTTGACCATCTTGTTCCCAAGGCTTTTTATCTAAATCTAGCTTAACGATTGTTTTCATTTCTACCCTCCTACTTAATTTTGCCTAAGTCATAAAATTTAGTGTCATAAAATTAATATCTATACTTAATATCTATACAAAGTCGCTCAATGAAAACCCGACTAAACATTTATTTGAGTTTTCAATATGCTTAGGTTAGATGTGTGTGAGGCTGTTTGAAATACGTCAAACTACGTAGGTGGTTTTTAAACTTATTCGCTAAATTTGTGTTAGTTTGCTCTTAAGCAACTATTTGAAGGTAATAAATGAATCACCGTAGGAAATATAAAAAAAGCAATGAATACAAATACTTAATCAACTTTTTTGCACTTTCCATGTTGGTTTCATTTGACGCAATGAGTGCTGATTGGACATCCATAAAAAAAACCAATGAATACGAACTGCTAGTCGATATGGACTCGTACAATGAATCTGCTGGATTGCCTTTTATCACGACTAAAACCATTCTTAACAAGCCAAAGGGCAATGCTCTTAACGGGAAAAATTTGTTGTATATTGAGGAGGTTTCTACAAGCCTATTTAACTGCAAATTGCATGCCTACAAAGTCCTAGTAACCCATTTTTTCCAACATAATAAATTGGTCGGCTCTAAAAAAGGAGTGATGCCATTTGAGCCATTAGAAAAAGGTTCTAACAATGCTTCAATTTCAAGTCTTGTTTGCCAAGTACATCAAATGGTTGGTGGACAATAACTAAGCATATTCATTAAACCAATAAGAAAAATGGCGAGCTATACTCGCCATTTTGTTTTACTGTATTAAGAACACATTAGAATTGCATTTGTAACGCGACTGTAAACGCATTCGTGCTATCAGAACCTGAAACTTTAGTATCTGAATAACCTGCTGTGATTAATGCGTTATAAGGCGCTATAACGTAATTAGTGCCAATTTCCCATTTTTTAGTTTCGCTTGCAATTGCTGCATCTGAATCGAACTTTTGGTAACGTGCGAAAGGCATAAACTTGCCCCAACCTACAGGCGTGCTAAATAAATAGGCTACAGCACCTGAATAAGCTTTACCTTCTTCGGCCAAGAATACACCATCAGTATCATAATCGTAATAAGCCGCTTCAACAGAGAATGTGCCAGGACCTACATCTTTTTTCTCTAGTAAGAAGTCAACGCTGTATGAGGTATAGTCGCCCTTATCAATCAGACTAATTGCACCGTCAGTCTTTTGTCGGCCAGCAATACCAATCGCTAAAATGTCTTTAGCACCAAAATAGTTGCCAGTACCGTAATAGCCTGGCTCAGCATCCCAAAAATCATATTGCAAACGACCTGCATACATCAATTTATCATCGACATCTAAAGCGGCCGCGGCTGCACTATCTTCTGATTGCGCACCTACACCACTAAATCTAAACGTGTTATCGCCATTAAATGCACCAAAAGAGAGGGCCAAATGGTCCTCCATAAAACTAGTCACTAATGCCACTCCTTCATCACGACCGATAATGCCGCCGTTCCAACCATAGCGCGAAGCAATATTGGCCCAATAACCACCACCCATAGAGTAGTAAGGGCCAGCCAAATTTGCACGATCGCTTGGGGATAAGAATCGACCTGCCCAAATCGCAATTTCAGGCGTTAAGTAAAACTGTACGTGT
>DASQFK010000275.1:0-3075 GCA_035633175.1 Methylotenera sp.
ATTAAAGACTGTTTGAAAACGTCCAGCGAGTGTAACTTCTCGCATTGCCTTAGCAACTGCGTCATTTGAGACAGGTAATTTGAATCGCAATGAATCTACTGCTGTTACTGCACAGGCTGCATTATTAAGCTGATAACTGCCAGTTAAAGCAGGAATAGGAAATCTATGCACTACATTTTTGGTTAGATACTCCCAAGAATCCTCTATCACCTCATAACTAAAATCACGTAGTATGCATTTAAAATCTGCTTGAATCTCTGTCGCGTAGTTAATGAGTGTAGCTGGCGGATTTATGTCGCCGCATATGGCGGGAACCGACTTCCGATATACTCCAGCTTTTTCAAAACCAATGCTTTCACGCGTATTACCTAAAAACTCCTGGTGGTCCAAATCAACACTAGTCACAATTGCACAACTGGGTTCAAACGCATTCACAGCATCTAGTCTGCCACCTAAGCCAATCTCTAAAATAGCAATATCAATACCTGTTCGCATAAAGTGCCACATAGCGGCTAACGTACCTACTTCAAAATAGGTCAACTGTATGGCTATACCATTTACATCTTCCTTCGCTGTTTCTAGCCTCGCGGTCTCAACAGCCGCAAATGCGTTACAAAGCGCCTCATCACTTACTTCAATGCAATTAACACGCACCCGCTCGTTATAACGCAGCAAATGCGGTGATGTATAGCAACCCACTTGATAGCCGGCCTGTTTATAGATTTGCTCCAGCATCGCACAGGTAGACCCTTTGCCATTTGTACCCGCTACCGTAATAATTGAAAATTCCGGCTTACAATGCAAACAATCAATCACACGTTTAACTCGCTCTAAACCCATTGCGATGGACTTAGGGTGAAGGCTTTCGATATAGCTAAGCCAAGCTGCTAAGGTGTTAGGCATAGCAAAAAAAATTAGGCATTTGTAGACATTCTATGTGTAATAAATTGCTCTCTATGAACGTTCATACGAAAGTAAAGATAAAATAATTTAAGCTACTGCTGGCTTATTCATTAAATTAGCCAATAAAGAAGCTAGTTTTTGACGCATCTCACGTCGATCAACAATCATATCGATTGCACCATGCTCTAATAGAAATTCAGCACGCTGGAATCCATCCGGTAAGGTTTCACGCACAGTTTGTTCAATCACACGCGGGCCTGCAAAGCCAATAAGCGCTTGCGGTTCGGCAATAATCAAGTCTCCCAGCATGGCAAAACTGGCCGAGACACCACCCATTGTTGGGTCGGTCAACACGGAAATATAAGGCAAACCTGCTTTACTCAATTGTGTAAGCGCTGCGCTGGTTTTTGCCATTTGCATCAGCGAAAATAACCCTTCCTGCATACGTGCACCACCGCTGGCAGCCACGCAGACAAACGCCATTTTATTGTCAATCGCTGTCTGTACACCGCGTACAAAACGCTCGCCAACAACGGAGCCCATAGAGCCACCCATGTATTTGAATTCAAAAGCAGCAACGACTGTTGGCACGCCTTTAATACTGCCTTGTATCACAATTAAAGCATCTTTTTCGCCTACTGCTTTTTGTGACTCTTTAATGCGATCGGCATAACTTTTACTATCTTTAAATTTTAGCGGATCAATTGGTTGTACCGATGCGCCAATTTCAAACTGGCCTTCTGGATCTAGTAATTTAGCCAGACGTTCACGTGCGCCTATACGGTTGTGATAAGCACATTTTGGGCAAACTTCAGCGTTATCTTCTAAATCTTTACGATACAAAACGGATTGGCAAGAGGGACATTTACTCCACAAACCTTCCGGTACTGTTTTTTTATCGCCCCCTACAACACGTTTAATTTTTTGCGGTATCTTATCTAACCAACTCATACTACTTTCTCCCTGAACATCCTCTTTAGTATCTTTTTCGGCGTTGATTTTATTAACAATTACGCAGCATCCACCGCAGTTTTTAATTCTGTCATTAAAGCGGCCACATTGCTTAATAGGTTGTCTTCAGTTGAAGCTTCTATTGCTTGTACCATGCGGCTACCAACTACTACTGCATCGGCAATCGCAGCCGTTGCTTTAGCTGTGGCTGCGTCACGAATACCAAAACCTACGCCTACTGGCAAATTAGTTTGCTGGCGAATCGCCGCAACACGGCCAGATACTTCCACAATATCTAAATTAGCAGCCCCTGTGACACCCTTAAGTGAGACATAATAAACGAAACCACTTGCCTGGTTCACAATCAGCTCTACACGTTTTGGCTCAGTAGTAGGTGATAATAAAAATACAGGATCTATATCACGTGCGCGTAGTTCCTGCACAAACTCCCTACACTCTTCTGGCGGATAATCTACTGTAATCACGCCATCTACATCAGCAGCCTTAGCACGATCGGCAAACACAGTAGCACCCATTGCCTCAATCGGGTTTGCATATCCCATCAAAATAATTGGGGTAGTCTGGTTGGTTTGTCTAAACTCTTTGACCATCGCCAGCACTGCCGTTAAACCAACTTTATGTGCCAAAGCACGCTCACTTGCCCGTTGAATCACGGGGCCATCGGCCATCGGGTCAGAGAATGGTACGCCTAGTTCTATCATATCGGCACCATGCTTGACCAAGGTATGCATCAAGTTAACCGTATGTTTTGGGTGTGGATCACCTGCTGTGATATAAGGAATTAAAGCAGTTTTATTGTTTTGCTTAAGTGTTGCAAATACAGATTGAATACGTGACATAAATGGGGTCAGTTGTAATTTTATTGTAATAATTTATCGTATTAGAAAATACAAAGCTCTAAACAAGACAAGGCGTGAGTGTAAAATAATTACGCAGCATATGGGTTATATGTAAGTAGTTATTTTTCACGAAGCAACGCAGTATTGTGACATACGACTTTTCTAGCAGTTTAGTGCTTAGAAAATCGGAGTGCCTGTGGTACGAGGTTTGCATTTTATAAAGTAATGTTGGCAAGTTTAGCCACCGTATTAATGTCCTTATCACCACGACCGGATAAATTCACTAAAATGATTTCATCCTTACGCATGGTTTTAGCCATCTTTTCAGCATGCGCTAAAGCATGGCTAGATTCCAATGCAG
>DASQFK010000276.1:0-10770 GCA_035633175.1 Methylotenera sp.
AAAAAACATAGTAAAAGTGATGCACCAATTCCACTACATCTAATAATGGCAATATATGCTAAAAATGCTGAAGCAATAAATACCGGTGAGTTTAACCAGACAAGTGTCATTAGTTATGATGATGACAATGGCAGCATTACACTAGCGCAACCATTAGAAACTGGACAGTTTTTAAGTTGGGGATTCCGCGATAAGATGTTAGCTGAAGCAGATTTAACCCTTGTAAGTCATCAATTGATGGAAGCACTAGGCGCTACACCAGACTTTGGTCTACTCATTTCTTGTTTAGGTCGCGGCCCCTACTTTTATGGTGGCATCGATCGTGATTTGAACGTATTAACCCAGCAATTCCCTAACATGCCATTATTAGGCTTTTACGGTAATGGTGAAATTGCCTCCATTGGCGGCATTAACCAGCTATTGCCTTATTCTGCTGTATTAAGTTTATTTGCACAAAATTAACCATTTAGAACATATCAAAATAGATCTTTATCGCCATGAGCCTTTATAACCCCAGCCGCGACCAAGCCCGTCAGTTTTTATTTGATGCCTGGGCAAAATTCAAGCAACAATTACCGCTGACGGATCTAGAGAAAATCGCAGTTGAAGTGATACAAATGCATCCTGAATATCACGCAGTATTAGACTCCCCTGAGCGTTACATGCATCAGCAATATTTTCCTGAAATGGGCGAAACTAATCCATTTTTGCATTTAAGTTTGCATATCTCAGTGATTGAACAAATCAGTATTAATCAGCCTATTGGTATTACCCAGGTTTATGATAAATTATTGCAAAAATACAATGATAAGCACAAAGCACAGAATGATTTACTTGAATGCCTTGCAGAAACCATCTGGCAAGCGCAACGGAACAATGCGCCTTTAGATAGTGAAAACTACCTGAACTTATTAAAACAAAAATTAGCTTGATCCAAGTGGATTAAGCCAAAAAATCGGGTAAATGCAATGACGCAAAATGTAAACGATTGGCTCAATGAACATGGCGATTACCTCTATCGCTTTGCATTAGCTAGGTTGCGCAATCCACACCAAGCAGAAGATGCTGTGCAGGAAACGATGCTCGCTGCTATTAAAGGTAATAGTTTTGAGGGTGAATCTTCTGCGCGTACTTGGCTCACAGGTATACTCAAACATAAAATTATTGACCTACAGCGCAAACAAATCCGCGAGCAACCGCTCTCTGATTTAGTTGATTTAGATGCTACTGATACCAGCATGGATGATTTTTTTGACCAACAAGGTCATTGGCTAGAGAAACCTCAAGCATGGGAAATACCCGATAACGCGCTTGAGCAAAAACAGTTTTTAGCTGTGTTAAGTAAATGCATAGATAAGCTCCCAACGAAATTAGCCGCACTTTTTTTGATGCGTGATGTGCATGAAATTGATAACGAAAAAATTTGTAAGGAACTGGAAATTACTGCGACCAATGCTTGGGTAATGTTATACAGAGCACGCATGGGATTAAGAAAATGTCTAGAGATGAATTGGGTCATGGGCTAAGCATTGGAATTAAAAGTGAAAGGGAAATACATGCTCACATGTAAACAAGCAAGTAAGTTGATTTCACAATCTTTTGACCGTCGCTTGTCTTGGTCGAACCGCTTGCAATTAAGGTTACATCTTTTTATTTGCAACGCATGTACACGATTTAAATTTCAATTAAATCAATTACGTGCAGCCGTACTTCACCTTAGGCAAGATACTGAAAATGATAGCACTATTCAATTGCCATCAGAGGCTAAAGCTAGAATTGCTAGTGGTATTAATAACGTGATTGAATCTAAACAACCTTAAGTGCCGTATATACCATAGCATCACATACATTTTTTAATTTATTTATCTCACAATTATCTATGAAGGATTTAGCATGAACAACACAAAAAAAACAATCGCACTCGCTATTGGTGGTGCATTCGCGTTTTCTATCGCAGCAACTTCAGCAAATGCTGCAGAAAATCCATTTACATTAAAAACACTTTCTACTGGTTATCAAGTTGCAGACCACCATGAAGGTGAAAAAATGAAAGACGGTAAATGTGGTACTGGAAAATGTGGTACTGGCAAATGTGGTTCTAGCAAAAAGGCTGAAAAAGCGCACGAGGGCTCATGTAGTGCCGACAAAGTGAAAGAAGGCGCTTGCAGTGCAGATAAAGCTAAAGAAGGTGCATGCAGCGCTGATAAAAAATAATTGTTGTTTATCAAACCTTAGCTAGATTTTTTTGATATGACATTCGGCATACATAATAAATCTAGCATTCATGGTGTGGGTTTGGGGCTAAAGCGTGAGCTGATACCTCAAATCCAAACTGCTTTTGGGCAAGCTGGCATTGCCAATATCAACTTAGTAGAAATCGCGCCTGAGAACTGGATTAATGCAGGTGGTAAAGCAGCAACTCAATTAGATTGGTTTGCCGAGCGCTACCCAATTGCCTGTCACGGCTTATGTTTATCACTAGGTGGGTTGAGTCCTATCAACGAAGTTTTTCTACAGCAAGTCAAAAAGTTTCTGCACCAATACAGCATTCCGCTTTATACCGAACACTTAAGTTACGCAACGGATGGCTACAAAGGTCAGCAGGGCTATTTGTATGATTTATTGCCCATACCGTTTACCGAAGAAGCAGTGCATTATGTTGCGAAACGCATACGCCAAACACAGGATATCTTAGGGCAACGTATCGCCATAGAAAACACTTCGTTTTATGTACAGGCGCCTATTTCCACAATGGACGAGCTGACCTTTCTCAATGCCGTTTTAACAGAAGCAGACTGTAATCTACATTTGGATATCAATAATATTTATGTGAATAGTGTGAACTTTGGTTTTGATGCCCATGAATTTCTAAGCGGCATTCCAGGGGAACGTATTGTTTATAGCCACATTGCAGGACATTACCAAGAAGCACCTGACTTATTGGTAGATACCCATGGTGAAGACGTAATTGATCCAGTCTGGGCGTTATTGAAGCATGCTTACCAATTATTCGGCACGTTTCCTACAACGTTAGAACGTGATAACAATATACCGCCACTGAATATACTGATGCATGAAGTAAACAAGATTGCCAGTTTTCAAGAAGACTACACTCAAAATTCATTAGCATCAGCTTCATCACACCCTTAATGATGGAAAAAGAATTACCAGGTTTTCAGCGTTATCAGCTAGCATTCAGCGCTCACATTCGTGACCCGCAACATTCCCCAAAACCAAAAAATACAGCCTCCAGAGGCATAGCAGTCTATAAGGAGATCGTATTTAACAACCTGTTTGAATCCATCTCGGCATGTTTTCCCGTGGCACAGAAAGTACTCGGCAAGCGTGCCTGGCTCAATTTAGTAAGATGTTTTTTACGGGAATACTCAGCTAATACACCGATTTTTCGTGAGATTCCACAAGAGTTTCTTAGTTTTTTATCAATGCAAACTAAGCTGGCCGACACAAAGTTGCCACCTTATTTGTTGAGCTTGTGTCATTACGAGTGGGTTGAACTGGCAGTTTCAACCACTCCATTGCCAGAGACTAATCATGAAGCGCGTGAAATATGTGCGCTTAAGAGCGCAGAAGATTTATTAGCGTATCAACCTGCATTCACACCCACAATGCAATTGCTCAATTATGAGTATGCAGTGCAAAAAATATCGCCCAGATATAAACCGAAAGAAAAAGTCAGTACGCAACTATTGGTGTACCGGGATGCTGAATATAGCGTGAAATTTGTAGAGTTGAATCCTGTGACTTACAGGCTAATTGAATTACTGCAACATGAAAAAACGACCGGTCTGCAAGCACTTACTATAATTGCCAATGAGTTAAGCCATCCACAACCGGAAATAATCGTTCAATTTGGTATGAGTATCTTAGAAGACCTAGCCACTCAAGGCATCATACTTGGCATTTTAAAATCTAATTAAAAATCAACTAGCAGAAATTAAGTGAATACCAGCATTAATATAGATTAATCATCAAAATTTTCCGCCTGCAACTGGCGTTCTTCAATCTCAACCAGCAAGTTCTTTTGTGCATCTGGACTCATGTCCCACCAGCCTTGAATTTCATCTAACGTGCGATAACATCCTGCACACAAGCCACTTAAATCATCAATTGCACATATGCCAATACAAGGCGATTTAATTTCTTGCTGCAGGTTGTTAGTCATACTTAATACACCATTCAAAAACTGTTAACTTAATGCGCTTATAACATAATAGGTTTAAGTTAAAGCACCGTGACACTGTTTATATTTTTTGCCAGATCCGCAAGGACACGGGTCATTGCGGCCGGCCTTCACGCCAGCACGCACTGTTGGAGTGGCTGATAGAGGCGCTTGATCATCTTCAGCTACTGGTGCCGCTAACGCTTCATCATAATTCGCATGTTGATATTGCACATTTTCTACACCGGTTGGTTTTTCAACCGCTTCAACATCAGCCTCAGTTTTCACTTGCACCAGCATCGTGACTTTGGTCACTTCACTTTTTACGGTATTGAGTAAGCCTTCAAACAGCTCAAATGCCTCGCGCTTATATTCTTGCTTAGGATTTTTTTGCGCATATGAGCGTAAATGTATCCCTTGGCGTAAATGATCTAACGCTGCCAGATGCTCACGCCAATGATTGTCTAAGCTTTGCAACATGACAGAGCGCTCAAATTGACGCATGATATCTGCGCTTGCTTGTTGCTCTTTAGCAATATAAGTGCTATCAGCCACTTCTAAAATGCGCTCGCGTATTGTCTCTTCATGTAAATCTGGATTATCTTCCAGCATTTTTTGTAGCGGAATTTCCAGTCCGGCTTCTGTATTCAGCTCTTTTTCCAGACTCGGAATATCCCACAACTCTTCAACGCTTTCCGGCGGAATGTGTGTAGCAATCATGCTGATCAGTACATCATCACGCATGGCTTTAATGGTATCGCCAATATCAACTGCTTCTAGCAAGTCGTTGCGTTGCTCGTAAATCACTTTACGCTGGTCATTCGCCACATCATCGTATTCGAGCAATTGTTTACGAATATCAAAGTTGCGGCCTTCAACCTTACGCTGTGCATTTTCAATCGCACGGGTTACCCATGGATGCTCAATTGCTTCACCGTCCGGCATTTTGAGTTTTTCCATAATTGCTGAAACACGATCAGAAGCAAAAATCCTAAGCAATTGATCTTCCAATGACAGGTAAAAACGGCTTGAACCTGCATCACCTTGTCGACCTGCGCGACCGCGCAATTGATTATCTACACGACGCGATTCATGGCGCTCAGTACCGATAATATGCAAACCGCCGGCAGCTAGCACGCCATGGTGCCTGATTTGCCAATCTGCTTTGATTTTAGCAATACGCGTTTTTTTCTCTTCATCACTTAATGCTGCATCCGCTTCGATCAAGGCAACATCGGGTTCAGGATTACCACCCAGCACAATATCCGTACCACGACCTGCCATGTTGGTCGCAATGGTAATCACGCTAGGCTGCCCTGCTTGCACGATAATTTGCGCTTCACGCTCGTGCTGCTTGGCGTTAAGCACTTGATGATCTAATTTAGCCTCGTTTAGAAGTTTAGAAATCAGCTCTGAATTCTCAATTGAAGTGGTACCCACTAGCACCGGCTGTCCACGGCTTTGACATTCTTTAATATCTAAAATAACGGCTTCATATTTTTCACGTGCGGTACGATACACTTTATCCATGGCATCATTCCGCTGCATAGGACGATGTGTGGGCACGACTACTGTTTCTAACTGATAAATCTGGTTAAATTCATAAGCTTCAGTATCGGCAGTACCTGTCATGCCAGATAACTTGGCATACATACGGAAGAAATTTTGAAAAGTGATGGAAGCCAGCGTTTGATTTTCTTTTTGAATCTCAACGCCCTCTTTTGCTTCTACAGCCTGATGTAAACCATCGGACCAGCGACGACCCGGCATCATGCGGCCTGTAAACTCATCCACAATGGTAATTTCGCCATCGCGCACTACATAATGCTGATCTTTGTGGAATAGATTGCGCGCACGCAAAGAAGCGTACAAATGATGTACTAAGGTAATGTTAGAAGCCTCATATAAACTTGAACCTTCTAACAACAAACCAGATTCAGCCAGCAAGGTTTCTGCGTGCTCATGTCCTTCTTCAGACATCACGACATTTTGACCTTTTTCATCTACCCAAAAGTCACCGGCGCCTTCTTCTTCAGTTTGTGCGACTAGCTTTGCCGCTACCGCATTGATTTGGTTATAAAGCGCTACGCTATCATCCGCCTGACCTGAAATAATCAATGGCGTGCGTGCTTCATCGATCAAAATAGAATCGACTTCATCGATCAATGCATAATTCAAACCACGTTGTACACGCTCTGCCGCGCTATAGACCATGTTGTCACGCAGGTAGTCAAAACCGTACTCATTGTTGGTACCGTATGTAATATCAGCAGCATAGGCAGCGCGTTTCGCTTCTGTAGGCATTTGCGATAAATTAATACCGATGCTCAATCCTAAAAACTGATATAGACGACCCATCCATTCAGCATCACGCTTAGCTAAATAATCGTTCACAGTAATCACGTGAACACCTTTACCAGTAAGGGCATTGAGATAAGTTGGCAACGTTGCTACCAACGTTTTACCTTCACCAGTCCGCATCTCTGAGATTTTTCCTGAATGGAGCACCATGCCACCTATGAGTTGCACATCAAAATGTCGCATACCCAATATACGATGACTACCTTCACGCACGACTGCAAATGCTTCCGGCAACAATGCATCCAGCGTTTCACCATTAATATAACGTTGCTTGAATTCCTCAGTTTTTGCTTTAAGTGCCTCATCGCTCAAGGCTTGCATCGCTGGTTCTAAGGCGTTAATTTGCTGCACTTTCTGGGCATATTGTTTAACAAGCCTATCATTACGGCTACCGAATAATTTTTTGAACAACTTGGATATCATGAAATGAGCGACTTTCCGTTTTAAGGATAAAAGACTATTTAATTAGAGGTTATTAAATGCTTGAAATTGTTAGTATAGAGTCTAGTTTAATACTTTAGTTTTAGTTCTTATGTAAGGTGGGGCTAATTTTCATCAATTCAACTATTGGCTTTAAGATATTGTCTAGGATCTAAAGCATTACCATTAAGCCTAATTTCGTAATGCAAATGCGGTCCAGTAGAACGGCCTGTACTGCCGACTTCAGCGACTTTCTGCCCTTTTTCCACTCTATCACCTACCTTAACGACCAGCAGTGAAGCATGTGCATAGCGTGTTTCTAAACCGGAACCATGGTCAATTTTTACGATTTTACCATAATCAGGCGTTTGCTCTGCAGTGGAAACTATACCTCCCGCGGCCGCATAAATCGACGTACCTGTATTAGCCGTAAAATCCAGCCCTTCATGAAAGGCTTTATGTCCATTAAATGGGTCTAATCGCCAGCCGAAACTTGATGAATTAAAAGCCGCCCCAATTGGGCTGCTATTAGGCAACATGTCTTTCAACACACTTTGCTGCAGCAATTTTGCTTCCAAGTTACTTAAATGATCGGTATCAAACTCAATTTGCGCTAATAATTCAGCAATTTTTTTTTGTAAATCCGCTTCTGATAAAGGTGAATCCAGCACTAAAGGCCCGCCGCGATTGGCAGGACCGGAATTAGTACTTGGTAATTTTTGTTCTGTTGCAGGATCACGCGCTTCTTTTTTCTCACCTGCAAGCTTAGACAAACGTTCACTTTGCGCATCTAAACGCATAATGCGCGCTTGCATTTCGCCGAGTTGTACGGCATAAGCATCAAGATGTTTTTGCGGGTTATTAAAAGAAAATTTAAGGTGTGAGGGAATCAATGACTTCACCCCCTGTTGCGTAGGTAAGTCCTGTGGCACAATCAACAATAGCGTAAGTAACACTGGTAACAATATCAATGCAAGCGCAATAATGCTCACTTGCAGCACTGACAGCGTTTTGGCTTTCGCCATATTATTTGAGATAAAGATGATATTCATAGTATTCCTAACTACCGCTGAGTCACTTTGTTGCAAACCAAGTCAAATCAGTTAATAGAAACTAATTAATATGCGCCAGTTTAACGCTCTGCTAAAACAACCTGAACTTAATGCGCTCACTGTGCGAAATCAAGAAACACAGGCCGCCCAAGAAATTTGGGTAACGATAGCGCCAGATAACTTAGCAAAATTTAGCCATGCAAGCAGCATTAAAAACCAGCAACTGACAATATTTGCCGACAACAATGCAGTAGCTGCAAAAATTAAACTTTTTATACCTAACTTATTGATTAAGCTTAACAGCGAACTATTTAACCTACAAAAAAAGGCGTTAAACCTTAATAACCAAATATTAAATTCAGAAAAACAAGTTCACGAAGTTACTTCAATTCGGGTGAAAGTGCAAGTAAAATCTGCCCCGCAAACCAAGCCGAAAGCCATTAAAAAACTCAGCGCACAAGCCGCAACTGACCTTAATCAATTAGCCGAAAAATTAGCTGGCACCGCACTAGGTGACGCGCTGGCTAGATTAGCTACAAAAGCTGATTAAACAATAAATCCCATCTGTTGCAGACTTAACACCGCATTGCAGCTAGATTTGACTGAGCCTCAGTACCCTGAAACGTCCTTATAATTAGCTGTTGTTAGCCTGCCTTAATAGTGCAATAATGAATCTATGTTACAAATTATTTACAATATTTTTAGCCTGTAACAGACTTTATTAAATCAAAATTCGGAGAAGTTTGGCGTCAATATCTACTGCATTAAACACAACAAATCTTTAAGAAATATCAGTAAGCATTTAGATTTAGTACTTGGTTTGGTTTCAATTCACACTAGTTTTATTTGATCGTTTTACAGAATCACTCATGTAACGTATTTATAAAAATTTAGATAGGGAGAAGTCATGTCAGTCGAACTAATGATTGCCATCGGGGCTGCTTTTTTAGCGGTACTTTATGGTGCGATAATGAGTAAATGGATTTCAGGTTTGCCAGCAGGCAATGCACGTATGCAAGAAATTGCCAGTGCAATTCAACAAGGGGCAGCAGCTTATTTAGCCCGTCAATACAAAGCCATCACCATCGTTGGCGTTATTATAGCCATATTAATCGGTATATTTTTAAACGTAACGACAGCTATTGGCTTTGTCATTGGAGCAGTGTTATCTGGTGCTTGCGGCTTCATTGGCATGAATGTCTCAGTAAAAGCGAATGTGCGTACTGCACAAGCCGCTACTAATGGCATAGGCCCAGCGCTTGATGTAGCATTTAAAGGTGGTGCTATTACTGGCATGTTGGTAGTTGGTTTAGGGCTGCTAGGCGTGGCTGGCTTTTATGCCTTCTTAAGCAGCGGGCATTCAGATGGAACCACCACTGACTTGAATCCGCTCATCGGTTTAGCTTTTGGTTCTTCTCTCATTTCAATTTTTGCGCGTTTAGGTGGTGGCATTTTCACTAAAGGTGCGGATGTAGGCGCTGACTTGGTAGGCAAAGTAGAAGCAGGAATCCCTGAAGATGACCCACGCAACCCAGCGGTGATTGCTGACAATGTAGGTGACAACGTGGGTGATTGTGCTGGTATGGCGGCAGACTTATTCGAGACATACGCCGTCACCTTAATTGCCACCATGGTATTAGGTAGCTTGCTTATCACCACTGCTGGCACTAACGGCATACTCTACCCGCTGATGTTGGGTGCGGTATCTATTGTTGCGTCTATCATTGGTTGCTTCTTTGTTAAAGCATCAGCAGGCATGAAAAATGTAATGCCTGCGCTATATAAAGGTTTAGCTGTGGCGGGTACGTTGTCACTTGCAGCATTTTACTTTGTGACCATGAAAATGTTTCCAGAAGGACTCATGGCAGGTGATTTAGTCATCTCTGCCAATCAGCTATTTGGTGCATGCGCGGTTGGTTTAATACTCACCGCGGCATTAGTTTGGATTACGGAATATTACACAGGCACGGATTTCGCGCCAGTAAAACACATTGCACAAGCTTCTACTACAGGTCATGCAACTAACATCATTGCAGGTATCGGCATTTCAATGAAATCAACTGCTTGGCCAGTGCTTTCAGTATGTTTGGCCATTTTCGTATCGTATCATTTGGGTGGATTGTATGGCATCGCGATTGCCGCAACCTCAATGTTGAGCATGGCTGGTATTGTGGTAGCACTGGATGCTTACGGCCCAATTACTGATAACGCTGGTGGCATTGCAGAAATGGCGGGCTTACCAAAAGAAGTACGCGATGTGACTGATCCATTAGACGCGGTCGGCAACACGACTAAAGCGGTAACCAAAGGCTACGCGATTGGCTCTGCAGGTTTAGCCGCATTGGTACTATTTGCTGACTATACGCACAAACTTCAAGATGCTGGCATTGATGTTAAGTTTGACCTGAGCGACCCGATGGTGATTATTGGCTTGTTTATCGGCGGTTTAATTCCGTTCTTATTCGCCGCGATGGCGATGGAAGCAGTAGGTCGGGCAGCAGGCGCCGTGGTTGAAGAAGTGCGACGTCAATTCCGTGACATCAAAGGCATTATGGATGGTACCGGCAAGCCAGAATACGGCAAAGCGGTGGATATGCTCACTACAGCTGCGATTAAAGAAATGATGATTCCATCACTATTACCAGTGGCAGTGCCAATAGCTGTGGGCTTGATACTTGGCCCTGTTGCATTAGGTGGTTTACTCATGGGTACGATTGTGACGGGCTTGTTCGTCGCAATTTCCATGTGTACAGGCGG
>DASQFK010000277.1:0-1941 GCA_035633175.1 Methylotenera sp.
GAAGAAGCTCGGCTGCTACAGCAAGACTAGTTGCAGGAACAAGCATCTTTATAATTAAAAGGAACCCGCCGAGGATAAATCGAAAGATTTAAAACCAAGGCGATATAAAGGAAATATAGAAAATGGCAGATATTATTAAAATGTTAGAAGAGGAAGAGATTGCCCGTTTAGGCAAAACGATTCCAGTTTTCTCACCAGGTGACACCGTAGTTGTTGGTGTAAACGTGGTTGAGGGTACACGTAAACGTGTACAGTCATACGAAGGCGTTGTAATCGCTAAACGTAACCGTGGTTTAAACTCATCATTCATCGTACGTAAAATCTCATCTGGTGAAGGTGTTGAGCGTACATTCCAAACTTACTCACCATTGATCGCTTCAATCGAATTGAAACGTCGCGGTGATGTACGTCGTGCGAAACTTTACTACCTACGTGAGCGTTCAGGTAAATCAGCACGCATTAAAGAAAAATTAGTAGCACGTGATAAAGAAGTAATGGCGCCAGAAGTAAAAGGTTAAGCTATTAAAAATTAGGTGTTGAAAAGCACTTAACAAAAGCCTCAAGATGACCATAGTCGCTTGAGGCTTTTTTGCATTTGCATATCCGCTACTTTGCTTTAACATCATGTTATGAACTTGAATGCTGCACATAAACAGTACGACGCTTTGATTAACACCCCGTTTGGCGCAGTGGCTATTTCTGCGTATGGTAATCAGCTCGCTATAGAGTTATTAACTGAATCGCCATCAGAGTCAGATTATCCGTCTGCCCATCCATTAGTAGCAAAAGCATATGTGCAAATAACAGCTTATTTGCAGCAGTCAAATACACAGTTCAATTTGCCAGTTAACTTGTACGGTACGAATTTCCAGCAACGCGTATGGCATGCGATTGCGGATATTCCACTTGGTCAAACGCGTACCTATGGTCAGCTTGCTTATCAGATTGGTTCTGGTCCACGTGCAGTTGCTAATGCTTGCGGTGCAAATAATTTACCTTTGGTTATCCCTTGCCACCGCGTCGTTGCGCAAAATGGCATTGGTGGTTTTATGCAAAGCAAACAAAATGGCTTGTTAGTAAAAAAATGGTTGTTGCAGCATGAAGGTGTGGATGTAAGCAGCTATTCACTTGAGAGCGCTTACCGGTGAGTGAGCATATACTTGCTCCGCTAGATGCAGCGGAGCTAGATACCTTTATCGACCATCTATGGTTGGAAGATGGCTTATCAAAAAATACGCTGGAAAGTTATCGTTTGGATTTGACCAGCTTTGCACTTTGGCTGGCTAAACAAAATAAACAATTATTAAGTATAGATCAAGCCGATATTCAGCAATATTTAGCCATTAGATTTCCCCAAAGTAAACCTCGCAGCATTAGCCGGCTGATTGCTAGCTTACGCCGGTTTTACCGCTATTTGTTACGCGAAAATAAAATCAGCAAAGACCCAACGCTACAAATAGAATCGCCCAAGTTGCCACGTAGTTTGCCCAAGAGTCTGAATGAAGATGAAGTGGTCGCGCTACTTAATGCACCTAATATAGCCGAACCTGCAGGTAAACGAGACCGCGCTATGCTAGAGCTTTTGTATGCGTGTGGCTTACGTGTTTCAGAGTTGGTAGGTATAAAAGTCACAGAGGTAAGTGTGACTGATGGCGTGGTGCGCGTTACAGGTAAAGGTAGCAAAACGCGTTTAGTGCCAATGGGAGAAGATGCAGCAGATTGGATTGCGCGTTACTTAAGTGAGGCTAGGTCAGCAATATTACAAAAGCGATTATGTGATGCACTGTTTGTCACGAATCGGGGTGAAGCCATGACTCGCCAAGCTTTCTGGTACTTAATCAAACGCTACTCTCTATTGGCTGGCATCACTAAGCATATGTCGCCACATGTATTGCGCCATGCATTTGCCACACATCTATTGAATCACGGCGCAGATTTACG
>DASQFK010000278.1:0-5923 GCA_035633175.1 Methylotenera sp.
TAAATGTCATGAAACCATCACGGCATTGTCACTTTTATATCACGCATCCATGACAATTTACATGGTATGCAAATATCAACATTTTTAAAAAAATATTACTGGTGGTTACCATGTTGCTTATACTCCGTGGATGCAAATGCATGGGGATTGGTTACACATCTATATTTTGCCCAATCTTTATTATGGGCCATGCCTTTACTGGATCCTCGCTTACAAAGAGCCATTAAGAATTTTCCTGATTTAGTCATGGCGGGCGCATGTTTACCCGACCTTGCAATTGTGAGTCACCGTTATCGACATACGCATTTGTGGGAAAACGCGCATCAATTGTTGTTAAGTGCGCAAAGCGATGAAGAAACCGCGATTGCCATTGGCTACGCCAGCCATTTGTATGTCGATGTGATTGCACATAACCATTTTGTACCTGCGCATGAGGCGATGTGGTCAGGACATAAAATTTTTACAATTAAATGTTTTGAAAACAGCATATTGACGCATATCGCTTCTGAATGGGCAATGGATGCACATTTGGCACCACTGATGAATACCTCGCCAAGACGTTTGTTAACGCAACACCAAACCGTGATTGCTCAATTCATTTCGATACAGTTTAGGTGCCCGATAAACACGACCCATGCGGCATTAAAACGTCTGGCATTTTGGGATGGTGTATTACGTTTAGTAAAGCTACCTAGCCTCATTTATACACTGATACGCTTAGTGGATAAACGCGTGTTTAAGCATTTTGTTTATTACATCGCTAAAACCCAGGTAGCCGTAGAAGATATCGGCACGGTATTGAACGGCAACAAACCGCAATTTGAACCTGAACTAAAGCACCTTAATAGCCAGCAGTTAAATGTTTGGCGACAACAATGTCTAAGCCATTTAAGCTTAGAACATCCGTTGCCAATTCAATATTTTGATAAAACCTTAATTCTTGAAACTGGTCTAGACAGCTAATTAAATTAGCAGAAATGACAGCCCTGCAATCATTGCGCCAATCAATGCGCCTGCAATGACATCGCTAGGATAGTGCAACCCTAATACTATGCGAGAAAGCCCGACCAGTATCATAAATGGAATAACGATGATTGACAGTTGTGGAAAGTAGCTCAACACCACGATACCAAACACAACAGCATGTAAAGTGTGGCCGGAAGGAAAGCTGAACTTGTCCAATGGCTTACCTGTTAGCCAAATATCCTGACGGACTTCGTAAGGGCGCGGACGTAAAGTTTTACCTTTTAACCATTTATAAACCAATGTACCGACGAAACCTGCTGTTGCCATGTGCAACACAGGCAATAGTCCTTCACCGCCATGCATCAGTAATATGCCTATCATCAAAGCATACCAAAACACACCGTCGCCAAGACGACTCATTATTCTAAAACAATCGCGTATCAACCTATATTGACTGGTATGGTTCACAGCGACGCATACATTGCTATCGAACTGATGCATGCGGCTGAGATATAAACGCATTCTGTATGTCATGACAATCTCCTTCGAGTTACTTAGAAGGCTAGCTTGTCATTGCAATATGACTAATTGATGACTATGAAGTGACAGTTTATTGAATATAGATACCTTGTTAATGACTAACTTGTTGCCTGCGTTACCACGCTTGCTATGCGCTCAGCCAAATTTTGTACCTGCGTATGGTTTTCACCTTCAACCATCACGCGAATTTTAGGTTCTGTGCCGGAGGCTCTAAGCAACACTCGCCCACGGTTGGCCAATTCTTTTTCTGCCGCTTTCACCGATGCTTGAATTTCAACATGATTTTCTAAGTCAATTTTTTTGGCAGTCTTTACGTTAATTAATACCTGTGGGTACAGTGTTAAGTCTGCACCCAATTGTGCTAAGGATTTTTTGCTCTGCAATACCGCTTGTAATACTTGCAAAGCGGCAATGATGCCATCACCGCTACTATGCTTATCCAGTGTCAAAATATGGCCTGAGTTTTCTCCACCTAATTGCCAATCATGCTGATTAAGCAGTTCTAATACATAGCGATCACCAACATTGGCACGAGCAAACGGAATCTGCATTGCAGCCAGTTTATGTTCCAATGCTAAATTAGTCATCAACGTACCGGCAACGCCGCCTTGCAGCAAGCCATTTGCCTTGCGTGCTGCCGCAATGATATAAAGCAGTTGATCGCCATCTAGTAGCTGACCTTTATTATCTACCATCATCACACGGTCACCATCGCCATCAAACGCAATCCCTAAATCTGCCTGATGTTCTATTACTGCTTTTTGTAATGCCTTTGGATGCGTAGAACCCACTTCATGATTGATATTGAGGCCGTCTGGCTTGTTACCAATCACAATAATTTCAGCGCCCAGTTCATGAAACACTGGCGGCGCTACTTGATAGGTAGCACCGTGTGCGCAATCGAGTACGATTTTTAGTCCACGTAAATCTAAAGTGTTTGAAAAGGTGCTTTTACAAAATTCTATATATCGTCCTGCGGCATCTTTAACACGATTCACTTTACCTAAACTGGCAGACTCCATCACCTGCATAGGTTGATCAAGCGCAGCTTCAATCGCATGCTCAATATCATCAGGCAACTTAGTACCTTGGCTAGAGAAGAACTTAATGCCATTATCGTAAAAAGGATTGTGTGAAGCTGAAATTACAATGCCTGCCTGGGCGCGCAAAGCACGGGTCAAATAGGCTACTGCAGGCGTAGGCATTGGGCCGGTCATCAGCACATCTACTCCCGCAGCAGATAAGCCCGCTTCAAGTGCCGCTTCCATCATATATCCTGAAATACGTGTATCTTTACCAATCAATACAGCAGGATGTGCGCCTTTGGCTAAGTTACTTTCAACACTGGTGAGTACGCGGCCAGCCGCATAGCCCAACCGCATGACAAAGTCTGGCGTGATTGGATATTCGCCAACTTTGCCACGTATACCGTCTGTACCAAAATATTTCTTACTCATACTATCCTTTAATACTTTTTATGTTTACTAGTTACTTGCTGGCATCACTGCGGCGACTACTTTAAGCGCATCTACTGTCGCTTTTACATCATGCACACGTACTATTTTAGCGCCTTTCATGGCAGATATAACAGAAGCGGCAATACCAGCATGTAAGCGTTGCTGCTCTTCATCGCCAACAATTGCCCCTAACACTGATTTACGGGATAGACCCACCAGCAATGGCTGTCCTATGCTAACGAATTTTTCTAAATGCTGAATCAATGCAATATTGTGTAACGTACGTTTGCCAAAACCAAAACCAGGGTCCAGTAGAATACGTTCTTGTGCTATGCCGTGTGCGACGGCAAGGTCGCGTCTATTGGTTAAAAAGCTTGCAACTTCTTCAACCACATCACTATAAGCAGGATCTAGCTGCATGGTTTGTGGCAAACCTTGCATATGCATCAAACATACCCCTGCATTACTGCTAGCCACAATATCAAGCGCGTCAGGTTCTTGCAGAGCGCGTATATCATTCACAATATCAGCACCCACAGCTATCGCAGCTCGCATCACCTCAGGCTTATAGGTATCAATTGAAAGTGGTACTGTTGATAGCTTACTTAAGACTTCAAGCACTGGAATCACTCGGCTTAATTCTTCCTCTAAACTGACTGGTATTGCACCCGGGCGAGTAGATTCGCCACCAATATCTAGAATATCTGCGCCTTCTGCAATTAACTTTAATGCATGCTCAACAGCCAAATCAGTAGAAGAAAATTTTCCGCCATCTGAAAAAGAATCTGGCGTCACATTCACAATACCCATGACATGTGGACGGTTTAAATGTAGCTGATATTTTCCACAGCTGAATTTATAGTTGGACAAAGATTGAAGTTCCATAAATCATTATACTAAATAATAGTGTTTAAAAAATATCAAAGCCTAGAGGAAAACCACGTTGAAAACCAAGCACGAAATTCAAGACGAAAAAAAGGGCTAGAAATCTAGCCCTTTTATTAAAACCTACAACTTATTAAGTCTTTGCAGTGGGTTGTGGCACAGGTGTTAAACCAGCACCAGTTGAGCCAGTATCCCGTGGCGGATTCGGCTTACTTTGCGAAGGTTTAGGTGGGCGTACCGCAATGCCTGCCATAATGTCATTAATCTGGTCTGCATCTATCGTTTCATATTCCATTAACGCAACCATCATTGCTTCCACCTTGTCGCTATTCTCTTCTAGCAACTTACGGGCAATACCGTACTGCTCATCTAATATACGGCGAATTTCTGCATCCACTTTTTGCTGCGTAGCTTCCGATACTGTTTTAGAACTCATGTTCCCAAAAAATGAATCTTGACTATCACCTGCATACACCATAGTGCCAAGCGCATCAGACATACCGTAACGCGTTACCATATCGCGGGCTAATTTTGTCGCACGCTCAAAGTCGTTTGATGCGCCAGTCGACATTTGATGCATAAAGATTTCTTCAGCAATACGACCGCCAAATAAGATAGAAATCTCTTCTAACATCTTATCTTTGTAATTACTGATACGATCAAACTCTGGCAACTGCCATGTTAAACCTAACGCCCAACCACGCGGCATGATAGTAACCTTGTGAACTGGATCAGCTTTTGGCAACAACTTAGCGACCACTGCATGACCTGATTCGTGATACGCAGTATTACGGCGCTCATCTTCACGCATCACCATAGATTTACGTTCTGGACCCATGAAGATTTTGTCTTTAGCATCTTCAAAATCTTGCATGTCTACAGTGCGTTTATTACGACGTGCAGCAAATAGCGCAGCTTCATTCACCAAGTTTGCAAGGTCTGCACCAGAAAAACCAGGCGTACCGCGCGCTAAGATGTCAGCTTTTACGTCCACATCAATCGGCACTTTGCGCATATGTACCATCAAAATTTGTTCGCGCCCTTTGATATCAGGTAATGACACCATCACTTGACGGTCAAAACGACCTGGACGCAACAATGCTTTATCCAGCACATCGGCTCTATTGGTTGCAGCAATCACAATCACACCTGAACTACCTTCAAAGCCATCCATCTCGACCAACAATTGGTTTAAGGTTTGCTCACGTTCATCATTACCGCCACCAGTACCAGATCCACGGCTACGACCTACCGCATCAATTTCATCAATAAAGATAATGCATGGTGAGCTTTTCTTAGCTTGCTCAAACATGTCACGTACACGTGATGCACCTACACCGACAAACATTTCCACAAAATCAGAACCAGAAATAGTGAAGAATGGCACTTTAGCTTCGCCCGCAATCGCACGTGCTAATAATGTTTTACCTGTACCTGGAGGACCCACCATTAACACACCGCGCGGGATGCGTCCGCCAAGTTTTTGGAACTTGGTAGGATCACGTAAAAACTCTACGATTTCAGTCACTTCTTCTTTAGCTTCATCGCAACCTGCAACGTCAGCGAACGTAGTCTGATTACTACCTTCGTCTAATTGACGTGCTTTGCTTTTACCAAAAGAGAATGGTCCACCACCTTTACCGCCACCTTGCATTTGGCGCATAAAGAAAATCCAGATTCCGACTAATAAAATCATTGGGAACCATGAAACAAAAATACTCATCAGTAATGATTGTTCTTCTTCTGGCTTAGCTTCTACTATGACATTATTTTTGAGTAAATCAGAGACTAACCAAGGGTCTGTGGGTGCATAAGAATTGAATTTTTTGCCATCTTGCGTAGTGCCGTGCAACACTCGACCATCGATTTGCACTTTAGCAATTCGACCGTCTTTCACTTCTTGTATAAATTGTGAATACACAATTTGGTTATCAGCGCTATTTTTAACGCCTGATAAATTGAAAATCACCATTAACACCATGGCAATGGCTAACCAAATAGCGATGTTCTTAAATATATTGTTCAAAATCCTGTTCCTTTTACAAAAGGGTAAAGCTATAAACTTTTTGAAACAT
>DASQFK010000279.1:0-2922 GCA_035633175.1 Methylotenera sp.
ATTTAAATTTAAGGACTTATCAAAACGGAGTTGTTGCTTAAATCTCATAGTGCGAGCGCATTACTTGTTCAATTAGGAACAAGTAATTTAGATGACTAATATGACATTAGTAAGTATTTTGAATATGAAAGACAGAATTAATGATGGTAGGGTAATTTTCTAAAACGGGATTTAATGCATCATGCTTTTATATTCTTTGTAGGTTCTTTCAGCCACTCGATTCCAGTTGTAATGGCTACTTACCCAAGCTCTTATATCCATTCTTTTTTCAATTGAAGCCGCTTGATTGATATTTTGTTTTAGCAACATTGCAAGCTCCTCAATTTTTCCTAATTCAAAATAGCAAGCTGGATTTAATTGAAGTTCAAGATTAGCTGGGATATCGCTCGCAATGACTGGCAAGCCAAAACTTAAAGCTTCCAGTAAAGAAATTGATAGTCCTTCATGCGATGAAGGCAATACAAATAGCGCTGCATGTGCATACAAGCTATTTAACGTATCTCCCGATTGAAAACCTGTTAATACAATATTTTGGTTATTGGCCGCGTGATTAATGATAGTTTGTACGTATTCATCGGGATGGTCTGATGAACCCACAAAGACTAACTTATAACCTGATAAATTAGCTGAAGTGAATGCTTGAATTAAATCTAGATGCCGCTTTTCTGGAACTAAACGACTGACCAACAAAATATATTTATTTTTACAAATTCCAAATTGTTGTAAATAGGTTTCTGATACGTTTAAATCAGGAATGATTACGCCGTTACAAATTAATTCTGAATGAGTGGAATGTTTACGTAACACCAGCTCTCGAATAACATTTGAGATAACGATTCTGCTATTTGAGAAGCGCATGCCAAACCATTCTCCAAGTAACAATACATTTCGTGCAAAGCCTCCCCATTTTTGTCTATTGTAGTCAGGGCCATGATGCGTCACTACTACTTTTAATCCTAAAAGCCTAGCCAAGGGTGTCAAAAGCGCAGGACCGATGGCATGAATATGTAAGATGTCAGGTCGTTTAATTGCAGCATATAAAACACCTAAGAAGGTATGAAGTACAGCTTCTAAGCCTTTAGATTTTGGTGCCCAGAGCTTAGTGAACTTTACACCTTGCCAACTTTTACCAGTACTTTTCTTTTGATATGGCGAACGCACTAGTACTTCTAAATCACAGCCTAAATTAACCAATAATGGGGCTAAATGCTCAGCATGTTTTTCTATACCACCTTGGACGTCTGGAAATCCTCTTAGACCTAACATCATGACGCGAATTGGCTTAATAGCAACTAACTCCTCCTTAAGCCAGGTTTTCGAATAGCCAATATTGCGCTGATAATTTACATCAGTAATAAACCCTTTTGAATTAATAGACTTCTGATTAGAATTAATTAATGAATCTTGCAGGTATACAGAGCTTTCTAAATACTCAGAATACTGATTGAATGCATTTGATTTTGACTGTCCAAAAATTAGAGGCCCAACCTCAGCAACTAGGCTTTTAACTTTTGTTAAAGTACCCTTCAATGCTGGCGCTTGCTTAAATTTATTCAGTAACTGTGTCAAAAAACTCATCAGATGAACCCCTTATTACCAAGTAATTAAATTATTTCAACTTAGTAATGATGTCTTTGGCAGGTTGCACAGATATGAATAAACGTAAAATTTATATAAGCCGAACAGACTATATAAATAAGTTAAAAAATATAGATTAAATAAAAAAGGCACATCTAATATGATGTGCCTTTTTTATTTTTAATGGCTTTATTACAAACTATATATTGCAGATCATTTGTTTTTACGACGCCGCGATGCTGCACCTATCAAACCCAAGCCAGCTAACAACAATGCATAGGTTTCTGGTTCAGGCACTGGGGCAACGTCACATGACGTAATAAATTAAAGTTTTTAAACATAGTTATCTCACTTTAGGTCAGTTAAAAATGGCTAAAAGGCAATATAGCAATCTAGCCACTTACTCATTTATTGCATATAAAAGTTATTTCACGCCACCGATTGCAGCTTGACCGAATTTGAAAAACACGTCGGTATTGTCCATTAAACCTGTAAATAGTGCGGAACCGCGGCCAAATGCAGATAGTGGAATATCTGTCGCTGTATGTACTGCTGTATCACCCGATACCTGTCCTGTGATTAAGTAACCAGTACTGCTGTTGCGCACACTTGGCGTTGCTGGGTAAGTGTTCAATGGTGATGAAGCGATGAAAGGCTGTTGACTATCTTGTGCCGGTTGAGTATTAGATACCCAAGCCTCATAACGGTCTGCATTTCCACCGTAACCAATTAACATTTTATTATCAACGTCAGTCGTTACAGGGTAGCCATCAGCTGCAATAGTATATTTGGGAAATTTAGCGTCTTGATAGGTACCTACAACCTCATTACGCATGCTGGCAGTAGTATTGGTTTTAGAGCGCAACACAGAATCGCTCACTTTTGAAGCACCAATGATTGAAGCACCACCTGTTTCATGGTCAGCAGTTACAATCACTAATGTATCTGGGTTCGCAGTCGCATAATCTTTAGCCACTTGAACTGCACGATCAAACTCAATCACTTCTTCAATCCAACGGTCAGAATCCATGTTATGCGCTTGCTTATCAATTGAAGCACCCTCAACCATCAACACAAAACCAGTAGGATTTTTAGCCAATACGCCGATGGCCTTAGTAGTCATCTCATCCAACATTGGTTGATCAGGAAAACCATAATCATTGACGATAGTAGTCGTACCACGGCGGCCATTAATCTTGTCAAAAGCCACGTTCATATTTGAATATGAAAATAAACCTAGTAATTTGTCTGGCGTACCAGCACTTTGCAATGCTGTGTTATCCGCAACGTAAGTAAAGCCAGCAGTTTGAAAGTCGCTAATTAAGTCACGTGCAGGGTCTAACG
>DASQFK010000280.1:0-12197 GCA_035633175.1 Methylotenera sp.
CAAAATGAATGGGGTCTAAAATCGCATCGGCAATAAATGGCCTGCCTGCAATTAAACACTTATCAATGGCGCGATATAATGAAGCAAGTGTATGTGGTTTGGCAGCAATTAGAATAGGCGTGGCAGCTACTTCATCAGCAATCCACAATGTGTTTTCAGTGAGGCTAAGTAAATAATCTGCGCCTGCGCGACCTGCTGCTAATAAATCTTCCGTGTTAAGCGAATCAACACTGACTTTAAAATCCAATTCTTTGAGTGCCTTAACAGCATCTGCCAGATGTGGGAAAGGCACGGCAGGCAAACAGCCTAAATCAATCACATTGGCACCTTGTGCCTGATAATGCTGAGCTCTTTTAATAATGCCTTCAACACTTAAAAAGGGTGCATCTACAATTTCTGCAAAAATCTTTACACTGTGCTGACTTAAATCAGGCGTAACGCCACCATGCCCAAAATATTGCGGTAAATCTTTCAAGTCTGCTGGGCCGCGCTCAACAGGCACGCCATATTGCGCTTCAAGCTGGGTCAAGTCACCTTGGCATAACCCTGGCAAAATCACTTTATCGGCATCGCCTGTTTCTTTCAGTCTGCGTGCGATTAAATCCGGCGTCATCAACGCGGCGACAGACACACCAATTTGGTGAATACGATATTTAAAAGCAGGTGTTTTAGGATTGCGTTGCACTTGTTCTAATACTTTATTCAGACTTTTTTCAGCTAGCTTACCAGTTAAAAAAAGGAGATTTTTAGCCTTAGACATTTGATTGAAATTTTAATTACAGTCTGGTTAAAGTTTAGACTGAAGCCTTGCATGAATAGTTGTATTTAAACTTTGCATATCTTCAACCACTGTAGTTTCTTCAAAGTTTTTGATTTTTACGATATTTTCTAAATCAATATTGCGTGGATAAACCTTTACGACATGGTCACGAGGTGCATCAGACTCTAACTCAGGTGCAGTATCACAGGCAAAAATAATGCTGGGCACGCGCGTTTTACCTGCTTGGGCATAAAGATTAGTGACTAGATTATCGGAAATGCCACAGACCATTTTAGCAATCGTATTTGAAGTAGCTGGCGCAATTACTAGCGTGTGATATTTGCCTTCATAGAACAATTCGACTGGCACACTGCTCGCAGTTTTGTCTTGATACACTTTGCCTACGTTGTGTTTATAGCTATACTGCTGCAATACTTCAGCCGCCGCTTTGCTTAAAAACAAATCAACATCATCCAAACTATGAATGATGTCTAAACACTCTTTAAGGTAATGCCCTGAACCCGTAATTGCCCATGCCAACCGTTGCTTTTGAATGTCTCTCATACAAAAGTATCCTCAGAAAACGTAAAATTCTAAGTCAGACGAGGCGCAAATAAAAAATTGAGGCAGCATACGATAAGTATGTAAGCGATAATTTTTTATGAAGCAACAAAGTATGACGACGAAATTTACGTTTTATATAGCGAATGGATGACGCAGCACTATGGTCTCATCACGCTCAGGACCTGTAGACACAATATCCACAGGCACACCGCAAAGCGCCTCTAAACGCTTGAGATAAGTTTGCGCATTCTTTGGTAAACCTTCCCAAGTTTTAACGCCAAATGTGTTGTCACTCCAACCTGGTACAGTTTCATAAATAGGCTCACAGCGCGCAACATCATCTGCACCGATTGGCAATAAATCTAACAATTTGCCGTCTAACATATAACCTGTACAAATATTAAGCTCTTGAATGCCATCCAACACATCTAACTTGGTAATACATAAGCCTGTTAGACCATTAATACGGGCTGAGCGACGTAATGCAGCAGCGTCAAACCAACCACAGCGGCGTTTACGTTTTGTGACCGTACCAATCTCTTGGCCTTTAACCGACATTTGATTGCCTGGGCAATTGTCAGATTCAATATCCAGCTCACTTGGGAAAGGTCCGCCACCTACACGTGTCGTATAAGCTTTAGTAATACCTAATACGTAATGCAACATGCTTGGTCCAACGCCGGTGCCAGCTGCGGCTTGCCCTGATACACAATTGCTTGAAGTCACGTAAGGATATGTACCATGGTCAACATCTAATAACGTACCTTGCGCACCTTCAAACAACAAGTTTTGCCCTGCTGCATTAGCTTCGTACAAAGCTGCTGAAATATCCGCTACTAATGGTTTAATTAAATCAGCTTTTTGCAATGCAGAATCTAATTGCTGATTAAAATCAACTGCTTCAGCCCCTAAATATTTGGTTAATACAAAGTTGTGATAATCCAATACATCACGTAATTTTTCACTGAATTGCTCAGGATAAAATAAGTCATATAAACGCAATGCACGACGTGCAACTTTATCCTCATAAGTTGGGCCAATACCCTTGCCTGTTGTACCGATTTTCTTATCTACGCCACGTTTTAGTTCGCGAGCTACATCTAAACGCACATGATAATCCAGTATCAAAGGGCAGCCTGGGCTGACTTTTAAGCGACTCCGCACTTCTAAGCCATCTTTCTCAAGTGCGCTGATTTCGTTTAGCAAATGACCTGCATCTAACACTACGCCATTACCGATATAACAATTTACGCCACTACGAACAATACCAGAGGGTACTAAATTCAGCTTATAAACACGTTGTGCAGCTCCTTGACCTACAACCAGTGTATGGCCCGCATTATGCCCGCCTTGAAAGCGCACCACCCCTTGCGCATGGTCGGTAAGCCAATCGACAATCTTGCCTTTACCCTCATCGCCCCATTGTGTGCCGATGACAACTACATTTTTTGCTAACGAAGGACTTGATACTTTATTTACCATAACGATGACTTTATAATTTTAATTTGTATATTCTGTAATACATATGCTCATTGCATATGCCTGTTTGATTTTACTCTTTATTGATTGCAACTACATGCCAGCCAGAATTGTAATGCACCAGCTTTCTATCGCAATTTAATTCATACATATTGGCTTCAAATCCTGCAAGCTCTTGCACTACTACCTGCCCTTCTGCTCTTAGTGTATCAATTTTAGCGGATAACGATTCATCAAAGTCTGCGGGTGCAAATATTGCCATAATCGGTTCTGCTGGTGGTAAAGCAGTAACCACGCCACGTAAATCTAAGCTAAAACCTGTAGCTGGGCGCGCGCGTCCAAAGGCTTGTCCAACTTCATCATACCGCCCACCCAATGCCAGCGGACCTTTATAGCCTTGTGCATAGGCAGCAAACACAATACCACTGTGATAGTGATAACCACGTAGCTCGCTTAAATCAAAGCTTACTGTTACATCTAAATTCTCTAAAGCGGTGCTTACTTGTGTTAAATCATTTAAAGCATTCACTATCGCTGGCATTGCTGGCAAGACTTTTGCTGCTTTTGCCAATATTGTTTTATCACCGTTTAATGTAGTTAAATGAATTAAAGCTTCGCGTGTCGATTTATCTAGATTTTTTGTTAGCGTAGCAACAGCAGATTGGTCTTTACTTTGTAATGCCGCATATAAATCCTGCTCAAGCTGCGGTGCAATTTGGCTGGATTCAATCAGGCTACCAAATACATTCACATGGCTAAAATCCATATGTAATTCATTAATGCCAATCGCTTGCAACGCTTTAATCAGCAATCGTTGAATTTCAATGTCACTCGCCACACCCGCATGGCCATACAACTCTGCACCTAATTGCAATGGTTCACGGGTGAGCGCCAACCCATCTGGTTTGGTGCGCAACACACTGCCTGCATAACATAAACGCGTTGTACCCTGGTGATTCAGCAAATGTGCATCAATCCGTGCCGCCTGTGGCGTCATATCTGCACGTACACCCATTAAACGTCCACTGAGTTGATCTACCACTTTGAAAGTCGCTAAATCTAAATCGTGCCCAACACCCGTAATCAATGACTCCATGTACTCCAGCATGGGAGGAATCACGTATTGATAACCGTGCACTTTGAACAAATCTAGCAGTGTTCGACGCAATGTCTCAATGCGTGCAGCTTCTGCAGGCAATACATCTTCAATATATTCGGGGAGTAACCAATTACGCATTTTTAATCATCACTTACTAATTATTGGTTTTAATATTCTGGGTTTAATTATTTCTGACTTAAATATATCAATACTAAACCACCTACCATAGACATCAAACCAACGAAGCGTAGCTGTCCATCTTTGAGTTCTATCATGCGCTTAAAAGCGTCACGCCAAGCTTGTGGCACTAACAAAGGCATTAGACCTTCTAATATAAGCATCAAGCCTAATGCGATTAATAATGTATTCAAGAGAATTACTTTTTAGACGGACTACGCATGTATTTAAAGAAGTCTGAGCCTGGATCTAGCACCATGACATCACTCTTACTTTTAAAGCTATTTTTATAAGCTTCAGTACTGCGATAAAAGGCATAAAACTCAGGATTTTTGCTGTAAGACTGATTATAAATAGCAGCTGCTGAAGCATCACCTTCACCTTTGGTTTTCTGCGCATCACGATACGCCTCAGCGATAATCACTTCACGTTGCTTATCAGCATCGGCACGGATTTTTTCAGAAGCTGCAGAACCTTCAGAACGCAATTGGTTGGCAATGCGTTTACGTTCTGAGATCATGCGATCAAACACTGACTTACTAATATCTTCAGAATAATCCACGCGTTTCAAACGTACATCAACCACTTGTATACCCATTTGACGGGCTTCTAAGTCAGCTTTTCGGCGTAAGCTATCCATCACAGCACCACGTTCTCCAGCAATCACGTCATGTACAGTACGCTTACCAAATTCAGTACGCAAACCTGCATTAACAACTTTAGAAAGCCTATCTTCAGCAGCAGCTTCGCCGCCTTCTTTGATAGAAACATAGTATTTTGCTGGATCGACAATACGCCATTTCACAAAAGAATCTACCACCATGTATTTGTTTTCGCTGGTATTAAACTTGGCCGGCTGCTCACCATCCAGCGTTAAAATACGATTGTCGAAATACTTTAAATCATCCACTAATGGCAATTTAAAATACAAGCCTGGTTCTTTTTTAACAGCAACAATTTCCCCCAAACGTTTAACCAATACAAACTGCGTTTGATTCACCGTAAAGGCTGCAGAGGATAATAATATAATTGCAACAATAGCGATAATAAGACCATTTGTTAAATTTTTCATCATAGGCTCCTATCGGCTCTCTCTGTCACGGCTTCGAAAAGCATCACGCGTACGATCAGTTGTGGCATCTGCTGCTGGTGCGGTTTGTGGATTAAGTGATTGCATTGATTGTGATTGCTGAGGCGTATCCGCACCAGCACCACTCATCAACTTATCTAACGGTAAATACATGATGCTGCCTGACTTTTGGTCAACCACCACTTTACTTACGCTAGATAAAATCTGTTCTTGTGCATCGATAAACAAACGTTGGCGTGTGACTTCCGGCGCATTGTTATATTGCGTTAGAATTTGATCAAAGCGGCTGGCATTACCTCTTGCTTCACTCTCAATTTTTAATTTATATCCAGCTGATTCTGATATTAACCTTGAGGCCGTACCACGCGCCTTAGGTATCACATCATTGGCATAAGCTTGACCTTCATTGACCTGGCGTTGATTATCTTGATTTGCCCGGTTCACGTCTTCAAAGGCTTCTTGCACTTGCTCTGGCGGCACTGCACTTTGTAAAGAGACACTAATAATTTTAACGCCTGTTTTATAGCTATCTAAGATGGCCTGCATACGCTCAGAGGTGTCTTGCAGTCCTTTTTGTAATAAATCATCCAGCTTATTTTTACCGACCACTTCACGAATCGCTGTTTCCGCAGCCGACATCACAGCTTCATCAGTATCACGATTGTTAAATAGATAGTCTTTAGCATTCTTAAGGTTGTATTGCACCGCAAATTGCAAATCGATAATATTTTCGTCTTCCGTCAACATTAGTGCTTCTTTTGGCTGCTTGGTTTTACTGCCAGTACCTTCGCCATTACTTCTGTAACCAACTTCTAAGCGGCGCACTTGTTCCATATTAACTACATCAACCGTTTCTAAAGGATAAGGGAAATGCCAACGTGGTCCAGGTTCAGTCGTATCAATAAATTTACCAAATCGTTGCACTACACCTAAGGAGCCTTGATCTACGATGTAAAATCCTGTACCCATCCAAATAACAGCGACGACTGCTATGATAGGTAAAATTGGCAGGTTTAAATTACCGCCACCCGCATTAGTGGGCTGACGGTTAGGTTGGTTACCACCGCCCTTACCGAATAAATTATTAATTTTTCGACTAATATCACGCATCACCTGATCTAAATCAGGTGGGCCTTCGTTATTACGCTGTCCCCATCCGGGAAATTTAATCATTCAAAACTCCAAAAAAAATTATGCAAAAGCGCTTTCTTCCGTGCTGAGTTTTTGCAAATATTGATTATGCTCTGCCATGGCTAGCCTTAATAAATCAGAGCCATCACCAGTTTTAGCAGAGACATGTATAGTCGTAATTCTACCATACTCATCACGCGCTATTGCAGGCTCTAACCCGACTCTATCTATTTGGTTGTGCACTAAAATCTGTGGCACATCCGCAGCCCCGATTTCCAATAAAACTTTATTTACTTGTGCAATTTGTTCATCGCGATTGGTACTCGCAGTGTCAACAATATGCAACAGCAAATCAGCCTGTGCCGCCTCTTCCAGCGTAGCGCTAAACGCTTCGACTAAAGCATGTGGCAAGTGCTTAATAAATCCTACAGTATCTGAAAGTACAACTGAACCGCAATCTGCAATAAAGACTTTATGTGTGGTTGTATCCAGCGTAGCAAATAACTGATCTGCAACATAGATATCAGCTTTTGTTAAGCGATTGAATACGGTGGATTTACCGGCATTTGTATACCCTACCAGCGATACGGTCATGACATTAGAACGCTTGCGGGATTTACGTTGCATATTCCGCTGTGCTTTTAGCTTAATCAACTTTTCCCGCAACTGCCTGACGCGTATACGCAGCATTCGCCTATCAAGCTCTAGCTGCGTTTCACCTGGTCCGCCACGTACACCAATACCACCCTTTTGGCGTTCCAAATGCGTCCAGCCACGTACTAATCGTGTCGACAAATGCTCTAACTGCGCCAACTCAACTTGTAACTTACCTTCGTGACTTTGAGCGCGCTGACTGAATATATCAAGGATTAAGCCTGTCCTGTCTACCACACGCGCTTCCAACAAGCGCTCTAAATTGCGCTGTTGCGATGGGCTTAAATCATGGTTAAACACTGCGACATTAGATTCACTCGCTTGCATCATCTGCTTGAGTTCATCGGCCTTACCACTACCGATATACAACTTCGCATCTGGGGTTGTGCGTTTTCCTTGTATAGTACCGCGGATTGCTAAGCCTGCACTCAAGCTTAGCTGACGAAGTTCATCTAGACTTTCTTCGTAATCAGTACCGCCAAAATCTACGCTTACTAAAATTGCGGCCTCAAAGCCGACCGCATTAGTAGTACCAGGTCTTTCAAACAAATCTTTCAACGCTTATTCATCACCTTCTGGCAAGGCAATAGTCACTGCACGAGCAGGTACAATTGTTGAAATAGCGTGTTTGTAAACCATTTGAGTGACAGTATTTTTAAGCAAAATCACATATTGATCAAATGAGTCTACTTGACCTTGTAATTTAATACCGTTAACGAGGTAGATAGATACAGCGACGTGTTCTTTGCGTAAAGCATTAAGAAATGGGTCTTGTAACATTTGCCCTTTTTGATTCATGATGTCTCCTATTGTTTGGAGTTAAATAAATGTTACATAGCATCAGCTACATTACTGATGTTACTCTTGTTGAGACTAATAATGCTAGATTTTGTTCTATCTGTTTCTAGCTAATTTTAAGATTAGGTTTAAGCTTAAAACCCTTTAAACTCGAAACCATCCCATCCCGAATTCTACATGAGGTCTATCTCTGTTAATTTCAATAGCCGCCACTACTTTGACGCAAATTAATTCCAATGAGAGATTCTTGCAATCACTTCATCCCTGCCTAACAAGACCATCACCTGATCAATACTAGGTGACTGTGCAATGCCTGTCAGCAACACACGTAGCGGCATCGCCACTTTAGGGAATTTTAACTGATATTGTGTCACCACTTCATTGATTGCATGATGAATATGCTCAGCTTGCCAATCAACTGCTTTTAGTAAGCTTGTTAATGAATCCATGACAAGTTTAGTTTCGGCGGTTAGATGTTTTTCTGCCGCAGCCTCATCAATAACAGGTTTCTGATAAAAATACGCAATGTTTGTAGCAAGCTCGTTTAGTGTATGGACGCGCTCTTTATATAAATCAATCACAGCAGATAATTGGGGCTGCTCACTGACAACTACATTTAACTTAGCTAAACGCTTTGTAATATCATTTACTAAATAATCCGTGCTAGCCAGTTTGATGTAGTGTGCATTCAGCCAATTCAGTTTTTCAGTATTAAATTGTGCTGCAGAAGGTGTGATATGGTCTAAATCAAACCATTCACAGAACTGCTGCAGGCTAAATACCTCGTCATCACCATGACTCCAGCCTAGACGCGCCAAGTAATTAAGCACCGCTTCTGGCAAGTAACCGTCTTCATCGTACTGCATCACGCTCACAGCACCATGACGCTTGGATAACTTCTGCCCATCATTACCCAAAATCATAGACAAATGCGCATACTGCGGAATCGTTGCGCCTAAAGCCATAAGCATGTTGATTTGGCGGGGGGTGTTGTTCACATGGTCATCACCGCGAATCACTTGAGTGATACCCATCTCCCAATCATCGACTACCACACAAAAATTATAAGTAGGCGTACCGTCTGCGCGTGCAATAATCAAATCATCCAACTCTTGATTAGCGATACTAATCTCCCCTTTGACTAAATCCTGCCATACCACATTACCCGTTTGTGGATTCTTGAAACGAATCACGGGTGGAACATCTTGGGGGGGTGTCGGTAAAACCTTATCCGCTTCAGGTCGCCAGCGACCGTCATAACGTGGCTTTAGGTTCTGCTGCATTTGGCTTTCACGCAAAGCCTCTAGCTCTTCTTTACTGCAATAACAATAATACGCTGTACCATCCGCCAGCATTTTTTGCAGCGTCTTTTTATAGGTATCCATGCGTTGCATCTGGTAAAACGGCCCTTCGTTATAATCCAGCCCTAGCCAATGCATACCATCTAAAATCGCTTGTACCGCTTCAGGTGTGCTACGTGCCACATCGGTGTCTTCAATGCGTAGAATAAAATCACCGCCGTGCTTTTTGGCATATGCCCATGAGAACAATGCTGTACGAGCACCGCCTATATGTAGAAAACCTGTGGGGCTAGGAGCAAAACGCGTACGAACGATCATATTGAATACTGTTTAATTATTAAGCGGGCATTTTATCATGGCTGCGTATTTTGCTAGCGACCTAATGATTTTATCTCCACACTTTTTTTACTAGATTACCGCCTTTGGTAGAGATTATTTATAAATTATGCTATGTTGATTTCGGGATTATAAATAAATCTAAAAATCAAATATTAATGCGCTTTGAAAAAGAACAATATTGAATGAAAAAGATTTTTCAAAAAATCATCGTAAAAAATTTAATTGCTGAGGTCTTAAGCGATATCCCCGGCAAACATGCAATTTGGTTAGGGGCAATAAATAGTCAAGACGATTTAATTGCACTGGAATCCGCCACACGAGGCTTGGAGTTCGCGCTGGCAGACAAAGCACTGCCGGTTAAAATTTTATCTAAAATTATTGATGACGCTGCGCAAAAAACTAAGCCCATACTGGTTAAGGTAGATCAACAATTTATACGATTTGAATTCATGAATTCAAATCTAGAAAGCAATATGCTTGCCGTCGTCTACGGTTTTCATAAGCAACTGTATAGCAGTTACATCACCCTACTGAATTATTTTTCTAGCAAGCCTAATCAACACACAAAAAATACTATTCACCTTTATATGCAAGGCGCACTTGAACAGGCCTTTGAAATGTTGAAATGGCGCAGCTTTGTCAATTTGAGTTTAGCACCAAATATTTGGCTACAAATACATACGATACTTGAAGTTGCCCGCAAAAATAAACTACTCAACCAACCTTTATCTGCTTCTGAAGATTACGCTATTGGCACCCCAAGCGCTGTCACATTAAGTGGTCTCTTAGTACAAATTTATATGTTAGATAGCTTACAGCAAGCTAATTTAAGTAGACTAGGCATTGACCTTGCAGCAAAACTATTAAAAAACCAATTACTCGATGTTAAAATTTCAACTGAATTTAATCCTGTTGACTTTTTGTTTTATGTAAATTTAGAAAAAGATTTTGGTGCCAAAAGAATTCGGCACTTACATCCCAGCAACAGCCTCACTAATACCTATATGTATTGGCAAATTGATGCATTAGAAACAACGATTCAAAAGATCATCAGGGAACTATCCCATGAATCATCTGAAATTAAATCAGAAACGCTATTGAATGCTAATTTTGCAATTGAGCCACATCAAATCAAAGCGGCACGAGAAGCATTTAGCGCAATATTAAGAGAATGGTCACGTAATAATTACGTGAGACAACGTAGAAAAGAAACGCGACGAAAAGTAACCATCATTGCAAATGTTTTGCAAGGAATCGAGGGAATATCCGCGCGGATTAAATCCCAAGAAAATAATAAATTTAATCCTAATATAAAGTTTAGTCAGCCTACTAAATCATCTGCTGATGATAGACTTTTTGACGAAAGATTACGAAGCAATATTGCTAAAAATCATCATCATTGGGTAATCGTTGATGAAAGTAATCGAGGCCTAGGAGCTATTGCAAGCAAAGAGCTGAGCAATTGGATTAAAGTTGGCAAATTAATTGGATTAGTATTAGCTAATTCAAAACAAGAGATGATTATTGCTGTAATTAAAAGTATTCGACCAAAGGAAAACCATCAATTGCAAGTAGGTATGGAAATACTATCGCATCATGCAAAATGGATTCAACTAAGACCAGAATATCGGCCTGCTGATAATGAAGAAACTGATGAGTGTGAATCACCCGAGCCCGACGATTTGTATCCTTCAGATTCGCTCAGTTTCACAGGTTTGTATCTACCTATCGAGGCTGGATTATCTGCAAGATCAACGCTTATATTGCCTAGAATTGAATTTGTTGCACATACCGAATATGAAATATCAATTGCTGGCATGCTGGATCGGATTACACTCAGCGAAAGTACTGATAGCAAAGATGACTGGATTAAAATTATCTACCCTAGATGAGTTAACCTAATAAACTCTGCAGGAACTATCAATTAACACACACTGAATCATTCAAACTAAATAGTTTGTAGCGCTATTTATCAAACGAGTATTTTAATTTTCCCATCAGCATTTTCATCTGATTAACTCGGATTCTAGCTGGCATATTATTTGCTGTAATTATTATATCAACCCCCAAGATATAAAACATTATATGCAAATTCTTAAAAAAATATTTAGTAACTCATCAGTATCAAAAGCTAGCTTGAGCTTAGCTTGGGCTAATGAATTAAAAAGCAGGGACGACATTTCTGCCATTGAATATTGCACCAAGCAACTCAATGAAGACTACAAAAACGAGTGCTTTAAAGATGAGAAAAATCTACAAGCATTTTTATCCATTGATGAAAAAACACACATCATTGTCGAAAGAATTACATCGCACTATATTAATATTGAAAATATTGGCATTGAACTAGAAGAACGGATGACGCAATCTGTATTTTTATATCATCGCCAAGTATTTTTAATTTACTTCACACTGATAGAAAATTCAGCGCTAGCCAATCATCCGAGTTTCACTATCATGCTTGCGCGCGCTATTAACAGCGCAACACAAATGATTAAATGGCGCTATTACAACTTTCATAGCTCCCCTGCCAATGTATGGGCACAAATAGCACAACTATACAAAATAGCTGAGCAAAAAATGCTGCTTAATAACAGCATTCAAGTTTATACAGATCAAGAACCTACAACGCTATCTACCATTTACATTAAGGCTTGTATGCTAGGTACGTTAGAAAGCGTTAGTTTTAAACGTCAACAAATTGATTTAGTTGGTAAATTACTCGCGAAATGGGTAGCTAAAATTGCAATCGCGGATGTTTATGATGAGAAAAAACATTTATTTTATGTAGATACCGCAAGCAAT
>DASQFK010000281.1:0-16976 GCA_035633175.1 Methylotenera sp.
GCCAAGTTTCTGGGATTTATAAGCAATGTAAAGAGTCAGCGCTAGGGTTACTTGGTCAATCAAAGTAACCACTACAAACCAGAATAAATCTGCACCTGTTATTACTAAATAAATTTTAGCTATAGATGAAATTACTAACTGAATGATCTTGCAGGTAGATACGAATTTGGAAAGTACTTGCGATTGAAAATAAAAATCCACAACCTCAAACGACTGAAAAATGATGCCGCTGGCAATAATAAATATATATAAATTAGTAGTGTGATCATTGCTGGTAAAGAGCGTGGCAAAAGCCATAATGCCAAGCGTAATAAAGGCGCCAAAAAGTTTAAGCCAAAAAGCGGTGCCTAAATAAATGTCTCGTTTTTGCGGATCAGTTACTAAATTTCGCACCATAATGCCATCTAAACCCAGTTTAGCTAGCACACCAAAAATTGAAACAAAGGCTATCGCATAGCTGAATATGCCAAACTGCTCAGGCCCTAAATACCGCGCCACCCAAATACCGACCAGCAGACCTGCAATCATGCGTAATATCTGCTCGCCAAACATCCATGAGGTATTTGAAAAATAGCGGCGAAAACCTTGATGCGTTGAGGCGTTATTGATTAGGCGCTTGAGACGTTGCAACAGTTAGTCCCTACCGAAAAGATCGCGACTATAAATTTTGTCCGCTACATCCTGAATGTCTTCGGTGATGCGGTTGGCAACAATAACATCGGCTTGTTGTTTGAATTGCTCTAGGTCATTCACTACTATGGAGTGGAAGAATTCTGGCTCATTGAACGCGGGCTCATAAATGATGACTTCGATGCCCTTTGCTTTTATACGCTTCATGATGCCTTGAATGCTAGAGGCACGGAAGTTGTCTGAGCCAGCTTTCATGATAAGACGATGGATGCCGACAACCTTTGGATTGCGCTTGAGGATACTTTCGGCAATGAAGTCTTTACGGGTGGTGTTAGCCTCAACAATTGCATGGATGAGGTTTTGCGGCACATCATTATAGTTAGCCAGCAGTTGTTTGGTGTCTTTGGGCAAGCAATAGCCACCATAGCCAAACGAGGGGTTGTTGTAGTGGTTGCCAATGCGAGGGTCTAGGCTTACGCCTTGGATGATCTGTTTGGTATCTAGCCCGTGCGTGGCGGCATAGGTGTCTAGTTCGTTAAAAAAAGCCACGCGCATGGCGAGGTAGGTGTTGGCAAATAGTTTAACCGCCTCGGCCTCGGTGCTGTCGGTAAACAGTACTTCAATGTTTTGTTTGACCGCTCCTTGCTTAAGCAGATTAGCAAAGATTTCAGCGCGTTGTGAACGTTCACCGATAACGATACGTGATGGGTGAAGATTGTCGTGTAGGGCACGGCCTTCACGAAGGAATTCTGGTGAAAAAATGATATTACTACAGTTAAACTGTGCACTCACTTTGGCAGTGTAGCCCACAGGCACGGTAGATTTGATGATCATCACGGCCTGAGGGTTGATGCTTAGTACATCCTGAATCACAGCCTCGATAGAGCGAGTATTAAAGTAGTTGGTCTGCGGATCGTAGTCGGTGGGCGTGGCAATGATAACGTAGTCTGCATCTACATAGGCTTCGTGTTTATCCAGTGTGGCCTTAAAGTTGAGGGCTTTGTTAGCAAAGTAGTCTTCAATCTCAGCATCTTCAATGGGCGATTGCTTACGATTGAGCATCTCGATCTTTTCTGGAACAATATCGAGAGCAACTACTTCATTATGCTGAGCCAGCAATATGGCATTAGAGAGGCCAACGTAGCCAGTACCAACAATGGCTATTTTCATCGAGCTAAATCTTCATAGTTCTTAAAATTTTGATATGCATGCTGAAGTCCATCTCTTAACGATGTACTTACATTCCAACCTAGTTGATTTAATCGACTGGAATCCATGAGTTTTCTCAATGTTCCGTCTGGCTTAGTGCTGTCAAAGACAATCTCGCCTTCGAAACCAACAACCTCTTTAACTAAATCTGCTAATTCAGCTATTGATAAATCTGTGCCACTACCCAAATTTAACAAAGGTGGTAGACCATCATTTCTGTCTGAAGCTAACAATGGCTGAAAATGTTCATCTGCTAAATTCATTACAAAGACACAAGCTTCTGCCATATCATCGCTATATAGAAACTCACGCTTAGGTGTACCAGTTCCCCAAACCTTAACAGTTGGTTGACCATTAACTTTTGCTTCATGGAATTTACGTATGAGTGCAGGTATGACGTGACTATTTTCTAAATGATAGTTATCACCTGCCCCATATAAATTAGTGGGCATTACTGCCAAATACTGCGTGCCGTATTGACGGTTATAACTCCAGCACATTTCAACACCAGCGATCTTGGCCAAGGCATAAGGCCTATTAGTTGGCTCTAGTGGGCCAGTAAGTAGGTATTCTTCTTTAATCGGTTGCGGACAATCGCGTGGATAAATACAGCTAGAGCCTAAAAACAGTAGCCGTTTCACACCAGCTACATAAGACTGATGAATGATATTGGTTTGAATCGCTAAATTTTCTTGTATAAACTCAGCTGGGTAGGTGTTATTAGCATGAATGCCACCAACCTTCGCTGCAGCTAAAATTAGATACTCTGGTTTTTCAGATGCAAAAAAGTCAGTGACTAGTTGTTGGTTGGTTAAATCAAGTTCTGCATGTGTGCGTGTGACAATATTGCTATAGCCTTGCGCATTTAATTGACGCATTAAGGCAGAGCCTACTAACCCACGATGCCCAGCTACATAAATTTTAGAGTCTTTATTCATAATTACTCGTGGTAATCCATCGCTTGATAGCCATGCTTTTTCACCAACTCATCACGCTGGGCTGATTTATAGTCTTCTCGCACCATTTCTGCCACAAGTTCATCAAACGTAATTTTAGGCGTCCAGCCTAGTTTCTGTTTGGCTTTGGTGGGGTCGCCTAATAGCGTTTCCACCTCTGTAGGTCTAAAGTACCTTGAGTCTACTTGCACGATACATTTATCTTGCCAATAGCCCTTTTCTTCAACCCCTGTCCCATGCCATGTGATTTCCATGTTCAATTCTTTAGCTGCAGCATTTACAAAATCACGCACACTGTATTGCACACCTGTAGCAATTACAAAGTCTTCAGCAACGTCTTGTTGTAGCATCAGCCATTGCATTTCAACGTAATCTTTAGCATGGCCCCAGTCGCGCAATGCATCTAAATTACCCAGATATAAGCAGTCTTGTAAGTTAAGTTTAATGCGAGCTAGTGCACGCGTGATTTTACGCGTGACAAAAGTTTCGCCACGCAGTGGGCTTTCATGATTAAACAGAATGCCGTTACATGCGTAAATGCCATAAGCCTCGCGATAATTTACCGTAATCCAGTAGGCATAAAGTTTGGCAACTGCGTAAGGGCTGCGTGGGTAAAATGGCGTGGTTTCTTTTTGTGGCGTTTCCTGTACTAGGCCATAAAGCTCTGAAGTAGAAGCTTGGTAAAACTTGGTTTTTTTCTCTAAACCTAGAATACGTATCGCTTCTAAAATACGTAATGTACCAATGCCATCTGCATTCGCGGTATATTCTGGCGTCTCAAAACTTACGGCTACATGACTCATAGCTGCAAGGTTGTAAATTTCGTCGGGCTGCGTTTGCTGGATAATTCGAATTAAATTAGTAGAGTCCGTTAGGTCTCCATAATGCAATACAAAGTTTTGGTTATCCACATGCGGGTCTTGATATAGATGATCAATTCGATCAGTATTAAATAGTGATGCCCGACGTTTAACGCCGTGTACAACATAGCCCTTGCCTAATAAAAACTCTGCCAAGTAAGCGCCATCTTGCCCTGTAACACCAGTAATTAATGCAACTTTTTTGTTTTTTGCTACGTCATTCATTATTTAATAGCTCTTCCATATGTATCTTCAAAACGGATAATGTCATCTTCACCCACATAATCACCGCACTGCACTTCAATAATACTTAGTGGTTTATCACTGGCATTTGCAAGGCGATGGCGATGGGTTTTAGGGATATAAGTTGATTGATTTTCATTGAGGGTAAATTCAACCTCGCCATTGGTAATAGTGGCTACACCAGAAACCACTACCCAATGCTCTGAGCGATGTTTATGCATTTGCATAGAAAGCTTACCGCCTGGGTTTACAACAATGCGTTTAATCTTAAAGTTGGCAGATTCTTCCAAAACCGTATAGCTGCCCCATGGGCGATAGGCGGTAAGATGGATATCAGTTAGTTCCGGTTGTTTTGCTCTTACATTTGCCACTAGCTGCTTGATATCTTCTGTACGGCTACGATCACATATCAACGTAGCATCTGCGGTTTGAATCACTGCAATATTACTTAGACCAAGCGTTGCTAATAGCCCACTCTCTGTCCATAACAAGCTATTTTGGGTATCTTGTGTGAGTACATCACCATGTATTACGTTGTTTTGTGCATCTTTTTTCTGCCGTTGATATATTGAATCCCAACTACCTAAATCACTCCAAGCCATATTCACTGGCACGACTGCAACTTTTTCAGCTTTTTCTGCCAACCCATGATCCATCGAAATACTTGGTAAAGCAGCATAGGTTTCTGCTAGATTTTCATCGGTAATAGCATTAATTTGTTGAAATATTTCTGGCTGATATTGTTCTAGCATTTGCATAAACACATTGGCTTTAAATACAAACATACCGCTATTCCACAAGTACCCATCTGCCACAAATTGCTCTGCAATTTCACGACTTGGTTTTTCAACAAACTTTTCAACTTGATGTACTGCTAATTCAGCGTTTGATAAACCCAAATTTTGTGCTGGTTTGATATAGCCGTAACCAGTCGCAGACATGTGTGGTGTAATACCTAATAGTGTCAGATATCCATTTTCTGCCGCAATTTCTGCGCTACGCCAAGCACTTAAAAATGCAGCATTGTTATCAATGGCATGATCTGAAGCAAATACACCAATAGTCGCATTGGGGTCTTGTGCATGAATCTTACTGACTGCGTATGCAATGGCAGGCAAAGTGTTTTTAGCACATGGTTCAGGCAATACATTAGCAATAGCTTCAGGAAAGAGCTCTGCTAATTGCCCCTTTACTTCAAACTTATGATCTTCATGGGTTACAGTAAATAAATTAACCGGATCAATATACTGAGTTAAACGGATTGCGGTTTGTTGAAGCAGAGTTTGCTCGCCATTCAGCGCTAACAGTTGCTTAGGTCTAAGGGTACGTGATAGCGGCCATAACCGTGTTCCCGAACCACCACATAAAATAATTGCGTAACGTTTATTCATGATTGATGCGCCTTAACTGAAGTCAATTCTTGATTTATACCTAAAGTTAACTCTGCATCCATTTCAGATTTTGTTTCTAACATTAGTAGATTAATCTCTGCAGTAAGTAACTCATACTCTTTCATCTTTGCTTTTAAGAACCTTAATGTAATACTTGACTTTTCCTCTATACCACTAGGCGTTAACAAGTACATATACGCCAATTTATTTTGGCTATTACGAAAGTTAGTGGCTTTCAACAAGCCTTTATCAGCCAATGCTTTTAGACAGAAATTAGCCTTGCCTAGACTGATGCCCAAGCATTTAGCAAGCTCACGCTGACTAATTGCGGGTTTAGCTTCTACCAATTTGAGAATCTTATATCGATACTCGTCAGTTAGCATCTTAAATATTAATATGTTCCATGTGTTCACCAATTGAACGCAATTTTAGCAACAATGACCACCAACTTGCAACAAATTATAGTTTCGGAACAAAACTAATGAAAAATTACGTCAAGAACAACAGAGTATTTGGTTTTCTTATTTAAACAATTCATTTCAAGGCATTAAAACTTACTGCGCCTATTGATTTGCAATCTAATCTGCTCATGTGTTTTGGTAAGATACATGTGTGTTAAAATTTATCAACAACTAATAATAATCTGCAGTATTTAGAAAAAACTGCAATGACAGGAAGGACGTTTTGATTAGATCAAATAAAATCACATTCATTTCTACCGCCCATATACATCACCTAACAAATTCAGATTTCAATATCTGCTCATTAGTTAAAACACAGAACGGTAATTATCATGAGAAATAGTGTCATCATAAATTTTAAAAGCTCATATCTCTTTGTCATTGGAGTATCCCCCGTTGTTTAAAACCCTGTGGCAATATCGTAGCTTAGTGCTAGAACTGACAAAAAGAGAGTTTTCTGGAAGATACCGCGGGTCATTTGGCGGCATCATTTGGTCTTTTGCGCAGCCACTGTTTTTACTCACTGTTTATACCATTGCTTTTGGTATTATTCTTAAAACGCGTTGGGGGGGGTCTGGAAGTACCGCAGAATATGCTTTAATGCTTTTTGCAGGACTGATTGTCTTCAATACATTCTCAGAATGCCTAAGCAAATCCACCACATTGGTGACAGATAACCCAAACTTCGTAAAAAAAGTTGTTTTTCCTTTAGAGCTTTTGCCTATAGTCACTGTGGCAACAGTGCTAATTCACGCCCTGATTGGAGTAGCAGTTTGGTTCTTGGGCTACATCCTGCTTTTCGGCCTCCCCCACGCTACCGCTATTTTATTTCCAGTAATTCTGGTCTGCTTTGTTCCTGTCTTGCTCGGACTGGGATGGTTGCTTTCAGCGCTTGGTGTTATCGTTCGTGATATCAGCCAACTGACAGGTATGCTTAGTCATACCCTATTGTTTTTTACTCCTATTTTCTACAGCATTAAAGCGGCACCCCCGCTGCTTCAAAATCTGCTGAGACTTAACCCGCTGACCTTTATAGTAGAGCAGTTCCGCCTAGTCCTATTTTATGGGCAAATGCCTGCTTTAAGAGGGTTGGCCGTGTACTTTGTGCTAGCCTCACTTTTTGCATGGGGTTCACTCATTTTGTTTAAGCGGCTACGCCCTACCTTTGCAGATATGGTGTAACGAATGACCGATATCGCCATCTCTGTCCATAACGCCAGCAAATGCTTTCGGGTTTTCGATAATCAGCGTTCCAGACTGCTGCATACCATTTGGCCAAAGTACCGGTCTGGTATGCAAGAGATTTGGGCGCTAAAGGGCGTGGATCTCGAAATACGCCGGGGAGAGGCTGTAGCCATTATTGGTCGCAATGGTGGTGGAAAAAGTACGCTGCTGGAAATATTGACTGGCACGCTGACGGCAACTTATGGAGAAGTTAAAGTCAATGGACGCGTTTCTGCCTTGCTGGAACTGGGGAGTGGTTTTAATCCAGAATATACAGGGCGAGACAATGTGATTCTCAATGGGCTATTGCTAGGGCTCAGCCGTAATGAAATATTGAGCCGCTTCGACGAGGTGGCAGCCTTTGCCGAAATTGGTGACGCAATGGACCGCCCCGTAAAGACCTACTCTAGTGGCATGATGATGCGGCTGGCATTCTCGGTACAAATTCTGCTTCGACCAGAAATCCTGATTGTGGATGAAGCACTGGGGGTAGGTGATTTATTTTTTCAGCAAAAATGTTTTGCGCGATTACGACAGATGCAAGATGAGGGGCTAACTCTACTTTTCGTTTCTCATGATATGGGAACAGTACGCGATGTCTGCCAACGTGCACTTTATTTACAATCTGGAACTCCGGTGTTTTTTGGCGACACCACTACAGCAATAAGAATGTATATGACTGAAAGACCGCCCGCCGCGAGAACTCAGCCAGCAAGAAGCCCTTTGCAACCATTGCCTTTACTGTTAGAGCAGTTGGCGGTTGACGCCATTTGGTCGCGTCGTATAGAAGAGCAAGGTCGTTTAATGGCGGTGCATATTCTTGACATGAATGGTTCAGTTATTGATCAAGCCAAGCTAGGTGACAAAGTGCGCATTCAAGCATGTTACCGTACCATGGATGCAAACGAACCTTTGTCGATTGGTCTTGCAATCAAGAATCGCTATGGGCAAATTGTCACCAGTAATAATTCGGTGCGGTTGGGTGTAGATTCCATCACTGGGTTGCGCGAGCATTATGCGATTTTCGAGTTCGAATTGGACCTCATGCTTGAAGCGGGGTTATATTCTCTAAGAATCAGTTTAGGATTCTCCTTTGATGGCAACACAGGAGATCAGATTGATAATACAGATTGGTTTGGACCATTTCAAATTCATTGGGATTACGAAAACCAGGTTGCCCCATTTCTCGGAATGTTTGGCTTGCCCATTAGAGGTCGGTTGAAATGACCCATACTAGGAACCAAATGAAAACAAGCACAAGTTCTTTTTCTACACATCGTTTCGATGTGTCCGTGATTATTCCAGTCGAATCTCATCGCGGGCAGGCAATTGATTGTGTGCGTGGTATGCTGGGTGTGGCGCTAAAAGCGATACTCCTACAGGCAAATGAAGTGAAGGATTATTTGAATTGATTATTTGGCTGGCATCTTATCCAAGATCAGGAAACACATTGCTGAGAACGTTGCTTCATCAATGTTTCGATTTGGAAACCTATGACGACGAAACTGGCACCAGACTATTGGGTGTTTTGGGTGTTGGTGCTACCCCACTTGACTCGGATTGGGATGATTTTTATCCGAGAGCAAATTCATCAACGTCGCTTAAGCTGGTAAAGTCTCACAAATATCCACGCGATGACCAGCCCGCTATATATATTTATCGAGATGGAAGATTGACAATCCAGTCTTATCTGGAATTTCACAGAAGTTTTGTTGATAGTGGCGTTTCTAAAACGCTACTTTCTTTGGTTATGGGTGATGATTATTACGGCAGTTGGTCACGGCATTACCAAGTTTGGACCACGAGAGCTGCACCCACATTAATTCTCAATTTTGAAGAATTAATTGCAGCCAAGCCTGAGTTAATTAGGAAGATAGGCGACTTTATTGGGGTTAATCCAGTTAGGTTGAATTGGACCAATCCGATGACTGAACTGCAACAAAAGAAACCTGATTTTTTCCGTAGCGGCTCAACAAACTGGCAACCTGCACTTGAATGGACGAATGAGATTGATCAGATTTTTAATTTTTATCATGGTGGTTTGATGGTTGAGCTAGGTTATTCCAGTCAGGAAACTGTTGATGCTGCGATAGCTGAGTTATCTCCATCGGCGTGCAACATTTTAGAAGTTGTTGCTCCGCTCTCTGCGCGTTGTGCATCACTTCAGTTTCATTGTGATGAACGTTTAAGAGTCATTAAACAGTTATCGGGGTCGTAATGCATATTCCTGTAATTTATTCATTCGCAAGATCCGGTGGAACATTGGTGAACCAATTACTCGGCGTACATCCTGATTGTTTGATTCTTTCTGAAGTAAATCCGGCTGTCTCGGTAGTTCCCATGGCAAGACAAGCATCGGATTGGTTGAAGCTCATTGAGTCAACTGAGGTTGACCAATTCCAGGAATTACCTTACTCGCAACAAATAACTTTTTTAGACGAACGTGCGAAATTGAAAGGCAAAACGCTGATTATTCGTGATTTGGTAACTGCCAATTATCTTTCTAGTGCGGTCGATGACTCGGTTGTGCCAAGCTATGTTCTTGAGCAGCCTGTCTATCTCGCACGATCTGGCTATGTGTTGCAGTCACTGGTGGTTACACGTAAGGCACAGAGCGTCTATAAATCTATAAAGCGTAGCTTTTCGCATTTATCGTGCTTATCCGTAGATGATTTTTCCTCTTCTTATTTGGCCTATGCACATGCCGTCAGCTCATTTCCGCACGTTAGTTTAGAAGCTTTACAGTCTGCTCCTCGTGAAACCTTGATTCAGATAATGCAGACGCTAGGGCTCACTACAGATTACATAGATATGCAGCTTAAATCTTTTTCTGAATTCTGCCTTTGTACAGGAAACAATACATTGGCAGTGCCGTCCGCAAGCTCTCACCTACGACAAATTGTGCCTTTCACCAGTGACTCTTTAGCTAGCGATGTTCCTCTTCATACAGAGGTTTTTAAAGAGGCAGATCGCCTTATGGGATATTAAAGTATGACATTTGAGGAACAGCAGGATTTATGGAGCCTTCTGGATGCCCGTGATAAAACTGTGCAGAACATGAGCACTCAATTAGTCGAAAAAGAAGCAGTTATCCAACAATTGAATACTACCCTTACTGAAACGCAGGCTACCCTTACTGAAACGCAGGCTGCTCTTACTAAAACCCAGACTACTCTAATTAAAAAAATAACTAGGAAAATTAAACGGCTGATTGCACCGCGCCTTGGTAATTTGAACCAGTATGGACCAATTCCCCTACGTGACATACCGACCCAAATCAGCTCAACTGCACAAGCCAATTTTCCAACGATTTCAATCGTTACCCCATCTTTCCGCCAAGGGCATTTTATAGAGCGCACATTGCTTAGTGTGCTCAACCAAAAATATCCAAAGCTAGAATACCATGTGCAAGATGGTGGCTCGTCGGATAATACGATTGCCATTCTCAAGCGCTATGAAGACAAACTCTCTGGCTGGGTATCGCAAAAAGATAGCGGGCAATCGCAAGCAATAAACCTTGGATTTGCAAACACCAGCGGCGAGATCATGGCTTGGCTTAACTCCGATGATCTGCTCTTACCCGGTGCATTAGCAGTCGTAACTGATTACTTTCACAAACATCCAGAAGTTGATGTGGTGTATGGAAATCGTCTTCTTATTGATGAAACCGATATGGAAATTGGCCGGTGGATTATGCCGGGGCATGATAGCGATGTGTTGTCATGGGTGGATTATGTTCCACAAGAAACCATGTTCTGGCGGCGTAGCATATGGGATAAGGTTGGTGGTCAGATTGATGAGTCATTTAGATTTGCGATGGACTGGGATTTGTTAGTGCGCTTCCGTGATGCTGGCGCAAAATTTGCACACATCCCTCGTTTTCTTGGCGCGTTCCGCATTCATGAGTGCCAAAAAACCTCGGCAGCAATCAATGAAATCGGTCATCAAGAGATGGATCGGATACGAGAGCGATTGCTCGGTAGAGTTCCGAGTCGTAAGGAAGTACGAAAAGCGGCGCTGCCTTACCTGCTGAAGCATGTTGCAGTCGACTTGATTTATCGTATTAAAACAAGATTGGTGGGCAAGTAATAATAAGCGCGCTGCAATGATTTTTGATAACCATTCGCGAAATAAGAACTATTTTATATAGCTTTAAAGCTAAGGTAATTGAACCGATTGAAACCATGAATAAGAAAAAAGTGAAGCCATGAATAAGACAAAAGTGTTAATTGTTACTCCCGTATATGAAGATGTGGAATCTGCGCGCCTTTTGTTCCGAGACCTCAAGGAGTGCGTTTCCGACCTAAGGATCGTGGCTGTTGATGATGGTTCTGTGTATTATCCGATTGAGGGTGAGGTGCTGGAATCTTTGGGAATGAAGGGGGCGGTGATCACGTTGCGCCGAAATCTCGGGCATCAAGGCGCTATTGCGGTAGGACTCTGTTATGTCCATGCATGCATGCAAGATTATGACTGTGTGATTGTGATGGATTCTGATGGTGAAGATACTCCTGAGTCAGTGCGAGAACTGTTACAGGGATTTATTGACTCAAAATCGGATGTGCGTGTCGCAGAGCGGAAGAGACGTAATGAGTCATTCAAATTCATCCAATTCTACCGAGTTTATAAATTTATATTCCGAATGCTTACTGGTAAAACTATCAATTTCGGCAACTTCATGGTGCTTAAACCAAGGGCGGTTTCGAGGCTTTCGGCAATGAATGAAATCTGGATTCATCTAGCTGCTTCAGTCATTGCTTCTAGATTACGGGTTGAAGGATGCAAGATTGATCGAGGGGTTCGCTACGTGGGTAACAGCAAGATGAATTTTGTTAGTTTGGTCTTACATGGCTTCAAGGGTGTGATGGTTTTTTCTGAGCAGGTTCTGATTCGAATGGGGGGCGCAAGCCTAGTGGTAGCAATTACTTCGGTCTTGGTGATATTTTTCGCGATTCTACTCAAACTTATTGATGCAGCGTCACCGGGTTGGTTCTCCACCGTCATTGGTTCCACGGTTGTAATCTTCCTCCAAACTGGGGTACTAACACTGATAACTCTGATGATTACTGGCCTAGTTCGAGTCTCGACATTAAATCAGATTGACTTCAATAGTTTCATCGATCATGTTAAAGAAGTAAGGTAAAGGGATCCCTATGTTTAATCTTGTTCAGCTTGTCAGGCAAATTAACTGATGACGGTCGCGCGCTCTGGCAGAAGTTTTCGATTTCTTCTCAATGGCCTAGTGGCGACCGCAGTTAACTATGGTGTACTGGTGATACTTATCGAATATGTAGGTATCAGATATACTGGCTTTGCCTCCTTATTGTCTGCGATAGCGGGTATATCAATTTCATTCATCGGCAATCGAGTGTTCGTTTTTAGGAGTAAGGCACCTATTGTGATGGAGTTGATCCGCTTCAAAATGGTTTATGTAGGTACGGCCTTGTTTCAGGCGCTTTGTATGGCTCTGTGGTCAGATATGCTTTCGCTGAATTACACACTTGGTTTTGTTACAGTAACGGCGATTAGTGTTTTTGTATCGTATTTTAGCAATCGGTCTTTTGTATTCAAGTGACCAATGATCATTCATCGAGAAATTCCCATGCGTATTTATCCTGTACTTTTTCTGATTTTTTCTGGGCTAGGAGTCGGTGTAATTGCAATAATCCAGAATCAAAATTTTTACAGTACATATAGCGCCTTCTATGATTCCATGGGCTATTTTAACCAGTTGGCATGGGTCATGCAAAGTACTCAGGATAAGGGTTTCTGGGTAGCCATTACAGATTCCTATTCCCATTCCACGGTATTTCTGCCATGGTTATTTGGGGCATTATTGTCATATGTCACCGAGCCATCCCGAATACTGGGGGTGGCAATTCAGATGCCACTCATCATCCTACAGTTGTTTACTGGCTATCGTTTTTTCAGATCTACAGGAGCATCTCAAGGACGTGCAATGGTTTATTCCTTGCCGATGATTACGTACCCAGCGCTATTTAATTTCAACGGCGGCTTGGGTGACTTTCGTATGGATCTCTCACAAGCACTCGCGTATGGCAGTTTTCTAGCAGCTTTAATGGTGGCCCGTAAGCGAGACTCTTTAAAAGAATGGGTCTTCGTAGGTTTTATCATCTCTGTTGCATGCTTGTTCAGGGCCACGACCCCAGTGTATGTATTTATTGTCCTCGGCACTGCGTTTTTTCTTGATTTACGCAAACTTGGCTTGACCCTGTCATTGCAAAGATATTTGCTCATCGGCATCGTCGTTATTCTGCTTACTGGGTGGTTTTATCTGCTGAATTACGATCACCTTCATTACTACTATTTCGTTTGGAATACGGATGCAAATGCTCGGCTCCCACTTCAAGATTCGATTATGCACATCAACTTTGTCGCCAAACATCTCGGCCTACCACTGCTTACTGCGTTATTCGTCCTAATGCTGGCGGCAGTCATGAGACTGATAAAATGCTGCAGATGGCGCTCGTTTAGCTTTAATTGGGTTGCCTTGATTGGAGCGTTGGTACCTGCTTCTTACTTGGTGCTGTCGGGAGCGGGCTTGAATCCTTTCGTTTCCATGGTGGCGGTTCCTGGCTTCATCCTGTTTGCCCTAAATGTTGGTGAATGCACAAACTCTACCGAGCAGACTCTTAGCAATCGCAACCTGTCGATTATCCTTACAATCGCGTTGGCAGTCTCGATTTCAAACTCAATTAAGGATAGTAAAAAAGATATTTCGAATTGGATTCCCTATAAGAATGGGGTGGCACAGCTTCTAGACTCTATACACAATGATGCCCAATCAAGAAGACTCAATCACATTGAGTTGACCTTCCTATATTTAGGCAGCGTTGATGGAGCGGTGATAAAGAACCATCTGATATATGAAGAAGGATATAAGTACCTACAGAATCGTGATGTAAATAAGGACAAGATGACAGTCGGAACGCTACAACACGGATTCGGTGCTGAGGCTGAGTGGATAAAGATACCTGGCGCTACCGATCAGGCAAAGCTCGACTATGTGGTTAAGGACACTTTGGAGAAGGCCAACTATATTATTATGGCGGACGAAGATTCCGACTTACCAACCCACCATCGAGTTAACCATTATGCGAGACAAATGCGTACTATTTTGGAAAACAATAATGAGGTAGAAAAACTCGAATCTGGTATAACACTATCTAAGACCGAGAAGGTAACTGTGTATCGAATAAAGAAAAATGGCTATATTAAATAAAGTTACAATAATTATCCTACAAGCTGGTACCTACCTCACTGTGTATTTTCTCAGCAAAGCGGCGGAGTACACATGACAAAACCATTGATTACGATTGTCGTGCCCTCTTTCAATCAAGGAAGATTCTTGGATGATGCACTGACTTCTATTTTTCTACAGGAAGTCCCCGTTGAAGTCTTTGTGCTTGATGGAGGATCTTCGGACAACTCTGTTGAAGTCATTCGTAAGTGGGAACACCGACTAGCTGGGTGGCGTAGTCATAGCGATGGCGGACAGGCGGCAGCAATTAACGAAGGTATTGCACGGGGGCGTGCGCCCTACGTGTGCTGGCTGAATAGCGATGACTGGTTGATGCCGGGCGGTTTGAGAAAACTGCTTGGCGAGTTGGAAAAACACCCCGATGCGCCCGCCGTTTATGGCCGTTCGTGGAATGTGGTTGAGACGTCCAGAAAGCGATATCCCGTATGGGTAGAGCCTTTTAATGAACGTCGCCTAGCCTTACGTTGTATTATTTCACAACCTGCAACACTGATCCGGCGATCTGCTTGGGAGGCTGTTGGTGGCGTTGATGCAAAACTGCACATGGCCATGGACTATGACTTGTGGTGGCGACTGTCCAAATCAGTCGCACCGCTACATTTTGTTGATGACTTCGTTGCGGTGAATCGCGAGCACGAAGACACCAAGACCAAAACCCAGCGTCGTCTGCATTACCAAGAGGCGATGTGGGTCGTGCGAAAATACTACGGACGGGTACCATTGAAGTGGTGGCTGGCTCAGCCTTATGCGGTTTGGTTTAAATCTATAGTTGGTTGATAGGAATAGAAACTAATGCGCGTTCTACATTTTTACAAAACGTACTTTCCGGACACGATGGGAGGAGTTGAGCAGCTTATCAATCAGATTGCCAGAGGCGCCAGTAAGCTGGGGGTCAAAACCGACGTTCTATCGCTGACGCCAGACCTTGTGGCCCGCACTATCGAAATTGATGGCCATTTAGCACATCGTGCCAAGCTTGACTTTCAGATTGCTTCGACGGGGTTTTCTGCCTCAGCCTTTTTGCGCTTTGCCCAATTGGCGAAAAATGCGGATGTCATTCACTACCACTTCCCGTGGCCATTTATGGATTTAGTGCACTTTGTAACTCAGGTAAAGCAACCAACCGTAGTGACTTATCACTCCGATATCATTCGCCAAAAACATCTGCTCAAGCTTTATCGTCCACTAAAGCGAAAATTTCTGGCAAGTATGGATCGGATTGTGGCCACCTCGCCGAACTACTTGGCGACGAGCGACGTATTGGGAAAGTTCTCCGATAAGGTCAGCATAATTCCAATTGGCCTAGATAAATCAACCTATCCGCAGCCAGCGTTGGATAAGCTGCAATATTGGCACGACAAACTTGGAACTAAGTTCTTTTTGTTTGTCGGAGTGCTTCGCTACTACAAGGGACTGCATATCCTGCTAGAGGCTGCTAATGGCACCGACTATCCTATTGTAATTGTTGGTGCAGGTCCAATTGAGCGGAAATTGAAAGCACAGGCAAAGCAGCTTGGCTTGCGCAACATCTACTTTTTAGGACAGCTGCCTGATGAGGATAAAGTCGCCCTACTAATGCTATGCTATGGAGTAGTTTTTCCTTCGCATCTTCGCTCAGAAGCCTTTGGCGTTTTCTTGCTTGAGGGCGCGATGTATGGCAAGCCGATGATCTCCAGTGAGATAGGTACTGGAACGACATTCATCAATATCGATGATGAAACTGGTATTGTCGTGCCACCCAGTGATCCTGTGGCGCTTCGTCAGGCTATGCAGTACCTGTGGGATAACCCGATCAAAGCTGCGGCGATGGGTAAGCGGGCTGAGGAGCGCTATTGGAAACATTTCACCGCCGATGATATGGCGGGAGAGTATGTAAAGTTATATCAAGAGTTGGTAAATAAGTCATAAGTACTCAGAGCTTGGGTTATTGATACCATTCAGACTCTAAAATTAAGCTTTTATGCCTGTTCCCTAATTTTAAACAGAGTCAGAATGGTAATTTACAGATACCATGATTCACTATTTCTCCGATGACCTGTCGCACACAAACATCTAGAGAGGTTGTTCCTGTATTTAGAGTTAGCTCTGGAGTTTCTGGCACTTCGTAAGGCGATGAAATGCCAGTAAATTCAGAGACTTCCCCACTACGAGCTTTTTTATAGAGCCCTTTTACATCACGTGTTTCGCAAACCTCAATGGGGGTGTCGCAATATATCTCGATAAAACTACCTCGTTCAACCATCGTACGTACATGTTCACGGTCGGCGCGGTAAGGTGAAATAAAAGCAGTAAGTACAATCACTCCCGCTTCCATAAAGAGTTTAGCTACTTCGCCTATACGTCTTATATTTTCTTCACGATCTTTAGCTGAGAAACCTAAATCACTACAAAGCCCATGACGTACGTTGTCCCCATCCAACACGAAAGTTTGACAACCATGTAAATGCAAAGACTCCTCAACGGCATGCGCCAGTGTAGATTTTCCTGATCCAGATAATCCAGTAAACCAGATGATTGCACCACGATGGCCATTTTGTGCTTCTCGACGTGCTCCGTTAACTGTAGCGCAATGCCTAACGATATTGGCTGAAGGCGATTGTGATTTAGTCACGTCAGTGGTCATCAGCCAATTCCTTTTTCGAAGCTGAATATTAAATTTGAGATTTCATTTACCTTCTTCTGCACCAGTTCCTGATCAGCTCTTGCCTCTACATTTAAAC
>DASQFK010000282.1:0-21665 GCA_035633175.1 Methylotenera sp.
CTCGCTTTTTGTGCAGTAAGTGCAGGCAACCCAACTTCTTCAGCCGCTTTAAGTAATGCTTTAGTAATCATTCCTGTGGAATCGGCTAACGTACCATCCCAATCCCACACTATTAAATCAAACTGCTTAGCCATTATTCACCATCTCTTTATTCACTGCCTCTTTCTCAAGTTTTTGTAAAAATTTATTTAACTCGGTGGGCATTGGTGCAACCAATTCCAGCTTATCCTGCGTTAAAGGATGACGAATTTTGGTGACGGAAGAATGTAAAAACATGCGTTTCAAGCCATGTTTTAACAAAATTTTATTTTTAGTAAAGTCGCCATATTTGTCATCACCCACAATATTAAAGCCCAAGTGCGCCAACTGTACACGCAACTGATGCGTACGGCCCGTAACCAACTGCGCTTCAAGCAGACTGAATTTTCCCAAAACCGGATGATTAAAATTCTTCATTAACCTAAACATCGTTTCTGAAGACTGACGCTCATTATATTTATCTTTAGAAATATCCGTCACCACGTTCACGCGACGCTCACCATTTGGCAACAAGTATTTCTGTAAGTCTAGCACTACGCGTTTTTTTGGTTCAAGCCACTCGCCCTGCACTAACATCACATAACGTTTATCGGTTTGATTATTACGAATCGCCTCATGTAATGCCACCAGTGCGCTTCTTTTTTTAGCAAGCATCAGTACACCTGAGGTTTCTCTGTCTAAACGGTGTACCAGTTCTAAAAACTTAGCTTTCGGGCGTTCTAAACGCAGTTGTTCAATCACACCACGGCTAATGCCGCTACCGCCATGCACTGCAAAACCAGCAGGTTTGTCTATCACCAGCATGGCATCATCTTCAAAGAGGATTGCGCCTTCAAATTGTGATGTTTTCGGTACTGCCTGTTCAGTCTTTTCAACAATTGTAGATTTTGTTGGCGGAATCCTGACCACGTCCCCCAAGCTCAAGCGAAAGTCGGCATCGATACGCTTCTTGTTAACTCGCACTTCTCCGCTACGCAATATGCGATAGACATGACTTTTAGGCACGCCTTTTAAAGTTTTAGTAAGAAAGTTATCAATACGCTGACCTTCACTCGCTTCATCCACTGTTAAAAATGCCGCGGCTAATTCACTTACGGCTGATAATTTATTTTGATCTTGAGTTGTATTGTTGTTCATGCTTTGCTTAAATGATTGATGTAGCTTATACTTTAACTATTCTTAATAAGTTAACAATGTAAATTGTTGATAAGAATACACTTAATACGAAACCAAATATTGTAGATTTATAACTACAAGTGCCATATAAATATATCGCACTAATTTTAGTTAAAATGTTTTAAGCGTAATTTAAAGTGACAACAAATACTTGGTTAATACCGTTCGCCTCATTATAAAGTAACGGTAAGTAAAATTAGTGCTTAAGCCGCCGCAGACAAATAAAGATAAAGCGCGACTTAAAGTGATAGTCAAATTTGGCTTACTGCCTTAAACGGTATTCGCAAATTAGGATTTACTGAAGATAGAATTTTAACGAATTTATGCTAAAACAGGCATAAATTTAATAATTAGTTTGCTTTAACGATTTACTAATCGTTTTCAGCTTGAGTTTATCAGCTGATACGACTTAATGACTAGATTTAAACTGGTGAGGTTTATATAACCCTCACCGTTAATTTCTAATAAATGCGCTCATCCGCATTAGGCCTTTCAAACTAGGCCGTCTTTAATAAAATATCGTTAAATAGCACACCTATGTGCAGACTTTATAGAAGTCGCGCCTCTAGCTCTTTAGTAACATTCCAGCCAGTTTTTGGCGCTATCATTTTAATATTCTCACTTTAAAAAAATTTAACCGATGCTTTTTATATGCATCGCGTCTGTTCCGCCTTATATAGCGCAGGAGCAATTTATGAAACGCATGTTATTTAATGCAACGCAGTCTGAAGAGTTACGCGTTGCTATTGTAGATGGTCAAAAACTCATCGATTTAGATATTGAACACGCTGGCAAAGAACAACGTAAAAGCAATATATATAAAGGTGTTATCACCCGTATTGAACCTTCATTAGAAGCCGCCTTTGTTGATTACGGCATGGATAGACATGGCTTTTTACCATTCAAAGAAGTAGCGCGTAGCTACTACAAAGAAGGCGCAGATGGTCGCGCACGCATCCAAGACGCTCTAAAAGAAGGTCAAGAATTAATTGTTCAAGTAGATAAAGACGAACGCGGCAATAAAGGCGCGGCATTGACTACGTTTATCTCATTAGCTGGCCGTTATTTAGTATTAATGCCAAACAATCCACGTGGTGGTGGCGTTTCTCGCCGTATTGAAGGTGAAGATCGCGACGAGTTACGTGATGTATTAGCCCAACTTGAAGTACCTAAAGGCATGAGCATCATCGCTCGTACCGCCGGTATTGGCCGCAATGCTGAAGAATTACAGTGGGATTTAAACTATCTCACACAGTTATGGACTGCGATTGATGGTGCTTCATCCATGCAAGCAGGTGCATACCTAATTTATCAAGAAGGCAGCTTAGTCATTCGTGCGATTCGCGATTATTTTAGCTCTGATATTGGTGAGATTCTAATTGATACGCCTGACATTCATGAGCAAGCAGTACAGTTTATGAATCACGTGATGCCTGGCAATGTGTCTCGCGTTAAATTGTACCAAGATGAAATTCCACTGTTCACACGCTTTCAAATTGAGCACCAAATTGAATCTGCATTTTCACGTGAAGTGCGCTTACCTTCTGGCGGCGCGATTGTCATTGACCATACTGAAGCATTAGTATCGGTTGACGTTAACTCGGGCCGTGCAACACGCGGTAGCGATATTGAACACACTGCATTTAACACCAACCTAGAAGCTGCTGAAGAAGTGGCACGCCAATTACGTTTACGTGATTTAGGCGGCTTGGTAGTCATTGACTTTATTGACATGGAAAGCCAACGCAATCAACGTGAAGTTGAAAATGCTTTACGTGATGCTCTACATGCAGACCGCGCCCGCGTACAAACAGGCAAAATCTCTCGCTTTGGTTTGCTCGAATTATCTCGCCAACGCTTACGCCCTAGCTTAGGTGAAACGAATCATATCCCTTGCCCGCGCTGTAGCGGCACAGGCCATATTCGTGGCATTGAATCAACAGCATTACACATTCTTCGCATTACGCAAGAAGATGCGATGAAAGATAACAGTGCAATCATTCAAGTACAGTTACCAGTTGAAGTTGCGACGTTCTTACTCAATGAAAAACGCGCTGATATTCACAAAATTGAACAGCGTATGGGTGTAGAAGTGGTATTGATTCCTAACATCCATCTTGAAACGCCTAACTACAACATCGTGCGCGTTAAACATGATGACGTGACTGATGAAACTAGCCGTGCGAGTTACAAATTAGTTGAATTGCCAGCTGAAACAACTTACATTCCAAACGCAGAAGATGTGGCAAAAGCAGTAAGACCTATCGCGGCTGTAAAGGGCATTACGCCTTCTGCACCAGCGCCGATTGTGATTGAAACGGCTAAAGCCAATACTGCTACTAAATCCGATACCCCTAAAGTGTCATTATTTGCACGTATCAAAAACTTCTTTAGCTCTTCTACAGTTGAAACAGTACCATCAAAAACTGAAGCTGAAAAAGCGGATGAAGCGCGCAGGGAGAATAACCGTAACAATCGCAACCGCAACAATCGTAACCGTAATGAACGCAACCGTAGTGGTGGCGAGCGCACGGATAAAGATATCAATCAAAACCGCCCTGCACGCAACAACGAGGCTAAAGCTCAAAATAAGGGTCAAGAACCACGTACTGCAGAAAATAAACCGCAGGAACAGCGTCAACAAAAACCACAACAACCAAGAAATGAGCAACAACGCAACGAACAATCTCGTAATGAGCAAGCGTCGCGTAATAGCAATCAACCCGCAAATGCTACATCAGAAGCACCTGTAAGTGATATGGCTGGAGAACCGCGTTCAGAGCGTAGTGGTGGTCGTCGTAATCGCAATAATCGTCGTGGTCGCCGTGACCGTGACGAGAGTGTTACCACTGAGACTAATCGTCCATTTATTCCAAACGATGAAATCAATGCAAGTCAAGCTACTCAAAATACTGAGCCTGTAGTGGTAACGCCAACAAAAATTGGATCTACTTCGACAGAACCAGTTAAAAAAGAAGTAACACAGCCAGTAACAAATAATCAGGAAGTGGCTGTCACCTCTGCGAAAAGTGCTGAAGTTGCTGCCAATACGGGAGTTGCATTAAGTGAAGCGCCTACTAAAGCAAAAACTGAAAACAAAAAACCCAGGGCACCTAAAGCTCCAGCGCCTAATCCAGCTGATGTAAGCGCGTCAAACATGACCGCGACTACGGATACGCCACCCGCAACTAGTGTTGTATCTAGTGAGGCGCCTCCAGCTAAGGCAGATAACAAGCGCCCTGCTCGTCCACGTAAACCTAAAACTGAAGCTAAGCCTGTTGATTTAGCCTCAGTAGGTTTGCAATTAGTAGAAACAAAAACAGATGCGCCTAAAGTAGCCACCCCTGTTGAAGCCGCTAAACCAAGCGCACCACGCAAAGCTGCCGCTTGGCAACAAAAAGCTAAAGAAGATGTTAGTGCTGAACCTTTAGTGATGGTGGAAACACAGAATAAATAGTTTCAATACCAGCAGCTAAAAAGCTACGTCCGAATAAAAAAGCCCTGAGTAATCAGGGCTTTTTTTGTGTTTTCATTCTGCCACAATTCAAATAGCACTTTTTCAAATAACAAAAGCACTGGCAACTTGACAGAGTCAGCTAATGAGGGTCTGTCTGCCCTGCTTCGGCATGAAATTTAATGTAGAACAATGAGTTATTCTCTGCTTCTAGCAATGCCAACAACTGATTTATGGTTTCATCAATAGCAAAAAACTCAAGTATGATAGGTAGCTCACCAGCCAACTCAAAAAAGTGTTGTTCATGCAGATGTCCATGACGACCAAACCCAGCCATGGCACGTACGGCTGATCCGCCAGGAATTCCGATTGCCTCAGCTTGTTTCAGAATCCATTCATATAACAGATCACCATGAAGGCGTAAGGCCTCTGGCACAAATAACTTCAGGTAAGTTCCTTGCATCATATTAACCTCGTATTACCTGCACAGTAAATATGCCCATGCCAGTCATTGCCAGCGAACCTAATACATGAACTAATATATGCATGGTCACCCAACCATACTGTCCACGTGCAAGTAAAGTAACAGCTTCAGCAGAAAAGGTAGAGAAAGTAGTTAACCCCCCAAGAAAACCAGTCATCACAAAAAGTCTGGCTTCTGGAGGAAAAGTAGAAGTCAACGCAAATATTCCCATAAACAAACCCATAAGATAACCGCCTACTAGATTTGCCGCCAATGTACCCAATGGTAACGCCGGTAATGTAGCATTAAGCATCAAGCCAAGCCACCAACGCATCCAGGCACCCAAAGCTGCACCTAAGCCAACGGCTAGGACGCTAGTAAAATTAAATGCGCTATTCATATCACATCAATCATATCGTCACGTTCGTATAGTAAAATTAGATTTTTTTATTCATTAAACCATCACAACTCTAACGAGAAAATGATGTATTTGGAAGTAATATTTACAATGAAAGTGCCATTTTCTAAAAAAGTGTTATATGTAAGCTCAGAAGTTTTCCCACTGATTAAAACAGGCGGTTTGGCGGACGTGAGTGGTTCACTCCCCACAGCCTTGCAGAATTTAGGCGTGGACATTCGCATTCTAATGCCGGGCTATTCAGCTGTGTTAAATCAACTTAACGATTTGCAAGCTATTGGTAGAGTAAACAATATACCTGTGATTGGTTTTGCTGATATTTTAATGGGTACGATTGTAGAGACCAGCGTTAAGGTGATGGTCATTAAATCAGCTAATCTTTACGAACGAGATGGTGGCCCATATGCAGATGAAAATGGTGAAGAATGGCCAGATAATGCGTTACGCTTTGGCGTATTATCAAAGGTTGCGGCTATTTTGGCAGGTACGCAATCGCCACTAAATAACTGGCAACCTGATATCGTACATTGTAATGACTGGCAAACCGGTTTAACGCCTGCTTACATGAAACTGCTTGAAAATACAAAAGCCAAGTCTGTTATCAGTTTGCACAACATGGCTTTTCAAGGATGCTTTCCAGCTGAATGGGTCACAATTTTAGGTTTACCTGCTGCAAACTTTACCATGGAAGGTTTTGAATACTATGGTCAATTGTCTTATCTAAAAGCAGGAATTTATTATGCTGACGAAATTAGTACCGTAAGCCCTAGCTATGCAAAAGAAATTCAAACGGCCGAGTTTGGTTTCGGTCTGGAAGGTCTGCTGAAAACACGTGGGGACCGGATCAAAGGGATTTTGAACGGTATTGAAACCTTTGAATGGAATCCGGAAACGGATCCCTACCTGATCAAAACTTATAGTGCTTCTAAAATTGCAGGTAAAAAACAAGTCAAAAATGCCTTACAAAAAAAATTAGGGCTACATCTTGATGCAAATGCACCATTACTGGGCGTAGTAAGTCGGCTTACTAATCAAAAAGGCTTGGATATGTTGTTGCCAAATATGCAATATTTATTGGATGCTGGATGCCAATTTGCATTATTAGGTAACGGTGAAACTGAGCTAGAAAGCGCATTTGAAGCTATTGCAGCCCAAAACCCTGGACGCGTGAGTGTTACTATTGGCTACAATGAACCACTCTCTCATCAGGTAATGGCGGGTTGCGACATGTTTATCATGCCATCCCGTTTTGAACCTTGCGGACTCAACCAATTATATGGTTTAGCTTATGGCACGCCACCAATAGTTAACGCGACAGGCGGGCTTGCTGATTCAGTCATTGATAGTAACGAAACCAATATTAAAAACAAAACAGCTAACGGCTTTGTAATGACAGAAGCGAGTGTAGAAGCACTTTTAGCCTGCATTACACGTGCTCTAGACCTATTTAAAAATGATGCTAAAACATGGCGAAAAATTCAAAAAAACGGTATGACTCAAAATTTAAGCTGGGATAAAAGTGCGATGGAGTACTTGGAGTTATACCTTGAGTTATATGAACCTCAAGATAAAACTTCGGGAAAATTTAAGATTAAAGTTAAAGCTTATTAAACCTTGAAATTGAGTTTTAATTAAAGTTATAAACTTGGCATGGTAAATGCTTTTATATAATTAAGCTTCTCCAAAGCCAGTTTCTCCTCCCTCTAGGGCGTCTTAATCGACGCCCTCTTTTTTATATAAAACTACTGTTGATTTACTATTACTTAACAATAAAATGTTCGCGGTAATATTTCAGTTCATCAATAGATTCGTATATGTCAGCCAATGCTTCATGCTTACTCGCTTTTTTAAATCCTGAGTAAATCTCCGGTTTCCAGCGACGTGCTAGCTCTTTAAAAACACTTACATCTAAGTTACGGTAATGAAAATAGGTTTCCAAATCTGGCATGTAACGTGCCATAAATCGTCGGTCTTGGCAGATGGAGTTGCCACACATGGGCGATTTACCTGCAGGTACAAACTGTTTTAGGAAAGCAATCATTTGCAAAGTAGCGTCAGCTTCGTTTAAAGTGGACGCTTTTACTTTTTCAATCAGACCTGAACGACCATGTGCGCCCTTATTCCAAGCATCCATGCCATCTAACACTACATCGCTTTGATGTATTATAAAAACTGGCGACTCACCCAATACATTCAAATCAGCGTCTGTTACGACTGCCGCCAGTTCTAAAATACAATCAGAGTCAGGTAATAAACCGCTCATTTCCATATCAAGCCAGATTAAATTATTTTGATTAGTGCCATTAGTATTTGTATTATTAGTAGTTGTCTCGCCTGAAGCTGCCATCATGATTTCCATTATAATTAAGGTTATAAGCAAACTTGGTGAACTAACACCAATAAAATGCTTCACAATGTGAATATTAACTTAATTCAAATTTTCCAAAATAAATAAATTATGGCTTCAACTCTTACAATTACCTTCATTACACTGTTAGTTACAACCACACTCATTAGAGTTTGGCTTGGTCGGAGACATATTGCCCATGTTCTGAGCCATCGAAATAAAGTACCTGACGCATTTAGTGGCAGCATTGCCTTAGACGCACATCAAAAAGCTGCCGATTATTCTGCGGCTAAAACAAGATTAGTGATTGTTGAAGCGGCGACCCAGGCAATTTTGCTGGCTTTACTCACACTAGGCGGTGGATTGCAGCTAATTGATGATGTTTGGCGTAACTTATTACCCAGTCAGGAGATTATTCGCGGAGCACTGGTCATTTGCAGTGCGATGTTAGTGAGTAGCTTGATTGACTTACCGTTTGAATACTATAAGACGTTTGTAGTTGATGAAAAATTTGGCTTTAACAAAATGACACCTGCGATGTTTTTTAGTGACCTTGTGAAACACAGCATTGTAGGAATCGCTCTGGGCGCGCCGATTTTATTCGCAGCGTTGTGGCTAATGCAAGGCGCTGGACAATACTGGTGGTTTTATCTATGGGTCGTCTGGAGTCTATTTAATTTATTGATGCTCGCCGTGTACCCTACTTTTATTGCGCCTTTTTTCAACAAATTCTCGCCTTTACAAGATGATGCTTTAAAACAGCGTATTGAAACATTGCTGACCAAATGTGGGTTTAAATCACAAGGACTATTTGTAATGGATGGTTCTGCACGCAGCAGTCATGGTAATGCTTACTTTACAGGCTTTGGTGCATCAAAACGTGTAGTATTTTTTGACACTTTGTTGGAAAGATTAAACGCAGACGAAATTGAAGCGGTCTTGGCACACGAACTAGGTCACTTTAAACATCATCATGTCATTAAACGTATTGCATTGATGTTTTTTGTAAGCTTTCTGGGTTTAGCTTTATTAGGTTGGTTAATCAACCAACCCTGGTTTTACTCAGGCCTTGGTGTGACTCAAGCCAGTAACTACATGGCTTTAGTATTATTTTTGTTAGTGTCGCCCGTATTTTTATTTTTATTGCGCCCAATCATGGCAAGCTATTCACGTAAAAATGAATTTGAAGCAGATGACTATGCAGCTAAACACGCTGATGCAAAACGCTTGGTCGAAGCATTGGTTAAGCTATATCGTGATAACGCGTCTACACTCACGCCAGATCCATTACATTCAGCTTTTTATGATTCACATCCGCCTGCAAGTATTAGAATTTCTAAATTAGCGGCGTATACTGGTTAGAAAATTACCCCAGAAATAATCGTTAAGGTTATGCAAATGAAATCACTATTTTTATTGGGTTTATTACTAATAAGTGTTAATTCATTTGCTGAGCCTTTTGCAAATGCTGATGCTACTGCGGGCAAAGCCTTAGTGGATAAAAATTGCATCAGTTGCCATGCAGCCAGCTTCGGCGGTGATGGTTCATCTATTTACACTAGGGAATATCGTAAAGTTAAAACGTCAAAAGGCTTATTAGCTCAGGTGCGTAACTGCAACACTATGATTGGACTCAAATGGTTCGAGGACGAAGAACTCAATGTTGCCGGCTATCTCAATAAAACTTATTATAAATTCACTGAATGATTAGGTACTTTAATTATTAAACCTCCAATTGAAGTACAAGATAAAAATTCATCAGAAAATAAAGCATTGCTACAAGGAACGGTTGTCGCTGCTTTTGGTAAACGCTTTCAGGTCGAGTTAAGTGATAAACAACGCATCAGTTGTGTAACGCGCGGTAAAAAGACTGATATTGCCTGCGGTGATCAGGTAAATATAAAACTCACCGACAAACGTGAAGGTGTAGTGGAAAATATCTTGCCACGTAAAACTTTACTCTACCGTAGTAATGCATTTAAAAGCAAAATGTTAGCTGCAAATGTCACGCAAATTATTATTGTGTTAGCCACACAACCTAGTTTTTATGAGGCCTTACTCAATCGCTGTTTAATCGCTGCTGAAGCCGCTAATATCAAAGCACTCATCGTGTTAAACAAATGCGATTTGGCTGATAACGATGATGCCAAACGTAAGCTAGCGCTATACACATCACTAGGTTATCAAGTGCTTGCGCTGTCAGCTAAAGAAGATATCTCTACCATTAGACCTTACCTGCAAGGCGAAGCAAGCATTTTAGTGGGTCAATCTGGCATGGGTAAATCGACTATTATCAATGCACTGTTGCCAAATGAGTCTGTGCGTACTCGAGAAGTAAGCCAAGTATTAGATAGCGGCAAACATACCACCACTGCAGCACATTTATATCACATTGATGACAACAGCCAGCTGATTGACTCTCCGGGTTTACAGGAGTTTGGTTTACATCACTTGAGTACTGACGAGCTTGAACATGCTTTTATAGAATTCAGGCCTTTTTTGGGTAAATGTAAATTTAATAATTGCAAACATTTACAGGAACCAGACTGCGCCATTACGCAAGCGGTACACACTAATAAAGTAACTGCAGAAAGATTTGCCACTTACAAATTGTTACGCACTGAGATATCACATTAAATTTCTCAGCTAACAATCTGGTATTATTTAAATAATTTTTATTAGTAAGCTCTTGTAAAATACTCTTAAAAATAAAAGTGCTGTAATATAATCATTCAAATTCATAATTAATGAAAATCTTTTAAATTCATCTAAAGGTTATCCAAGTGAATGATATACGCCGAGAGAAAATACCAGTATCGCAATTAGATATTGGCATGTTTGTTAGTGAGCTAGATAGACCTTGGTTAGGCACGCCTTTTATGCTGGAAGGGCTCTTAATAGAGGATAGCGAGCAAATTGCGATCATGGCTAGCTTATGTGAATATGTATACATAGATCGCACTGTTTCTGTAGGCAATCATTTTACAGCCCCTCCTAAAGATCAAGTTGCCATTAAGCCCGATGGCGCAATCATTCGTATATCAAGCTCCACAAAACCCAATAAAAACTTAGCTAGCTCCAAATCAAATCATTCTAAAGAAAAAAGCTTTTCCTTTTTCGATGTATTAAAAGAAATCAAAGAGAGTAATCAGAATTCAGCCCCTACCAACGGAAAAAATGGCAGTGGTGAAAACAATCTGATGTTTAATGCTCAAACGAATCTAAGAAACGATAACATCACTAATAGCGTGGTTAACTTTGAGAATGACAGCTTTAATGAAAAAACTTCTTTTGTCTCTCAAATCAAATCAGACTTTACTAACTTTATCTCTGCCTTACCGAGTTGGGTCGGAAGCCAGAAAAAGCTTAAGTCCAGCATTGATAAAAATGCCTTAAAAGCTGATGCTAGCAAAAATATAATAAGCGATGATGGTTATAGAATTACAATTTTTGAAACAGCTCCACCTGTAGAAGAAGAAATTGCACATATTTATCCAGTATATGAAAAATCTCAGATCGCTACACGAGAGATTTTTGAAGCCTTAGCCGAAGATCGAGAAATAAATCTAACCAACGTTATAGAGTCAATCACCAATATGGTGGAAAGCATAGAACGCAACCCTGATGCGCTCATCTGGCTTTCTAAACTTAAACAAACAGATAATCATGCTTACAACCATGCACTGAATGTATCCATCATGATGATGGCACTTGCAAATTTTATGGCAATGCCGAAAAAACAAATTAAGGAATTAGGCTTTGCTGGATTGCTGCAGGACATCGGTAAAGCAAAAATTTCTCCTGAGCTTTTACATAAACAAGAAAAAATTACTGCTGAAGAGTTTAACGTCCTGAAAAAACATGTTGACCATGCACTGACGTTATTAGAAGTGACTGACAATATTTCTGGTACGGTTATTTTAACTATTTCGCAGCATCATGAGCGCATAGATGGAAGTGGCTATCCATACCAACTAACAGGCAAGCAAATCAGCTTAACTGGCCAGATGGCAGGGTTAATTGATACATACTGCGCCCTTACAAGCAATAAAGTGTATGCCAAAGGTGTTTACAATCAATTAGCTTTAGAGAAAATCCATGCGCTACGTGATACTAAATTTAACGGTGCTTTGATCGATCAACTTGTACAATTTTTAGGTATTTATCCTGTAAGCACACTTGTTGAGTTAAATTCTGGGGAAGTCGGCGTTGTTATTCAGCAAAATAGTGTTCGTCGGATGTTACCTAGAGTGATGCTATTACTTAATCCTGATAAAACCAAAAATGAAACTCCAGCTACTGTAGATCTGATTCACTCGCCAAAAACACCTACAGGTGAGCCATATCAAATTTTAAGAGGGTTAGCACCAGATAGTTACGGTTTAAGTGCCAATAATTTCTATGCTTAGTGATACTACGCACAATCTATCACCTCCATCAAATTTCCAATCACTTGACGATCACTTCGTCATTGAACTACCGCCTAATTTACTATTACAACTAATGGCTAGCTATCAATTAAAAGCGAGCCATGTCACTGGCGATTATGCATTTGATTTACAGATGTTCAATCAGTTAATTCAAGAGCCTCCATTTAACGAGGTTAAATTCACTTTAACTAAGCTGTTTGCAGTTGTTAATGCCTGGCCCCAGAAAATAAATTGGCCACAGTTCAATCATCACATTAATCATTTTCTGCAGGCATGGCTTAATGATTATGATGCAGGCGCTCATTTGGATTTCGCCTTCCTTTTAACCAGATGCTTATCGTTACGCCCTATTTCAGTAAATGAATCTAGAGATTCAATGCCGGATTCATCATTAAACGCAAAGTTTCAATATTTGCTAATGCATTTAATAGCGCGCGTAACTAGCCAGTTTGATCAATATAAATTTACGCATATTCAAAACTTCGACCTAGAAACGGGGTTGCCAAACCAGCAACTTATGTTGAATATCCTTGATAAACATTTACAAGTTGAGCATAAAAATCCTGATTTAAGCTCAACACATATAGGCCTCATATTAGTAAATTTGAATATAGATTTAGGTGAAGAATCTCAATTAAGTACCACGTCAAGCTTAATCATGGCTGCCGTACATACTATAAAACAGCAACTTAACGAGAACTCAACAGTATGTCGTGTAGGCCCTATTGAATTAGCAATTATCACTAAACATGTTCGCTTTCCAGCTCAACTTAATCTAATTACTTCAAAAATTATTCATGCTTTCGAGTCTGCGCTACCACTTAATAATATTACGTTAATATTAAAGCCTTATTTTGGTGGTGTGAGCTCATTAAAAACGCAACAAAATGGAATGTCGATGTATGACTGTGCTAAGTTAGCTCTGCACCACGCGATGGCTAATAATTATGACACTGAGTTTTACGACCAAGACATTACAGACTCACTCTCAAACTCCCATCAACTTGATGAAGGAATCATTCATGCACTACAGCAAAATGAATTAGAAATTTATTTGCAGCCCATCATAAGCTTACAAAATAAAAAACCTACTAATCCAATGATGCAAGAGGCGAACTCAAAAGTGACTTGTGTCAGTGCTGAAGTATTATTGCGGTGGCATAATGAGAATTTACAGTCGATATCTCCCCAAAGATTAATCGATACCATTTATAAAAAAGGTTTTGGTAAAGTGTTTATACGCTGGCTTATTAATAACGCTTGCCAGCGGGTTGCGGAGCTTAAGTCTATTCACCAACGCAATATTGCACTCACCATTAATTTAAGTGGGACAGATTTATTAGATGCAGATTTACCTGAGTTACTGGCACAATCAATTGCATTATGGCAAATCCCCGCAGAAAATTTAATCATTGAAATCACTGAAAATGATCTGTTAATAGATGAAGCAAAAGCTACTTTAGTGATTGATAAAATTGTAGCTTTAGGTTGCAAGCTTGCCTTAGATGACTTTGGTACAGGCTATTCTTCTATGACTCGATTAAGAAGTATGCCAATTCACCTTGTTAAGATCGACCAATCTTTCGTGCGTAATATTGCAAATTCAAGCCAGGATAAAGCGATTGTATTATCGGTAGTAAAATTAGCCCACAGCTTAGGTAAAGCCGTTGTAGCAGAAGGTGTAGAGGATATAGCTTGTTTGAATATTCTTAAAGACATGAAATGTGAAAAAATACAAGGCTACTATTATGCAAAGCCTATGCGTTTTGATGCTTTTATTCCATGGCTAAGCGCATTTGAAGATGAACAATTAAATTTAAAACCGAACAGCTTAACTGCTACTGATAACACCCTTATTTAGTCCCTTAAAAAACATTACCTCTAAGCGTATAATACGCTGTAAATTTTTAACCTTCATTTAAATAAGCGATTTTCATGCACATTACCACCCGCCTTGAATTTGATGCTGGCCATCGAATTCCTCACCATAAAAGTCAATGTAAAAACTTGCATGGGCATCGTTATGCCATAGAAATCACACTTTCCGGCGATATCATTATGCAAGAAAATACTTCAGAAAATGGCATGGTCATGGATTTCTCAGATGTAAAATCAATCGCAAAAAGCACGGTAGTAGATGTGTGGGATCATGCTTTTTTGGTTTATCAACACGATACAGAAGTATTAAACTTCTTAAACTCATTAGCAAATCATAAAACAGTAATATTTCCAACTGTACCTACCGCTGAGAACATGGCTGCAGAAGCATTTAAGTTACTTAAAAGCAAATACAACGATAGCTATGGTAACCATTTGAAATTAGAAAAAGTACGCTTGTATGAAACCCCTAATAGCTGGGCAGATGCCCTAGGCTAAAAATTAGGCAGTTTTCAAGTGGAGAGGATTGAATTTGTTTAACTCAGTCACTAAAGCTTGATGCCAGTGAGGTAGCTCAATCGAAAAATCAGTAGCTAATTTATTGCAATTTAAGCAAGAGTTGGCTGGCCGTACTGCCAACGTATGAAACTCAGTTGTCGCAATGGCTTGGATATTTGAAGAATCTACTCTTAGTGGCGTCCAGCCACGGTTTTCTTGTAATTGGGTATACTCATTAACAATAGCAGTTGCAAAACCATGCCAGGAAGTCTGCCCTGCATTGACTAAATGATATACGCCGCTTAAATCATGTTTCCATGATTTAAGCACTTGTGATATTGCTTCAGCAATACAATAACTATTGGTTGGTGCGCCGATCTGATCAGCCACAACGCGTAACTCATCTTGCTCCATTGCTAGGCGTAAAATTGTTTTAAAAAAATTTCTGCCATGCGCACCGTAAACCCAAGTAGTACGAAATATTAAATGGGGTAAACCTACAGTTCGAATCGCATCTTCGCCTGCCAGCTTGCTTTTTCCATATACGCATAATGGTTCAGTATCATCACCCTCTACATATGGTCCAGATTTAGCACCGTTGTAGACATATTCAGTAGAAAAATGAATCATGGCCGCGCCAACTTTAGCCGCCTCTTCAGCCAGAATCTGTGGCGCAATTGCATTGATCGCATAAGCTAACTCAGGCTCAATTTCTGCTTTATCCACCGCAGTGTAGGCAGCTGGATTAATGATTAAATCAGGCTTTATTATTTGAACAACCCGGCGTATCTCATCTTGCTTGGATAAATCAAGTTGGCTACGATCTAGACTGAGAATTGTATTTTCAGGAGAAGAGTGATTAGACAAGAATTGCTGTAAGGCATGACCAACTTGGCCACTTACACCTGTTAATAGTATTTTTTTATACATTAAATTTTATGACTTACTAACTTTTTCTTCAAAAACCTGTGCTTCTGACAAATCAAGACCCAATTGATCTTTATTAGATAACATAGGTACGATATTTAAAGGCCATTCAATACCTATAGCAGGATCGTTCCAACGTACGCAGCGCTCATGCTCTGGTGCGTAGTAATCCGTTGTTTTATATAAGAATTCGGTATCATTTTTAAGCACCAGAAACCCGTGCGCAAAACCAGGCGGTACCCATAATTGGCGTTTGTTTTCAGCGGATAAAATCACACCCACCCATTTTCCAAAAGTATCAGATTGTCGTCGCAAATCCACTGCCACATCAAACACTTCGCCCACTGTAACTCTTACTAACTTACCTTGTGGCTGGGCTATTTGATAATGCAGCCCGCGCAGTACGTTTGCTGCAGATTTTGAATGATTATCCTGAACAAAGTTAGCTTTAACGCCTGTTAATTTTTCAAAAGTTTGTTGATTAAAACTTTCATAAAAAAAACCTCTGTCATCACCGAATATCTTAGGTTCAATGATCAATACTTCCGGTATGGCAGTTTTTGTGACTTGCATTAAAATATTTGCTCATTCAATATTAACTTAAGGTATTGCCCATAATTATTTTTGATATATTTATTAGCTAAAATATCCAAAGCCGCAGCATCAATATAATGCATACGATAGGCAATTTCTTCAGGACAAGCGATTTTCAATCCTTGGCGTTTTTCGATGGTTTCAATGAACGACGAAGCTTCCAGCAATGATTCATGCGTACCGGTATCTAACCAGGCGATACCACGCCCCATCACTTCTACTTGCAGATCACCACTTGCTAGATACTCACGATTGACGTCAGTAATTTCCAACTCACCGCGTGGCGACGGCTTAAGATTAGCCGCAATATCAATTACGCGATTATCATAAAAATACAGGCCAGTCACCGCGTACCGGGATTTCGGCGCCTTTGGTTTTTCCTCCAGACTAATCGCTTTGCCTTGTGCATTAAACTCTACAACGCCATAACGCTCGGGGTCGTGTACTGGGTAAGCAAATACTTTAGCACCGCCGGTAAGTTTGGCAGCAACTTGCGTTCTAGTGGCCAGTTCATCACCATAAAATATATTGTCACCTAACACCAATGCACAACTATCATTACCAATGAAGTCTTTTCCTATAATAAAGGCTTGTGCAAGCCCATCTGGCGAAGGCTGTACTGCGTATTGAATGGAAATGCCCCATTGACTACCGTCCCCGAGCAGCTGCTTGAAACGGGGAGTATCTTCCGGAGTAGAAATTACCAGCACTTCACGTATACCCGCTAGCATTAACGTGGTAAGTGGGTAATAAATCATCGGTTTATCGTAAACGGGCAATAACTGTTTAGAAACTACTTGTGTGGCTGGGTACAATCGAGTCCCTGAACCACCTGCTAAAATTATGCCCTTCATGCCAGCTCTTCCCCACGATCAATATAATGTGTTTGAACCCACTTGCGGTAATCTCCGCTAGTCACGTTTTTGACCCAATCTTGATTTTCTAAGTACCATTTCACAGTTTTTTCAATGCCTGATTCAAAGGTCTCTTTAGGTTTCCATCCAAGCGTATTTGCTAATTTTGTTGCATCAATCGCATAGCGTTGGTCGTGTCCTGGACGATCTTCAACATAGGTGATTTGATCGGCATAAGATTTACCATCAGCACGCGGAGATTTTGCATCCAGCATTCTGCATAGCGTTCTCACAACATCAATATTAGGTTTTTCATTCCAACCGCCTACGTTGTAAACCTCCCCCACTTGCCCGGCTTCTAAAACACGCCGAATCGCAGCACAATGGTCTTCTACATATAACCAATCGCGGATTTGTTGTCCATTTCCGTATATGGGCAATGGCTTACCTGCTAGCGCGTTGTGAATTACCAACGGAATTAACTTCTCAGGAAAGTGATGTGGTCCGTAATTATTTGAACAGTTGGTAGTCAGTGTTGGTAGACCATAAGTGTGATGATAAGCACGTACCAAGTGATCTGAAGCAGCCTTAGAGGCTGAGTATGGGCTATTAGGTGCATAGGCATGTGTTTCAGTAAATGCTGCTTCATCTTTAGTTAAAGAGCCATAAACTTCATCGGTCGAAACATGTAAAAAACGGAAGTTTTTCTTATGCTCTGCGTTTAAACCTGACCAATAGGCACGAACTGCTTCTAATAAATGAAATGTACCTACCACATTCGTTTGAATAAAATCTTCCGGACCATGAATTGAACGATCCACATGGCTTTCAGCGGCAAAATTAACAACTGCACATGGTCGATGTTCTGCAAGTAATGAAGCTAATAAAGTCTGATCGCCAATATCTCCATGTACAAAAATATGGTCTGGATGATGTTGAATCTCGTTTAAATTTTCTAGATTCCCTGCATAAGTCAATTTATCAAGGTTAATTACCGTACCTAAACCTTGTTTAACCCAAGCCAATACAAAATTGGCGCCTATAAATCCAGCGCCTCCTGTCACAACAATACATTGGTTCATAATATTAACTTTCTTGTTGTTTTATAGTTTCAAACATGACTTTAAACAAGATTTTTTAAAATATGCTCGGTTGAATTTCAGTGTAATTAATTACTAGATTCTGCTTGCTCTAACCTACTCCACAAACATTCGCCAGATTTTGCTAGTGAAGCCAAATAGATTTTATGCGCTTCACTTTCTGCTTCATTTGCTAGTTGAATTCGTATTGGCTGCGTGTTAAGTAACGCACTTTCATTACTTCTTTTCGACGGCGCATCTAACTCTATCATCAAACTATCTTGACCACGCGTCATTGCCATATATACATCGGCTAACAACTCAGCATCTAACAGCGCGCCGTGCAATGTACGCTTCGAATTATTCACACCAAAATGCCTGCACAAAGCGTCTAAATTGTTACGCTGCCCTGGGCGCATTTCTTTAGCTATTTTAAGGGTATCGGTAATTTTTGCAACAACAGTTTCAACAGATTGTTGTTCGATTAAACCTAACTCAGCATTTAAAAACCCCACATCAAATGGGGCGTTGTGCATAATCAGTTCCGCGTCTGCAATGAATGCTATTAGCTCTTTTGCAATATCAGCGAAGCGTGGTTTATCTTGTAAAAATTCCAACGAAATACCATGGATTTCTTGGGCACCTTGATCAATTTCGCGATCAGGATTCAAGTAATAATGAAAATGATTTTTAGTGAGTCTGCGATTTACTACTTCCACCGCAGCAATCTCAATCACACGGTGTCCTTGAGCGTGATACAAACCAGTGGTTTCAGTATCTAAAAATATTTGTCTCATAATACGATCTAAATTGATTGATTTTATTTATAAAGTTGAACTAAGAGTTTTCATTCAGTAAATTAGCCACACCCTTATTGGCCAACATATCCGCACGCTCATTACCAATATTACCTGCATGTCCTTTTACCCAAATCCACTGCACTGTATGTTGCTGCGCTAACACATCTAAAATTCGCCATAAATCATCATTTTTAACGGGCTTTCTATCCGCAGTGCGCCAATTACGAGCTTTCCAGCCAATAATCCATTCTGTAATTCCTTTTTGTACATATACAGAATCAGTAAATACTTTAACATGACATGGACGTTTTAAAGCTTCTAACGCGCGAATTACTGCGGTTAACTCCATTCGGTTGTTAGTCGTGATAAGTTCACTACCAAATAATTCCTTTTCGCGACCTTCATGGCTAATCCAGGCGCCCCAACCACCGGGGCCTGGATTACCTTTGCAGGCACCATCTGCATAAATCTCAACCATGTTTTGCTCAACTTGCGTTTTCTCACCTTGGATATTATTGTTCATATTACTTTCTATAGTGTTATTCGTTATTTCAGATTTTTATTGCTTGTATTTAAGTCTGTAGGCCTGAATTGTGCAGGCCTGGACGAAGTAGGCCTCGTAATTAAAGTAGTTGCCAGCACAGGCTTTTTCCAATTGGGCTTAAGAGAAGTCATGCCTGGTACACGTTTTTTTGCGACAATAAAATAGACGCCACCAAACACCGCACAACATTTTTCGCCAAACTTATCCATAAAAGCAGAACGCTCTTGCCAAGTCGCTTGTTCAAATGGCGGCACATGACAACACATGTTTACAGAAACGATCTCAAAACCTAACAAAGCAAGCCAGTCTTTCATACGCGTAAGCGCAATAAATTGCCCATTCCAGGGAAAAGCACTTTGCCTAGCAAAGATTTTCTTTAAACCAGCCTTAACACCCCATAAACTTATTGAATTAAATCCTGAAATTAGCAAATGCCCCTCTGGTATCATCACTCGCGCAGCTTCGCGTAACACTTGATGTGGCCGCTCACTAAATTCCAAGCGATGTGGCAATAATAAAAGATCTAAACTCATATCTGCTAATGGCAAAAAATCATCTTCGCAATACAAATGATTATTAAGTGCTGCAACTTTATATGTGGATGAGCGATAGCGATTTGGAATGCGTGAATTTCTCAATAAATCAAGGGGTAGCTCGCCCATTTGCAAAGCATTAAACCCAAACAAATCAACTACTGCTTGGTCGTATAAAACCTGTTCTTTTGCCTGCAAATACTGGCCCACAGAGGTATTAAACCAAGCTTGTTGTGAGTTTTGTATGCTCATTTTTTATTGCCGCTGTTACAGACTACAACGATTAATATTTCTATTGACATTTTAAGCACCCGCACAAATGATAATGATCATGCAACAATCTATACAAATTATACCCATTCCAGCATTTAAGGATAATTATATCTGGCTGATACACAATGGCGTGGATGCCATTATTGTAGATCCGGGTGATGCAACTCCTGTGCTAGAAATGCTATCCCGCTTAAAATTAAGCCTGCACACCATTTTAATCACGCATCATCATCATGACCATATCGGCGGTGTATGTCGTTTAACTAAGGCATATCCAAATGCAAAAGTATATGCACCTAAATTAGAGAAATATCACTTTGAACATACCGCTTTAATTGGATCTGATGTCATCGAATTAAGTAAATTTAATCTCGTATTTGAAATTATTGATTTGCCAGGCCACACATTGGGACATATTGCTTACTACTCCCAGAACACTGATCACAAATTACTGTTTTGTGGAGACACTTTATTTGGCGCGGGTTGCGGGAGATTATTCGAAGGTACTCCTGCTCAAATGTTTAGTTCCTTGCAAAAATTGGCTGGGTTACCATCCAATACAAAAGTATATTGCACCCATGAATATACGATGCACAATATCAATTTTGCATTGACCTTAGAACCAAATAACCAAGCGCTTATTGAGCGATATAATGAAACTCTGATGCTGAGGGGTCTGCACTTACCTACCTTGCCGTCTTCAATTACCTTAGAGCTTGCTACCAATCCCTTTTTAAGATGCTCCAGTCCTGAAATTCAAGCAGCAGTTCACTTAGCTGAAGCCCCGCCTTTAGAAGTTTTCAGTACAATAAGAGAAATGAGAAATCATTACTAATCATTGATATAGCGCATATTTATAAAGTAAAATTTACATCGCTTTAACTTGACGTAGGCTACTTTTTTTCGGTACTATAATTTCCTACTTTGTTTCAATAGTGTGACTATGAACCATTTATCGTTTCATCTATACATTCTGCGCATTTGTCATGCTATAAAATCTCAAACGATACATAGCTTAAGATTTAATTTGCGGCCTTTGTCTAATATCGCACTATTCATTTTTCCCGTGACTTTCAGTTTGCTGATGAGCACTTCGGTGTATGCAGAAACCAATGTAATGGGCGAAGAAATCATTATCTATGACGATAATTTTAAAGCAGCCCCTAGCGAATCTAATGGGGATTTAAGCAATAAAGGGCTAGAAGCTAAAGATATTTACAATAATAATTTTGGTCTAAGTAATTCAACGTCAAAAAAATTAGGTAATGGCCAATTTGATGACACGCTTGAAAGTAGCACTCAAACACTTGATAACGATCAAACCGAAGTTATTAGCTCCGTAAACGACGATTTATGGC
>DASQFK010000283.1:0-15072 GCA_035633175.1 Methylotenera sp.
TAAGTTTTCTGTTAATATCTGAGGCCGAATTAAATTCTTATAGAGGTCAGCCCGTGGATAGTAACGAGCTTAATCAAAGCAATACTACAATCAGTGGTTCTTTTAAAGCAGACGCTATTTTAGCGCAAAACCCTGATAAAGTTGAAAGTAAGCTTGAGCTCATGTCTGAGCGTAGATTTAAGCTACGCTGGATTTTAGCAGTTTCTTGTTTGCCATTATTTGGCATTTATGCTGCTTTTGGTATTGCGCCGCAAACAATCACCGGCAACATTTCCACTGAAATGGTGGTTGAAGAAATTTCCCTGCCTGCCTCAAACGAAGCTACTAACCAACTTGCTGAGCAACACTTTTGGTATAAAGAACATGTCCGCCGTGACGATACCTTAAATACATTATTAGCACGTTTAAATATTCGTAATCGTGATGCAATCGATTATATTCGTAATGATAGTGCTGCCAGCGAAATCGCAACTGCATTAAAACCAGGGCATCAAATTGAAGCTGAAACCGACAGCGACGGCAATTTAGTATCGCTTGAATATCAATTGGAAGCCGACCAGTTTATCGCCATTAATCAAACTGCCGCAGGTTATGCCACGAACAAAGTGACACATCAACTTGAAATGCGTGCCATATTAAAATCTGCTGAAATTAAAAGCTCTTTATTTGGCGCAACTGATGATGCCAACATTCCTGATTATATTGCTGTGCAAGTGGCTGAAATGTTTGAAAGTGAAATTGATTTTCATACTGATTTGCGCCGTGGCGACCACTTTAACGTGATTTATGAGGGTCGTTATGACCAAGGTGAATTGTTAAAAACCGGCGATGTATTGGCCGCTGAATTCGTAAACAACGGAAAAACCTATCGTGCAGTAGGTTTTAGAGACGCAAATAATGAAATGCATTACTACACGCCCGAGGGCAAAAGTCTGCATAAATCGTTTTTACGTTCACCGCTAGAATTCACACGTATCAGTTCCGGCTTTAGTTTAGGACGTTTTCACCCGATCTTACAACGTCTAAAAGCGCATAAAGGTGTCGACATGGCAGCGCCTTCTGGCACACGTATCAAGGCTTCCGGCGATGCTGTGGTGGATTTTGTGGGTCAAAAAGGTGGCTATGGCAATGTGATTGTACTTAAGCACGATAACGGTGTTAGTACGGTGTATGGTCATTTGTCTCGCTTTGCCAGTGGCTTGCGTCGTGGCGCTAAAGTTGCCCAAGGCGAAATCATTGGCTTTGTTGGCATGACAGGTTTAGCGACTGGGCCCCATTTACATTATGAGTTTTTGCTTAATGGGCAACACCGTGACCCAATGAAGGTAGCGCTGCCAAAGGCCAACCCTATTACAGCCAATAACCAAGCAGCGTTTTTTGCAATAAGCAAACAACTTACAGCGCAGTTAAATCTACTTGGAACGAGCAATATTGCTGCGCTAGAGTAAGCTTAACCATCATTTCAACGTAAAATAAACCATCAATCATAATGGCTGGCGAGCTTTTCATCGGACTGATGTCGGGTACCAGCCTTGATGGTGTAGATGTTGCACTGGTCGAATTTAATGATAACCAGCCACCGCATGTTCTGCATACACACTTTCTAGCTTACCTGCCTGCGTTACGCGCACAAATTCTGGCATTACAGCACCCTACTTACAATGAGCTGGAAACTACCATGCTCATGGGGAATACACTAGCGCGTCTGTACGCTGATGCGGTGAATCAGTTACTCAACAGAAACCAAATTTCGCCTGAAAATATTGTTGCCATTGGCTGCCATGGTCAAACCATTAGGCACAGGCCTGGTTTCACAGACGGCACTGGCTTTACCTTGCAAATTGGCAATGCAGCACTTCTGGCCGAACTCACGGGAATTACCGTGATATCAGATTTTAGAAGTCGCGACATTGCTGCAGGAGGTCAAGGTGCGCCGTTGGTTCCCGCATTTCATCAGGCTGTATTTGCCAGTAAGAAAGTCAGTAGAGCGCTCATCAATATTGGAGGCATTGCCAATATCACGTATCTTTCTCTAGATATTGATACTGATAATGAAGTATTCGGTTTTGATTCCGGGCCAGGCAATATGCTGTTAGATGCCTGGATTAAACAGCATAAAAATTTAGATTATGACGCGAATGGCGCATGGGCAAGCACTGGGGAAGTGATAACTCCATTACTATCTAGCATGTTGACTGAGCCTTATTTTGCATTAACACCGCCTAAAAGCACGGGGCGTGACTTATTCAATGACAACTGGCTTAGTGATCATTTATCAGATAAAAGTTATGCTCCAGAAGATGTAGCACGTACCTTAGTCGCACTCACAGCACACAGTATTTACAGCGCTCTAATAAAAAATTGCGGAAGGTTAAATGAGGTTTATTTATGCGGCGGCGGTGCACACAACAGTTTGCTCAAAAGTGACCTGCAACTATTATTAGACAATTCTGAATCCGGCAAAATAACAGTTGATACTACCGATGCCCTTGGTATTGGTGTGGATTGGGTAGAGGCGATCGCATTTGCCTGGCTGGCAAAACAGTGTATCTACCAGCAAACTGCTAATTTACCAAAAGTGACTGGCGCTAAAGGGGCACGCATATTAGGCGCTATCTACCAAAACTAACCCTATTATCATTCTAAAAGTGTAACTGTGAGTCACATTTCATTAATCATTTAGCCGTCTCTATCACGTATAATTGCTACTAATAAGGGTTAAAGCGTACAAGACTTAATAAGATTTACGTCTAATAAATCCCAAGCATTTAAAATACTAAAGACTAGCCATCATGAATAAACCGACTAAAGCCACGCTAACTTTTGATAATGGTGCTGCGCCAATCGAACTGCCAATGCTATCCGGTAGCCTTGGTAACGATGTGATAGATATACGTAACCTTGGTAAACATGGCGTATTTACTTACGATCCTGGCTTTATGTCTACCGCAGCGTGCAATTCCAATATCACCTTTATCGATGGTGAAAAAGGCTTGCTTTACTACCGCGGTTACCCAATCGAACAACTGGCAGAACATTGCAGCTTTATGGAGGTGTCTTACCTGTTGCTGCATGGCGAGCTGCCAACTGCCGAACAAACCACGCAATTTACTGACACGATTAACGGCAATTCTATGCTGCATGACCAGCTAAGCAATGTCTTTCGCGGCTTTAGGCGCGATGCCCACCCCATGGCGGTCATGGTCGGCGTAGTGGGTTCGTTATCCGCATTTTATTTTGATGCCATGGATATCCGTGACCCTAAACATCGTGAAATTTCTGCCCATCGTCTGTTAGCTAAAGTACCTACTATTGCAGCCTGGAGCTATAAATACAATTTGGGACATCCGTTTATGTATCCGCAAAATAATCTGAATTATGCTGAGAACTTCATGCATATGATGTTTGCTACGCCATGCGAGAAATATACCCCTAACCCTGTGCTGGCCAAAGCCTTTGAGCGTATCTTGATTTTACATGCGGATCATGAACAAAATGCCTCCACGAGTACAGTCCGTTTAGTGGGTTCTAGCGGTGCCAATCCGTATGCATGCATTTCAGCAGGCATAGCCTCACTTTGGGGCCCTGCGCATGGCGGTGCGAATGAAGCCACACTTAAAATGCTTGAAGAAATTGGTGATATTTCACGCATAGGTGAATTTATTAAACGCGCCAAAGACAAAACGGATACCTTCCGTCTTATGGGTTTTGGCCACCGTGTGTATCGCAATATGGATCCACGGGCAAAGATTATGCGTTCTACCTGTCATGAAGTATTGGCAGAACTTGGGCTAAATGGCGATCCAATGTTTAAACTGGCGATGGAACTGGAAAAAATAGCGCTGGAAGACGAGTATTTTGTATCGCGCAAACTTTATCCTAACGTTGATTTTTATAGCGGCATCGTCATGCGTGCGATGGGTATTCCTAACTCTATGTTCACCGCTATTTTTGCGCTGGCAAGAACCGCTGGCTGGATTGCGCAATGGTCTGAGATGATTTCAGATGAAGAACATAAAATCGGTAGACCACGTCAACTTTACAAAGGTAATGCGCGTAGAGATTTTGTACCAGTAGCTGAACGCTAATATTGTGTTTGCTGGTAAGACGTTAATTTATAAGTCATTATTTACTTGAATAAACTTTATATCACTGCTAATGTCTGTTTAACATGAAATGCATTCGTATTATTACAGTTTTTTTAATGATGACATTAGCTATAAGCCCTGCGCTTGCGGCTAGTTGCGCACTCTCTTGCACGTCTAAAATTGTAATGTCTGCGTTAAGTCCTGACGATATGTCTACGATGAAGAACTGTCATAAAGCTTCTAGCGATAAAAGTTCTGCTCTTAAAGACTCAACACCAAAGGATTCAACCCGTAATTATACTAATCAATCTGATGCCAATCACCAATCTTGCGCTATGGGTGCGGGGTGCCATTTCTCACAAGCCACGCCAACTGATTCATCATCGAAATACGCATTCATAGCTTCAACCATTATTTCATTCCCTAAGTTCGATTCTAACGAAAAGTCTGTAGATTTATCCCCGCCATTAAAGCCTCCTGCTTGAATTGATGTTACTGGGGCTTACCTCGCCCCAGCTCATCACATTTAAGTTTTAGGAGAGCTATCATGTACTTACCCCCATTGGCTAAGAAGCCAGTTTACAGTTGTCTGCTGTTCGGTTTTTTATTGTTGTTTGTATTTTCTGTTAAAGCAGATGTAACAAAAATAGAACCATCACTCACACTTGCTGAGGCGATTAGACTTGCGACTGAAAATCAGCCATTACTGCAATCTTTAGATGATGCAGCAGCTTCATCACGCCAAGCGGCGGTTGCAGAAGGTCAGCTCCCAGATCCCAAAGTTAAACTTGGCGTCATTAACCTCCCTGTCACAACAAATGATGCTTTACGTTATAACCGCGATGATCAAACCATGGTTAACGTTGGATATTCACAAGATGTAATACCCTTGAAAAAGCGTGAAATTGCCTCGAATCGCATGTCCGCAGAGGCAGATCAGTTTCAAACAGAACAGCAAGCCACTGCTAGATCAATCGAGCGCGATGTTGCGTTGGCATGGCTTGATGTCTTTGAAGCACAGCGTAAAAGTGAGCTTTATCAGCATGTGATTGATGACATGAAAGCTGAGCGAAAAGTCCTGGCTGCTAGCGTCAGCTCTGGCGCAGCCAAATCAAGCGACGTATTGCGTATGGATACCGAGGTATCGATGACCCATGAAAAGCTTATATTTGCCAAACGTGACGAACGTAAAGCGCGCGCCGCTTTATCTCGTTGGATTGGCGTTGCAGCCTCACGCTCAATTGCTGCTGAGCTTCCAGTCATGTCGAATAATTTCACGCGAAATGAAGCACAAAATGCAATTGAAAAACATCCTATGTTAAAAAACGCCTACCAAACTGAAAAAGTTGCCCAACTTGAGGTAGACAACGCACAAGCGAGTCTTGAACGCAACTGGGGATGGGAAGTTGGTTATGGTAAGCGGTTTGCGGACCGCAGCGATATGTTGAGTTTTCAGGTATCTATTGACCTGCAACTAGACAGAGCGAATCGACAAGATAAGCGTACAGCTGAAAAACTACTACTTGTTGAAAAAGCCCGCAAGCTCACCGAAGACCGGCGGCGAGAACTTCAGGCAGAACTACAAAATGCAGAGGCAGATGCCGAGGCGGCAGAGGCACGGGAGAAAGAGCATCTAACCAGCCTGATTCCTAATGCACAGGCACGACTAAGCTTGGCTCAAGCAGCTTACAGTGCAGGCAAGCAGTCACTGAACGATGTTTGGCAAGCTAGAAGAGACGTGATTGAAGTGGAGCTAGACCACTGGATTATTCTCACAGATCGTCAACGTGCCGCAGTTAAATTGGCTTACCTCACTAACGACAATCAACTATTCAAATCAAATTAAAAAGGATACATCATGAAAATCACACAATTTTTAGCCATCACAACATTATTAATAGCAGTATTGGGTTGTTCTAAACAAGATAATCAAGAGGCTATTGGAACTCCAGTAGTAAATACCCCAGCAGCAGCAGAAAAGCCAATGGAAGTAATGCCATCTGCAACTGAAGTAAAACCGGCTCAGATGTTGCCGAATGAGATTAAAGCTGATGACACGACCACTGTTATTGAACAGGATGACAGCGGCAGGAAGGTGATTTACTGGTATGACCCAATGCTGGAGGACAGACATTTCAGTAAATCTGGTCAATCCCCTTTTATGGATATGAAATTAGCACCTCAATACGCAGCAGAAGAGGTGAATAAAGGCAGCCAACCATGAAGCGCTCCAACGTTATTATTATCGGGGTCATATTAACTTTACTGGCTATTTCAGCCTGGGTCTTTTGGCAAAAAAACTCAAAAGCGCCCGTGTCTCAAAATATGCAAATGGCAGACGTCAACGGCGTAGTCCAAGATGACAGCGGTAAAACGGTTAAATATTGGTATGACCCTATGGTGCCAGGTCAAAAGTTTGATAAACCGGGAAAGTCACCTTTCATGGATATGCAGCTAGAGCCTAAATACGCTGAAACTGGTGGTGGCGACGAGGGTGGCGTCAGTATTTCATCGCAAACTGCACAAAACCTGGGGATAAGATTAGAAAAAGTTGAAACCAGAAGCTTTGGCGAGTCTTTTTCTGCGGTTGGCCGCATAGAGCCTGACGAGAGGCGTTTTTACAGCGTACAAACCCGTGTCACAGGCTTTGTTGAGCGTTTGTACGTTCGTGCGGTGGGTGACCCTGTCAGTAAAGGCCAGAAAATCGCTGAAATCTACGCACCAGAACTGTTGGCTGCGCAGCAAGAGTATTTAACGCTAACGTCGTTAGCACAAGTAGATGCTGATGGCACACTTAAACAAGCTGCACGCAGTCGCTTAAAGTTATTGGGCATGGCAGAAGGTGAAATTACGGCCATTACTAAAGCTGGCAAACCCAGCCCAAGGTTTGGCGTGTATGCGCCCGCTTCTGGTGTGTTGACAGAACTTGGTGTTCGAGAAGGCGGCCAATTGATGTCTGGCAGTTCACTGATGCAGATTTCTGATTTATCCAAGGTTTGGCTGATAGCTGAGGTGCCTGAACGCGATGCCGCTAGATTAAAGCCAGGTATTGAAGCTGATGTTAGATTACAAAGTCTGCCTAGCGAGACTTTCAAAGGTAGGGTGAGTTACCTTTACCCCATGCTGAATGATACCTCCAGAACATTACAGGTACGTATTGAGCTATCTAATATGGATAATCAATTAAGGCCTGGCATGTATGCCAATGTGGCATTTAGTGGACAAACACATGAAGGATTATCTGTCAGTACAGAAAGCATCATCGCCACAGGTAAGCGCAAAATTGTCATTGTCAAAGAAGGCGATTTGAAAGAGGGCTACTTGAAAGAAGCTAATGGCTATCGTCCTGTAGAGGTTACCACAGGTCAAGAACGGGATAGCCATACGGAGATACTCAGTGGCTTATCTTTGGGTGAAAACGTCGTCTCATCAGGTCAATTTTTAATTGACTCTGAAGCTTCATTATCTGGTGTTCTGGCACGGCTATCTAATCAAAATCACGCTCAACAAGATATGGATAAAAAGATGCCTGCTAGCCAATCTGAAAAAATGCCTAAAGGTCGTGGCAGAGTTGTAGATGTTGACGCTAAGTCAGGTAAGGTTACGTTGAATCATGAGCCGATTGCCGCGCTTGGTTGGCCGTCCATGACCATGGGCTTCAAGGTTAAAGAAAGTAAGCAATTAGAAAAACTTAAAGCAGGTGATGAAGTTGAGTTTGATCTGAAAGCCGACGAACCAACAAATCCTGATTTACCAGTGCAGTACATGATTGAACATGTAGAGAAGACATCTGCTAATAAAGACAGCATGAAGGAAGTAAAACCATGATTGCCCAGCTTATCCGTTGGTCAGCCAATAATCGCTTATTGGTGCTGCTAACGACATTGATGGTAGTGGCCTGGGGCGTGTTTGCCATGCTCAAAACACCGCTGGATGCAATTCCAGATTTGTCAGACACACAGGTTATCATCCGTACCCAATGGGCTGGGCAAGCACCGCAGATTGTCGAGAATCAACTCACCTATCCGCTCACCACCACCATGCTTTCAGTGCCAGGTGTAAAGACCGTGCGTGGCTATTCGTTCTTTGGCGATTCTTTCGTCTATATTTTATTCAACGACGGCACTGATCAATATTGGGCACGTTCACGTGTATTGGAATATTTAAGCCAAATATCCTCACGTTTACCAAAAGGCGCGAACCCTAGCTTAGGGCCAGATGCGACTGGTGTGGGTTGGGTATATGAATATGCATTGGTAGATCGTAGTGGTAAGCATGATTTGGGTGAACTGCGTGCGCTACAAGATTGGTTCCTTAAGTTTGAGCTAAAAACAATTCCAGGTGTGGCAGAAGTTGCAACACTGGGTGGCATGGTACGGCAGTACCAAGTACAGGTTGACCCTGACAAGTTACGCAATTATCGTATTCCGCTGTCTAAAGTGGTCTCAGCGATTCAATCTGCCAATCAGGAAACAGGCGGCGCGGTAGTTGAAACGGCCGAGGCCGAGTATATGGTGCGCGCGCATGGCTATCTGGAGTCATTAGATGATTTTCGCAATATCCCGCTTATGGTCAGTGGTAGTGGAACACCGATTCTGTTGTCTGATGTTGCACATGTGCAAATTGGCCCAGAACTCAGGCGTGGTGTGACAGAGCTTAATGGTGAAGGTGAAGTGACAGGGGGTGTGATTGTCATGCGTGCTGGGCAAAATGCACTAGAGGCGATTGATGCAGTAAAAGCCAAACTGGCTACTTTGAAAAAGAGCCTGCCGGAAGGTGTGGAAATCGTCACTACCTACGATAGATCGCAATTAATCAAGCGTGCGGTCGATAACTTAACGCATAAACTGATAGAAGAATTCATCGTAGTCGCGTTGGTCTGTGCTGTATTTTTATGGCACTTCCGCTCAGCTTTAGTGGCGATAGTAGCGCTGCCGATAGGCATATTAGTGAGTTTTATCGTCATGTACTATCAAGGCGTCAATGCCAACATCATGTCGCTTGGCGGTATCGCCATTGCGATTGGAGCGATGGTGGATGCGGCGATTGTCATGATAGAGAACGCCCATCGACAGCTTGAAAGTTATAAAAATGAACACGGAGAACCCAGCAATAGTCAGCGTATTAAAGTGATTATTGATGCAGCCAGCGAGGTCGGCCCTGCGCTGTTTTTTTCGCTGCTGATTATCACCTTGTCTTTCATTCCTGTATTCACGCTAGAAGCGCAAGAAGGCAAGCTATTCGCACCTTTGGCGTTTACTAAAACTTATGCCATGGCAGCAGCGGCAGGTTTATCAGTCACGTTGATTCCAGTATTGATGACCATCTTCATCCGTGGACACATTCGACCTGAGCATGACAACCCCCTAAATCGTTGGTTGATAGCCATCTACAAGCCGCTACTAGGCAAAGTTTTACATTATCCAAAAGTCACACTTGGCGTTGCCTTCGTTTTGGTGTTAATAACGCTTTATCCGTTAAGTAAACTAGGTAGTGAATTTATGCCGCCCTTGGATGAAGGTGACTTGCTCTACATGCCCACGGCGCTGCCCGGGCTCTCTGTCTCTAAAGCCTCCGAGATTCTGCAATTGAGTGACAGGCTCATTAAGACCGTACCGGAAGTGAAATCGGTTTTTGGTAAAACAGGCAGGGCCGAGACAGCGACTGACCCAGCGCCACTCGAGATGCTGGAAACCACCATTCAATTCAAACCTCGTGAAGAATGGCGTGCCGGAATGACGCCAGAGAAGTTAGTTGAGGAGCTTGATGCCAGGCTTAAAATCCCTGGCATGGCGAATGTTTGGGTACAGCCTATTCGTAACCGCATCGATATGCTTTCTACGGGAATCAAAAGCCCTGTCGGCATTAAAATAGGCGGTGCTGATTTAGCTACTCTTGAAAAAATTGGTCAAGAAGTTGAGCGACTCATGAAAAAAGTGCCCGGAGCAAGTTCAGTGATTGCTGAACGTGTGACAGGCGGACGCTATATTGATATCAAAATTGATAGGCTTAAAATCGCGCGGTACGGCTTGAATATTGATGATGTACAAATGCTGGTATCAACTGCAATTGGCGGTGACAACATTGGTGAAAAAATTGATGGTTTAGCACGCTTTCCAATTAATGTACGCTTCCCAAGAGAGCTTCGCGATTCTGTAGAGAAACTTAAATCCCTACCTATTATCACCGAGCAAGGTGCTACCGTGCCATTAGGCGAAGTTGCTGAAATCAAAGTCACCGATGGCCCGCCGATGATTAAAAGTGAGAATGCACGCCCTAACGTTTGGGTGTATGTTGATATTCATGACCGTGATTTAGGTGGCTTTGTAAAAGATGCCAAGGCAATGCTTGATAAGGAATTGCAATTACCAGCAGGTTATTCATTGGCATGGTCTGGGCAGTTTGAATACTTTGAACGCGCATCTAAACGATTAAGTTATGTCGTACCCATGACACTGGGTATTATCTTTATTTTGTTGTTTTTGGCTTTCAAACGCATCACGCCAGCCGTCCTTATTTTAGGTAGTTTACCTTTTGCCTTGGTAGGCGCAGTGTGGTTTCTCTATTTCTTGGGACATCATTTTTCCATTGCCAGCGGTGTTGGTATGATTGCCTTGTCGGGATTAGCGGCTGAGTTCGGTATTATCATGCTGATTTATTTAGATGATGCGATTGAACGCTATCGTGCCGCAGGTAAGCTCAATACCAAAGAGGATTTCTACGCGGCATTGATTGAAGGTGCAGCATTACGAGTCAGGCCGAAAGCAATGACCGTGGCAGTGATATTAGCTGGGTTAATCCCTATTTTAATCGGTACAGGGACAGGCTCAGAAGCCATGAGTCGCATTGCCGCACCGATGGTAGGTGGCATGCTGACCGCGCCGCTATTATCTTTATTTGTGTTACCCGCGGCATATATGTTGTTAAGGAAAAAATAGTCATGGCTAAAGCATGTTGTGATACTGACTGCAGTAGTAATCAAGCCCAGACGCCAAGGTATCGAAAGATACTTTGGATTGCCCTGTTCATTAACTTAGTGATGTTCGTTATTGAGGTATTGAGTGGGTTTAGTGCTAATTCGGTAGCATTAATGGCGGATGCAATCGACTTTTTTGGCGATGCGATGAACTATGGAATTTCGTTGTTAGTTTTATCAATGCACTTAATATGGCGAGCGCGTGCAGCACTTTTTAAAGGTTTAACGATGGGTGCATTTGGTCTATTCGTTTTGACCAGCGCGGCATGGTCTTTTATGCATGGAAAAGTACCAGAACCCTACACCATGGGCTTAATAGGCACGCTGGCCTTAGTCGCTAACATAAGCGTTGCGCTTATGTTATACGCTTACCGTGAAGGAGATGCCAATATGCGCTCTGTATGGTTATGTAGCCGTAATGATGCTATTGGCAATTTGGCGGTCATACTCGCCGCCGTTGGTGTACTTGGTAGCGGCAATGCATGGCCTGATTTGCTGGTGGCACTTATTATGGCAGGGCTTAGTTTATCTGCATCGGTACAAATATCAAAACAAGCATTTATAGAGCTTAAGTCTAAGTCAGATTAAATATAAAAAGAACTTCTATTTAATCTGATCAATCTTTCTTAGATGTATGCAACATAAACATGTTACGCATGGTCGTGATGGCTCTTTGCCATGTGGTCATGATCGCCGCAATCTTCTACCTCAATCTGAATCGTTGAATGGTTTATGTTGTAATCATGTTCCAACATATGTGTAACATTTTGTTGAATTTTCTGACCTTTACTTACATTTTGTTCGGCGATGAGAATGTGACAATCGCAAGCAGTTAAACCTGATGAGACTGCCCAAACATGCAAATCATGCACATTAAGCACACCTTCTACTTCGCTAATTTTCTTTTTAACTATTACTAAGTCCATACCGACAGGCGTGCCTTCTAAAAGCATTTGTATCGATTCGGTCAAAATGCTCCAAGAACTCCATAACACCAAAAATGCAAATATAATGGAAACAATAGGGTCAGCCACATACCAGCTTGTTAACGCGATGATAATGCCTGCTATGACTACAGCTAAAGAAGCGGCAGCGTCACCTACCATGTGTAAATAAGCACTGCGGATATTCAAATCCTCTTTTGCTGCGGCCAAAAGCCACCAAGCAATCCCTGAATTGATGATAATAGCTAGTGATGCTACCCATATCATCGACCCGCTATCTACGGCCTCTGGTGCTTGTAATCTTTGCACGGCCTCCCAAAAAATCACTACAGACATTACTACCAAACCCACCGCATTTACTAAGGCGGCAAGAATACCCACGCGGTGATAACCAAACGTGCGTTTATTATCGGCACGTTTAGTTGCAATCCATAAGGCAAATGCCGAGAGAGCGAGTGCTAAAGCATCTGCAAAGTTATGCCCAGCGTCTGCCATAAGTGCCAAGCTATTGGATTTGTAGCCAATCAACGCCTCTATTAAACAAAATGTAAACGTTATCGCAGTGGCAACCCACATTTTGTTACTAGTAACTCCATTACCATGCGCGTGAGATCCTGACATTTTTTACCTCTTTATCAATATAAGATAGAAATATTCAACTACAGCCGATTCCAACTGGTTAATTTAATTGGGTTGAACGTTTTTGGTTTGAGAAAACATACTGTAAAGTAAAGGCAATACTAAAAGAGTAAGTAAAGTAGATGACAATACGCCGCCGATGACTACTGTCGCCAATGGTCGCTGCACCTCTGCACCTACGCCTGTTGCAATGGCCATCGGTATAAAACCAAAAGAGGCTACTAATGCCGTCATCAATATTGGGCGCAGCCTAGTGAGGGCGCCTTCACGCACCGCCTCGTTTAAAGCTTTACCTTCTGTGCGTAAATTATTGATGAAAGTAATCATCACCAAGCCATTTAGTACCGCCACCCCTGATAATGCAATAAAACCTACGCCTGCAGAGATTGAAAGGGGAATACCCGTGAGCCATAGTGCAGTCACGCCGCCCGTGAGTGCAAACGGTATGCCGCTGAATACAATTAACCCATCTTTAAAGTTACCAAACACCGCGTAAAGCAGCATAAAAACGATGAGTAATGCTAACGGTATGACGATTTGCAAGCGGTCAGCAGCTGATTGCAATTGCTTAAATGTGCCACCCCATTCTAGCCAATTGCCTGCAGGTATTTTTACCTCCTCGGCAATACTTGTTTGCGCCTCTGCTACAAATGAACCTATATCACGCTCGCGTACATTGGCCGTTACTACTACGTTACGTTTACCATTGGCGCGGCTAAATTGGTTTGCTCCTTGCGCAACATCTAGGCTGGCTAGCTCGCTTAAACGCATGTAGGTGGCAGTATTATTGACGTTAAGCTTGATAGGTAGCCGTTCTAGCATAGCGGTGTCTAATCGTTGTGCCTCATCTAAACGCACCACAATATCAAAACGCCTGTCGCCATCATAAACTGCACCCGCATGTGCGCCGTTCATGGCGATACTCACTGCTGTTTGAATGTCTGCCATATTGACGCCTAGCCGCGCAATTTTTTCACGGTCGATATTGACCGTTAATATTGGCAAGCCTGTAGTTTGCTCTACTTTAACATCGGCGCTACCTGCGGTTTCTTCTAGCACCTTAGCAATTTGTTCAGCAGTTTCAGTCATTTGTGCTAAATCATCGCCAAATACTTTTACCGCTACATCACTGCGTACTCCAGAAATAAGCTCATTAAAGCGCATTTGTATCGGCTGGGTAAATTCATAGTTGTTACCAGGCACTTTAGCTACCGCCGCTTGAATTTGGGCGATTAATGCATTTTTACTTAAACTTGGATCTGGCCATTCCGACCTTGGCTTCAAAATTAAGAAGGTATCTGCCACACTTGGCGGCATGGGATCAGTCGCAATTTCTGCCGTACCAAGCTTGGCATAGACCTTATCCACTTGTGGGAAAGTTTTAATGGTTTTTTCCAACTCTTGCTGCATCCCCACTGCCTGGCTTAAGCTCGTGCCTGGAATACGCAGCGCATGTAAGGCAATATCACCTTCATCTAAACTGGGTACAAATTCACTACCCATACGCGTTAGCAATAGGCTGCTTAGTATCACTGTTGTTATCGCCAGTACCAGCACAACTGCTTTATTGATGAGCGTCCAATCCAACACTGGTGTGTAGATTTTTTTTGCCCACTGCATGACTATATTTTCTTTTTCTTCCACACGACCAGTCACAAAAAGCGCAATTGCAGCAGGAATAAATGTCACTGAAATAATCATCGCTGCAATGAGTGCAATCACCACAGTAAACGCCATCGGGTGGAACATTTTTCCTTCTACGCCCGTGAGTGCGAAAATAGGCAAATACACCGCCATGATAATCAGCTGACCGTAAATAAGCGGTCGCCTTGCTTCACGTGCAGCTGAAAATACCTCAGTAAATCTTTCCTCACGCGTTAAATTTCGCCCTAATACACTTTGTGAGTGCGCTAGACGCCGCATGGCATTTTCGACAATGACTACTGCACCATCAATAATAATACCGAAATCCAATGCACCTAAACTCATTAAATTAGCGCTGACTTTATTGCCGACCATGCCAGTAAAAGTCATCAGCATCGCGAGGGGAATCACGCACATGGTAATAATAGCGGCGCGTATATTGCCTAAAAATACAAACAATATCGCAATCACCAACAGCGCACCTTCTAGCAAGTTCTTTTTGACGGTGTTAATGGCTTTATCAATCAAAATAGTACGGTCGTAAACAGTATTCGCAGTAATGCCAGTTGGAAGTGTTTTATTCACTTCAGCAAGCCTTGTGGCGATGGCTTGAGATACGGTGCGACTATTTTCACCCATCAACATAAATACCGTACCTAACACCACCTCTTCACCATCCATCGTGGCCGCACCAGTACGTAAATCGCTACCAGCAGAAACAGTTGCCACATCTTTAATGCGCACTGGCGTACCATTTCTAGTATCTAATACCACGTTACTC
>DASQFK010000284.1:0-12789 GCA_035633175.1 Methylotenera sp.
ACACAGATAATTGGCAAAAAATATTAGCGTCTCACGAAATTTCAGCCTATTCAGATGTTAACAGTTTGGTGAATAAGCCAATTTTTAACTGGCAAGTCGCTATTACACAATATCGTGCTGTCGCCATGGCTCCCATCCAGCGCATGGGCTATATCTTCATTTTTTTACTTGCTGCCACGGCATTGTTAACGACTATTTTAGCCACAGTATTTGCACGTCGGATTACCTTGCCGCTAGAAAAACTGACTAATTATGCTAACCGTTTTATCCGGTCATCCCTAGCCACTTTACCGCCAGTAGATGGGCCAGCTGAGGTGCAGGCAATGTCAAATGCATTTGCTAAAATGATGGATGACTTGGCGGCTTCAAAAGAAAATCTGACGCGCGCTGCCAAGCTTGCAGTTGCAGGTGAAATGGCCGCGGCAATGAGCCATGAAGTACGTACACCTCTTGGTATATTGCGTTCGTCCGCACAGGTGCTATCGCGTGAAAAAAACCTGAGTGCTGAAGGTTTAGAAGTGGCAGGATTTATTATCACCGAAACTGAAAGACTCAATAAATTAGTCTCTACGCTAGTCGACTCTGCACGACCACGCCAGCCGGAATTTACCATGCATGATATTGTTGCTTTAGTTGAACATTCAGTAGCAATGTTGCGTATGCAAGCACATAAAAAAGAGATTACTTTAACGTTTGACTCAGGATCTAACTTACCTAAAGCGATATTGATAGAGTGTGATGGTGAGCAGGTGACGCAAGTGATGCTCAATTTATTGTTGAACGCTATTCAGGTATTACCCATGGGCGGTAAAGTTGAAGTCACTTTATTTGAAGCGCCTGACAGCGTCACCCTTAGTGTGGCTGATAATGGCCCTGGAATAGATGCGACCCAGAAAGAACAAATTTTTGATCCATTCTTCACGCAACGTGCAGGCGGTATAGGCTTAGGTTTGGCAGTATGCCGGCAGATTGTGACTGCACATTTTGGCTCGCTTCATGTAGAAAATAGCAATTTGGCAAGCTTTAAACAAACCCGCAGTGGCGATAAGCCTATAGAGTATGGCGCAGACTTTAGAGTGACATTACCCAAGTTACAATTACGATAATTAAAACGCTCATACCATAAATAACCTTGCAGATTAAAGAGTAAAAATTTTATGTCCCACACTATTAAGCGCGTATTGGCCGTAGACGATGAGCCTAGCATGTTACGCTTGTTGGAAATTAGCTTGCGTCAGGCTGGTTACCAGCCAGTAACCGCCAAGGATGGCCGTGAAGCGCTGGATATTATCCGCACGCAAGGTGTAGACTGCGTAGTGAGCGATTTGCATATGCCACGTATGGATGGCTTGCAATTGCTCAAAGAAATTCGCCTAGAAAATGCCGAGCTGCCAGTGATTATTGTTACTGCACAGGGTGAGATTAAATCTGCGATTGAAGCCATTAAATTGGGCGCGAGCGATTATATTTTGCGTCCATTTGACTTGGAAGTGTTGGAAGTTGCCATCAAGCGCGCACTCTCATTTGCACGACTATCGGTAGAAAACCAATTTTTACGTGAAGACAAGGCACCCAATACTGGGCTAGTGGGCAATAGTACGGCCATGCAAAAAGTGCATGAAGCGATTAGGCAAGTGGCGCCAGAAAAAGCCACGGCTTTAATTATTGGTGAAACCGGTACTGGCAAAGAGCTGGTGGCGCGTGCGATTCACGAAGGCTCGCCACGTAAAAAAGGCTTATTTGTTGCCGTTAATTGTGCGGCCATTCCACATGAAATGTTGGAGTCTGAATTATTCGGTCATGAAAAAGGTGCTTTTACCGGTGCTATCAAAGAGCGTATCGGTAAGTTTGAGTTAGCAGATGGCGGTACTTTATTTTTGGACGAAGTGACCGAAATGCCGATGCAGCTACAAGCGAAGTTACTACGCGCATTACAAGAAAATGTGATTGAGCGTTTGGGCGGAAATCGCCCAATTAGTGTGGATATTCGCGTGATTGCCGCGACTAATAGAGCGCCAAGTGATGCGATTAAAGAAGGTAAATTGCGTGAAGATTTATATTACAGATTGAATGTTTTCCGCATTGACTTACCCGCACTTAAGGCCAGAAAATCGGATATAGAACTGCTGGCCATACATTTTTTGGCTAATCGTCACGTTGATATCTCTGCAGATGCGATCAGTGTATTGATGCAATACGACTGGCCGGGCAATGTACGTGAATTAGAAAACGTGCTCGAGCGCGCAGCGATTATCAGCGGTAGGCAAACCATTACACAGCAACATTTGCCAGCAGAAATGGTGAGCTTGAATGGACAGCCTGAAAAAATTTCTGAGACAACTACGCTTTCGAATGATCTCAAAGCAAACAATAATCTTGCCTTACCTAATGCAGTCATCGCACTAGAAAAACGCTTGATTGCCGATGCGCTTAACATTACCAACGGTAACAAAAGTCGAGCTGCAAAGTTGCTGGAAATTAGTGAACGTTCACTGTGGTATAAGCTAGAGCAATATCAGCTTAAGTAAGTACTTTAAGCACCCGTGTTCCCCTCATATAGGCATTTAAAATTTACGTTTATTACTTGACACCGATTACTTAACGTTGTTAAATTAACAACGTTAAGTTAAAGTTAGTTGATTTCAAAATGCCGCCAAAAGTAAAAACTGAAGTTGAACGTCAGCAATTGCGCACCCTGATCATTGATGCTGCACGAGAGTTATTCGTAGCGCATGGCGTAGAGGCCGTCACCATGCGTGAGATTGCCAAGCGTATTGGCTACTCGGCTACCAGTATCTATTTACACTTTGCAGATAAAGAGTCGTTGATGCGTGCAATATGTGACACCGACTTTTTGGCGCTGGCAACTGCCTTAAAAAATATTTTGGAGATTCCAGATCCAGTGGACCGCATGCATGCATTGGCTGAGGGGTACGCAAGGTTTGCCCTTGCCTACCCTAATCACTACCGCTTGATGTTCATGACTCCGCATCAGCCTCGCCATCCTGAAGACTCTTCCTTACAGCAAAATAATCCCGAACAGGATGCTTACTTTCAACTCAAAACGGTAGTAAATGAAGTCTTTGTCTTAGGTAAATTTAAACCAGAATTTACCGACTCGGAACTCATCGCCCAAACTATTTGGGCGGGCGTACATGGTGTCTGTTCGCTGGAAATTGTGATGGCGCAAGATAGTTGGGTGAGTTGGCGCGATATTTCGACACGTTTACAAACCATGCAAACAGTGATGGTGAGTGGATTTATGAGAGAAGTCACATGAAAACCCCCATTCTTAAAATGACAGTGCTGAAAAAGTTAATCATATTTTCAAGCATAAGCTTTTTATTGGTCGCTTGTGATAAACCAGTCGAGCCACTCGCGCCCCCACGGCCTGCTTTGGTGATGGTAGTAGGCGCTACTGCGGCAGAAAACGGCATGGTGCTGGTGGGTGAAGTGCGACCCAGATATGAATCAAGCCAAGGCTTTAGAATCAATGGCAAAATCACGGCACGCAAAGTAGATATTGGTGCGCGCGTTAAAAAAGGCCAGCTTATCGCTCAATTGGATGCAGCCGATGCGAATTTAAGTGCCGCTGCAGCACGCGCTGATGTGCGTGCGGCTGAAGCGAGCCATGCTTTGGCCGTAGCGGAAGTTGAGCGTCAGCGCTTATTGTTTTCCAAAAAATTCATTTCTGCATCAGCGTTAGATATTCGGGAGGCAGAACTAAAAACCTCTAGTGCACGTCTGGCTCAAGTGCGGGCACAAGCCAATGTATCTGGCAACCAAACCCAATATGCCAACTTAACTGCCGACCGCGATGGTGTGGTGACCACGATACGCGCTGAACCTGGCCAAGTAGTACAAGCGGGCGAAGCGATTGTGCAAATTGCAGATACTAATGAAATTGAAGTGCTTGTTGCGGTGCCGGAATCGCGTATGACAGAAGTGAAAATTGGCACACTAGTGACGGTGAAAATGTGGGCGAATCGTGAAAAATCTTACAGCGGTGTAGTGCGCGAAATCGCGCCGGAGGCTGATTCTTCTACCCGTGCTTTTAATCTGCGGGTTAGCATTAACGATGCAGATGATGCGGTTAAATTAGGCATGACAGCTGGTGTGAAATTTAATCAGAAGGGAACGCAAAACGATGCGCAACCAGATCTTGCATTGTTAATTCCGTCAAGCGCACTGACTGAAATTAACGGTAAAAAAATAGTATGGGTGATTGATGCAGATAACAAAGCACAGCCTCGCGAAGTGGTCGCTGGACAGTTCAGTGAAGAAGGCGTCCTGATTACCAGCGGTTTGCAAGCAGGTGAAAAAATCGCGATTGCTGGGGTGCATACATTGATTAAAAATCAACTGGTTAAACCGATGGTGGATAAGACTGTAGAGCCTATCGCTAAAGCTGAAGTTAACGTAACGCCATGATCGAAAATCAAGATCAGGACGATATGTTAATGTCCAAAGGTAGATTTAACTTATCTGATTGGGCATTGAAGCACCAAACTCTGGTGCTATATCTGATGTTGGTACTCACTATTGCCGGACTCCTTGCCTATACTAAGTTAGGGCAATCGGAAGATCCGCCTTTCACCTTTAAAGTGATGCTGGTACGTACTTCATGGCCTGGAGCTAGTGCACAGGAAGTTGAACAGCAAGTGACCGATAAGCTTGAAAAGAAAATCCAGGAAATCTCGCATCTGGACTATGTCAGCAGTTATTCGCGGGCCGCTGAATCTGTCATTTTTATACTCGCTAAAGATGATACGTTTTCAAAAGATATTCCAGAAGTCTGGTATCAGGTGCGTAAAAAGATTGGTGATATTCGACATACTTTGCCACAAGGTATTAACAGCCTTACATTTAATGACGAGTTTAGCGATGTGTACGGCAGCATGTATGCGCTTACGGGTGATGGTTTTGATTATGCAGCCTTAAAAAAGCAGGCTGAATTAATTCGTTCTGAGTTGCTTAAAATAAAAGACGTAGAAAAAGTGGAGTTTTTTGGCGAGCAAAAACAACGCATTTTTATTGAGCTTTCTAACGCAAAACTCTCCACACTAGGTGTGAGTTCGGCAACACTGCTCAATATCTTGCAGACGCAAAATGCCATCGTGCCCGGCGGCACGTTTGATTCGGCTACGGAGCGTATTCGCATTGATGTCTCTGGTCGATATAACAGTTTAGAAAACCTGCGTGATTTACGGCTACGCGCGAATAACCAGGATTTTCGGCTAGGCGATGTGGCACATATTTATCGCGGTTATGAAGACCCGCCGCATGACCGTGTGCGTTTTCAAGGGCGCGACTCGTTGTTATTGGGCGTGAGCATGAAAGATGGTGGTGATGTGATTGCCTTAGGTCAAGACCTAGATAAAACGATTGCACGTGTAAAACAGCAACTATTAGTAGGGTTGGAGCTTAATACCGTTACCTCACAGCCAAAAATTGTTGCACACTCTGTCAATGATTTTGTCAGTTCTTTAATCGAGGCGTTAGTCATTGTGCTTAGCGTAAGCTTGATTTCATTGGGTTGGCGCAGTGGTGTGGTAGTAGCAATTACCATTCCAGTGGTGTTAGCAAGTACGTTTTTAGTCATGTATATGCTTAATATTGGCTTACACAAAATTTCTTTAGGTGCTCTGATTCTGGCACTGGGTTTACTGGTAGATGACGCCATTATTGCTGTAGAAATGATGTCATCTAAAATGGAGCAAGGCTGGGATAGGGTGAAAGCGGCTTCGTTTGCCTACGACTCAACCGCCATGCCCATGCTGACGGGCACATTGGTAACCGTCGCAGGCTTTTTACCGATTGCAACAGCAGCATCCTCTACGGGGGAATATACGCGATCGATTTTTCAGGTGTCTGCCATTGCGCTAATCATTTCCTGGTTTGCGGCGGTAGTGTTTGTGCCGTATTTGGGTTATCACTTATTACCCGAGAGTACTGCCGAAAGTGTTAAAAGCTCACGGTTCAAAGTTTGGTTTCAAACACGCTATCGGACCATGTTTAATCAAAAACACAACGCAGACGCAGCAAAACCCGAAAATCATCTCCATGATATTTACAACTCCAAGTTTTATAAAACATTTCGTAGTTTAGTCACGGCTTGCGTACGTTATCGTAAAACAGTCATCGTTATTACCTTGGCGCTATTTGTATTATCCATCTTGGGTTTTGGTAAAGTGCAGCAACAGTTTTTCCCAGACTCTACTAGGTTAGAGTTGGTGGTTGATTTACGTATGACCGAAGGCGCTTCTTATGCGGCTACCGATGCGCAGGTGCGGCAATTAGAACGTTGGCTGCATGCTTGGAATAGTCAAAACAAAGGCATAGAAAACTTTGTAGCTTATATTGGCACAGGTGCTCCACGTTATTACTTACCTTTAGACGTGCAACTTCCTCACCAGGGTTTTGGCCAGTTTGTCATATTAAGCAAAGATTTGGATGCACGGGAAGCGCTGCGTACCGCTTTGCTTAAACAATTTGAAACTAACTTCCCTACTTTACGAGCTTCAGTATTACGTTTAGAAAATGGTCCGCCAGTGGGTTTCCCTGTGCAATTTAGGGTATCTGGCAGCGATATTACGCAGATTCGGGATATTGCAAATCAGGTGGCCGATATTATGCGTAGCAACAGCGGCTTGGTAAACGTGCAATTAAGCTGGCAAGAGCCAAGCAAAGTCGTGCATGTAGAAGTGAATCAAGCTAAAGCGCGTCTTTTGGGTATAAGCTCAGTCAATGTTGCCAATGTGCTCAATGGTGCGATGCAAGAACTGTATATTACTGAATATAGAGAAGGTAATGAGCGGATTGATTTAGTCGCACGCGGACCTGAATTTGAGCGTACGAAATTATCGCGTTTACCCGATTTGATGATTAACACGCAAAGTGGTGTAAGCGTGCCTTTATCGCAAATTGCCACTATCACTTCAGACTTTGAAGAGGGCGTGATTTGGCGACGCAATCGAGAACCCTCAATTACTGTACGTGCCAATTTACAAGGTCACTTGCAAGCGCCTGTGGTATCGCAGCAAGTGGAAGCTAAATTAACAGAGATTAAAGCGAATCTGCCATTGGGTGTGAGTTTAGAAACAGGCGGCGCTGTGGAAGAGTCTGCCAAAGGCGCAGCATCCGTCGCCACAGGCTTTCCGTTATTCTTAATCGCGGTGTTAACGATATTAATGATTCAGCTGCAAAGCTTCTCCCGCGTATTTTTAGTGTTGTTAACTGCACCATTGGGTTTAATCGGCGTCACATTAGCATTACTGATATTTGATAAACCATTCGGTTTTGTCGCCATGCTAGGCACTATTGCGCTCTCGGGCATGATAATGCGTAACTCGGTAATCTTGGTAGACCAGATTGACCAGGATAAAGCGTCCGGTTTGCCGGAATGGCAAGCGATTATAGAATCCACGATACGCAGATTCAGGCCAATCGTGTTAACTGCTGCAGCTGCAATACTAGCCATGATACCGCTGACAAGAAGTGTATTTTTTGGGCCAATGGCGGTAGCCATTATGGGTGGCTTGGCTATTGCAACCTTGTTAACGGTTTTATTTTTGCCCGCGTTGTATGCCGCTTGGTTTAGGGTAAAAGTGCCACAAGAGGCTTAATCATCAGCGAGTTGCATTAATGCGCGCCACGTTATATTGATGAGGCTAAGTTATAATGATTGAAAATTTAATTAAGTAGAAATTTGTTATGACACAAACTGAACAAACCCATACTGATCTGGCGCCAGAAGCTACGGGATTCAATATGCGCGAAGCTAGATTCAATATGATAGAACAGCAAATCCGCACCTGGGAAGTCCTAGACCCAGTCGTGCTGGCCTTGCTTGACGAAGTACCGCGTGAGAATTTTGTTGCAGCATCTCAAGCAGGTCTAGCCTTTGCTGATGTTGAATTGCCCATCGGCCATGGGCAAACCATGCTGTCACCTAAGCTTGAAGGCCGCATCCTGCAAGCACTTTCAGTGAAAAAAACCGACAAAGTTTTATTGGTTGGCACTGGCAGCGCTTACTTAACTGCTTTATTGGCAAGTTTAGCGGCACATGTATATACAGTAGAAATCATCCCCGAACTTTCTGAGATTGCAAAAGCGCGGCTGCAGCAACAGAATATTCAAAATGTGACTTTGGTGGTGGCTGATGGCGCAAATGGTTATGTCGCAGAGGCGCCTTATGACGTTATCGTATTCACAGGCTCATTACAATTACGCCCGATTGCGGCTGAAAAAATGTTGAATACCGGCGGTCGGTTATTTGTAGTGACCGGTGAAATGCCGATTATGCAGGCTAACTTGACACAACGCATTAGCGAAGCCGCTTTCAGGCATGACACGCTGTTTGAAACCTGTTTGCCGCCGCTAGCGAATGCGCCTCAAGCCCCTAAATTCGAGTTTTAACGTCATTCTTAATGCAATTTAAAATGTTAAAACAATTTACGTTTGCTGTTTCATTAGTATTATCTGCCTCTGTTTTTACAAATAGAGCATTTGCGGCTGATATGCAAATACAGGAAAAACGGCAATCGTTAGTTGATATTTACCAGCAGGCACTGGCGCACGATCCTGTTTTGGCTTCTGCATTAAGTGCCAATCGGGCTGCACAGGAATTGATAGAACAAGGCAAAGCGTTATATCGCCCAACGGTTAATTTTAGTGCGGGTGCAAACGCTACCCAATCGGATATTCGATTCATTGGCTCGGGGTTCAATCCATTTCAATTCCAAGGCCGCGCTAACTATGAAGGCTATAACTATGGAGTTGATGCACGCCAGCCAATTTTCCGTAAAGAAAATCTAGTACAAATAGACCAAGCCAAAACGCAGGTCAGTCAGGCAGATAAACAGTTAGCATTAAGCCAGCAAGAAGTTATTTTACGCACTACACAAGCCTATTTTGACGTATTGATAGCACAGGATAAAATTGATTTAATCATTTCCCAAAAGGCCGCTATTCAAAGTCAGCTGGATCAGGCCAATGCTAATTTTGAAGTCGGTACGGCAACCGTGACCGATGTGAATGAAGCACAAGCGCGTTATGATTTAATCGTAGCGCAGGAAATAGCGGCCATGAATGAACATCAAATTGCCAAACGCGAAGTAGAGGCGATTACCGGAGAGATTCCACAAAAACTCGCACCAGTAAAAGCCGATATTAAAACCAATAATTTAGAACAAGGCATGGATAAATGGCTGGAAGTCGCGGCACTGAACAATTTGAATATCAGTATTCAACAAGATACACTCAAGCTATCTGAGCAGCAGATAGAACGCGCGCAAGCAGGGCATTTGCCTACACTTGATGCTGTGGCCAGTTACACTGATAACTATGCCAATGGGAGCTCTACAGGTATTGGCAGTGAACTTAAGTCTGGCGTGATTGGTTTGCAATTGCAAATTCCTCTGTATCAAGGTGGTGCAATCAGCTCAAGGGTAAGGCAAGCCGTCTGGAATAAACAAAAGGCGCAGGATGATGTTGAAATAGCGCGTCGTACTGCTGATTTAGAAACGCAGCGAGCTTACCTGAATTTAAGTACCAGCATCGCACAAGTGAGAGCCTATGAGCAAGCACTTGTCAGTAGCCAAAGCCAAGTAGATTCCACCAAATTAGGTTACGAAGTTGGTGTGCGTACCAGCGTGGATGTGCTCAATGCCCAGCAGCAATTATTCAGTGCCAAACGAGATCTATTGCAATCTCGCTACAATTATTTAGTGAATATTATTCGCTTAAAAGCGGCATCTGGTGTGGTGGCCGAAGTAGATCTAGCCGACATCAATCAACAATTGGTACTCAAATAATGACTGCGCACTTAACGACACTCGCTAGCTTAAGCCAGCTTATTCTTGTAGATATGCAAACGCGGTTAACTGGCGTCATGCCACAAGATGCAGTACAGGCAGTAATTAAAAATAGTGGAATTTTGGCGCAAGCGGCCGCAATGTTAGAAGTGCCAGTAATTGTTACCGAGCAATATCCAAGCGGCTTGGGTAATACTGTGCCGGAATTATTGGCTTTGCTGCCAAATGTTAAACCCGTAGAGAAAGTCACTTTTTCTTGCATGGCTGAACCGAAATTTAGCCGCCACCTTACACGTGATCATTCCCAAATTATATTGGCAGGCATGGAAGCGCATATTTGTGTATTGCAAACGGCAATGAGCTTGATTGCGGCTGGCAAGCAAGTATTTGTGGCAGAAGATGCAATTATTTCACGCAACCCCACTAACAAAAGTAACGCATTAGCCAGAATGCGCGACGCAGGTTGCATTATTAGCAATACAGAATCTATCGTGTTTGAGTGGTTAGGGCATGCTGAAGGCGATGCTTTTAAAGCAATTAGTAAACTTATTCGTTAAAGATTAATAAGGTAAGCCTTAATTTTTATCTGGTTAATACAGGATTTTAATTGTTTAGATGCACCGCAATGAGTTGCATTACTTTTGCAGTAGCGCCTGTGGATGCCTGAGTAAACCTTAATCCAGCCGCACCCATTTGCTCGCATATCGTTTTATTGTTGAGCAAATATTCAATTTTCTCCCGTAACTCTGTTGCATCTTTTACTTGTATTACTGCGTCAGCTTGCACGCCATTTTTCGTGACATCAGCAAAGTTAAAAGTATGTGGGCCGATTAAAATTGCCCTGCCCATTACCGCCGCTTCAATCAAATTTTGCCCACCAAAAGGCAATAGACTACCGCCAATCAAAGCCAAGTCGCAAGCAGCATAATAGGTAAAAAGCTCGCCCATGCTGTCGCCCAGAATGTAGTTGGTTTTGTCATCTATCGCTTGAAGGAGGTTTGAACGTTTTTGATAAGTTAAACCGCGTTGTTGCAGCAAAGCTTCCACCTCGTTAAAGCGTTGCGGGTGTCGCGGAACGATCACTGTGAGCAGATTGGCAACATTAATTGCGGCTAGTGCATCTAAAATAATCGCTTCTTCACCTTCGCGTGTGCTGGCAGCGAGAAACACGGCACGATGCGTACCTAATAAAGCACGCAGATGCTGCCCTTGCTGTATAGCATCTTGGGGAGGCCGTACGTCAAACTTTAAATTACCTGCAACAGTTAGATGATGTGCACCCAGACTTTGTAAACGTGTCTTATCCTCTTGGGTTTGTGCGGCAATGGCAGATAAGCTTTGCAAGCCTTCATTGACCAAACGCCCTAACTTGGCATAACCAATGGCCGACTTTTCGGACAGTCTTGCATTTACCAGCAATAGCGGAATGTTTTGTCGTTTACAGCCAGCAATCAAGTTAAACCAAAGTTCGGTCTCCATTAGTACACCAACGGCAGGTTTAAAGTGTTTTAAAAAGCGATTGACGGCAAACGGTACGTCGTAAGGTAAATACACTCTGCTTATGCTATCCCCAAATAACTGCTCACTAGTAGCTCGCCCCGTGGGCGTAGTGTGGGTCAATAGAACTCGATGGTTTGGATATTGTTGTAGTAAAGCTTTAACTAAAGGCGCTGCTGCGCGTGTTTCGCCTACTGAAACGCAATGCAACCAAATAACCGGTTTGTTTATCAAAACTGAGTAAAAACCATAACGCTCACACCAATGTTGCAGATATTCGGGTTGCTTGCGCCCACGCCATAATAGTTTTAGTGGGGTGAATGGCAGTAGCAAATAAAGCAAAAAAGTGTAAACGGTCCGTGTCATTTTGTTATTTTCGCACAAATTTTTTTGAGCCGAGTGATTGTGATTTTTATTGCCTGCTTAGTTGCAAGCCAATACCAGTATTGCTCGCGAAATTTGCAAGTAAAATCATGCTGAAAATTGTAAATATTTTGTCAATATTTTTTCAAAAACCGCTTGACCGACCACTACAAAATGATTAAATTACTAAAAAAAGCACAATATCTTGTGGTTAAGTAGTTTATTGATACTAAACTTGAAGTTGCCTTAATGCCACACCATATATAAAAATACTGCTTATATTAAATTAACAAAATCCAGGCTTAACTCATACATCGTAGTATGGGATTTAGGCTTACCAATGAGGGTTAAATCCATGCTTAAAGCCGTCGAAACTGCTAAAAACTTGAACTTGCAAAATACAAGTACGGAAAAAGAAATCCCTATTCAGCCGGTATCGCTTGATATCTGGGATAAAAAATATTGCCTAAAAACTAAAACCGGCGAGCTTGTAGATAAGACCATGGATGATTCTTACTCTCGCGTAGCACGCGCATTAGCAGACGTAGAAACAACTGAAGAAAAACGTCATGAATGGCATGAAAAGTTCCTGTGGGCATTACGCCGCGGCGCGATTCCAGCGGGTCGCATTACTTCAAATGCGGGTGCGTTAGAGCATAAACCGGCTACTTCAACCATTAATTGCACCGTGTCTGGCGTCATTGAAGACAGCATGGATAATATCTTAGGCAAAGTACACGAGGCAGGCTTAACATTAAAAGCAGGTTGCGGTATCGGTTATGAATTCTCTACTTTGCGTCCAAAAGGCGCATTTGTGGCGGGTGCAGGTGCTTACACAAGTGGCCCATTAAGTTTCATGGATATCTACGACAAAATGTGTTTCACCGTTTCTAGCGCGGGTGGCCGTCGTGGTGCACAAATGGCCACGTTTGATATTTCACATCCTGACGTGACTGATTTCATTAAAGCTAAACGTGAAAATGGTCGTTTACGTCAATTCAACCTGTCATGCCTGATCACCAAAGAGTTCATGGAGGCGGTTAAAGCGGATTCTGAGTGGAAATTAGCGTTCCCTGTCACTGAAAAAGAAGCGATTGTGGATGGCTTAAATACT
>DASQFK010000285.1:0-3017 GCA_035633175.1 Methylotenera sp.
TGTTGACCAAGGTCAAAACTTAATAGCTGGCTACACAAACAATCGAGAGCTTCTTGTGAAGGCGCGACCGCCTTATGTTGTGTTTGGCGACCACACGAGAGCATTCAAATATATTGAAGTTCCTTTTGCAATGGGGGCTGATGGTACAAAAGTATTAAAGCCTAAAAATGAGGGTTCAATAAGTGACGGACGATTCAGCTTAGGGTCGTGGTCATACAACCAGTTGATGGCGTTTTCTAAGGTGCTGCGGCAAAAAATCGCTGCCGCTTTAGGTGAGAGCAAAGTGAGCTGTTCAGCCTCTACTGCATCGGCATACAGCTCGGGGAAGTCGGCTAAAAGAAAGTTGAAGTTACTCATTCGTCATTCCCGTGCAAACGGGAATCCATGTTGACTTTAAAACACATTAAAATGGATTCCCGTTTGCACGGGAATGACGATTGAGCCAGATATTGTTTTTTGCAATGTATTCTCATCACTTCAACGTCCCCTTATGCTTAAGCCGCCATTTTAGCCGTGAGTTCGCCTGTAAACGCTCGCTGTAACAGGCTATTAAACAAGGCCTCAGATTTTTCTAAACTTAGTAGCGCTTGTTGTTTTTGGGCTTCGATCAGTTGAATACGTTCGGCGAATTGGTTTTGCAATGTAATTGGTGGTACAAATATTTTTAGCTTTTTTAGATGTGATATGTAGATTGCCTGTTGAGCAGATGCAGACGAAACATTGACTAGTTTTTTTGAAAAATTTCGGTTTTTAAGTAATTGATTTAAAAAGCATCCAACTATTAAATTATTTGGTTTAATCAATATAACGCTACCCATTAGACAAAATTGTAAGTCCGTATTTACAACAGTACATCTTCCAACAGTTGCCCCTCGGCTAACCAGTAAAACATCACCAACCTCAGGGTTACATTTTTTTGTATATTTAATGTAATTATCATGACTAACATATCTTGGCTCAGTAAAGTCTACCTTATCATCTAGCACGTCTTTTGCCATTATCAAATAATCACCTAATTCTGTAATAGGCGGATTTTGATGTTCGCCATCGGTAATTTTTATAGTAGCAGCATCTAAATTTAAACTCTCCCACTCCATCGGATTCGTTACAGGATCACCAAACATTTCCAAAAACAGCGATTGGCTGAGATGCACGAGTATTGCTTTGCCAGCCAGTTTAACCAGACCATGCTGGGTGAGTTGCACCTGATACGCAAAGCAGGCAATGTGGCAGCGCATGGTAGCAAGGTTAGCCAGCAAGATGCCTTGGCTTCGCTGAAATATTTGTTCCGTTTTTTACGTTATTTAGTCACGTATTACGGTAAGCAAGCACTTACACCACAGGCGTTTGATGAAGGCTTAATCCCATCAGGGAAAGCAAACATTGAGAGTTCCGAACAGATTACAGCTTTGCAGCAACAATTAGCGGCGAAAGAACAAGTTGTGCGTGAAGCCGAGCAGGCCAGACTACTGCAAGCAGAAGAAAACGCGCAGCTTAAGCAGCAACTTGAACGACACAAAGCCGAACTCGCTGCCCGTAAACACGCACGCGAACAAACCATAAACTTCGAACTAGCAGTGCCGCTTTTGGTGAGCGAGGCCGAAACACGCCGCCGTTATATTGATTTATCACTCAAGGAATGCGGCTGGGACGATTTAAAAGATGGCATCGACTTGGAATATGAAGTGACAGGCATGCCAGCCAGCACCAACACTTCCGGGATTGGTTATGTGGATTATGTGTTGTGGGGCGACGATGGTTTGCCTTTGGCTGTGGTTGAAGCAAAAAAAACCATGGCCGATGCGCGCAAAGGCAAACACCAAGTGGAGCTGTATGCCAATTGCCTGGAAGCCATGACAGGCCAACGACCGGTGATGTTTTACAGTAATGGTTTTGAAACCCACTTATGGGATGACCAGTTTTACCCTGAGCGCGAGGTACAGGGTTTTTATAGCAAAGAAGAGTTGCAGCTATTGATCGCCCGCCGCCAGACCCGTACTGACTTGCGCGAGTTTAAAGTGAACCTGGATATTGCCGAGCGGGCGTATCAGCTAGAGGCGATTAAGCGCGTGGCTGAAAACTATGTCAGCACTAATAAGCAAGGTCACTTGAAAGGCCGTGCCAGACAAAGCTTGCTGGTGATGGCCACAGGCAGCGGCAAAACCCGCACCGCTGCGGCGATTGTGGATATGCTCACCAAATGCAATTGGGCCAAGCGTGTGCTGTTTTTGGCGGATAGAAACGCATTAGTCACGCAGGCGAAAAATGCGTTTAATGAATACCTGCCCAACCTGAGCTCGATAGACCTGACCAAGGAAAAAGAAGACAACGGTACGCGGCTGGTGTTTTCTACCTACCCCACCATTATGAACCGCATAGACCACGTGCAAGAGGGCGAGCGCTTTTATGGCGTGGGGCATTTTGATCTGATTATTATTGATGAGGCGCACCGCTCGGTGTACCAAAAATATAAAGCGATTTTTGCGTATTTTGATGCTTTGTTGATTGGGCTGACTGCCACGCCAAAAACCGATATCGACCACAACACCTATGGTTTATTTGGTATTGAAGATGACAATCCCACTTTTGCTTATGAATTAGACAGCGCGGTGAAAGGTAGATATTTGGTACCGCCCAAAGCCATGTCGGTTCCGCTAAAGTTTATTCGCGAAGGGGTGAAATTCCACCAGCTATCTGAGCGCGAACAAGCAGAATATGAAGAAAAATTTGGCGACCCGACCACAGGCGAAGCGCCCGATGAGATTGATAGTGCGGCACTGAATAGCTGGCTGTTTAACACCGATACCGTGGATAAAGTGCTCGACCACTTAATGACCGACGGCATTAAAGTGCAGGGTGGCGAAAAACTGGGCAAGACCATTATTTTTGCCAAAAACCATACCCATGCGCTATTTATTGAAGAGCGCTTTAATAAAAACTACCCCGAATATGCTGGCAAGTTTTTACGGGTGATTGATAACTACGAAAGCAAAGCGCAAAGCTTGCTGGAAATATTT